>DAIMIK010000099.1:0-8659 GCA_036722795.1 Acidimicrobiales bacterium | reverse complement strand
GCCCGCCGAACAGGTCGCCGAGGTCGCCCATGTCCTCGACCCGGTAGGTGCCGCCTCCGCCGTAGCCCCCGGGGAACCCGCCGGCGCCGGCCGCGGGCCCCATGGTGCGGACCTCGTCGTACTCCTTGCGCCGCTCGGCGTCACCGAGGACGTCATAGGCCGCGGTGATCTCCTTGAAGGTCTCCTCCTGCCCGGGGTTGGTGTCGGGGTGATGCTTCTTGGCCAGCTTGCGGTAGGCGCTGGTGATCTCCTTGGCCGTCGCCGAGCTCGGCACGCCGAGGGTCTTGTAGTAGTCCTTCTCGAACCATTCGCGTTGCGGCGCCACCGTGTCCCGTACCTCTACCTTCCTGTCACCATCTCGTAGCGGCGCTCCCTCGCGCCGGCACTCTCGAAGCAGCCGCTCAGCCGCGGACCATCACCATGGCCGGCCGGAGCACCGCTCCGCGCCAGCGGTACCCGGGCCGCATCACCTGGGCCACCACCAGTTCGCCCGTCGCTGCCGTTGCCGTTGCCGCGGCGTCTGCCTCGGCCGACGCCGGGTCCTCGTCGTCGGCCTCTCCGCCCGTGGCGTGGGTGGGGGTGGGAGTGTCCTCGGCGGGGAGGTGCCCGACGGCCTCGTGGGCATTGGGGTCGAACTCCTCGCCGGTCGGCTCGATGCGCTCGAGGCCCTCCTTGGCCAGCACCCCGCGCAACAGGCTCGAGGCGGCCACCAGCGCCCTGGCATCCGGCGACTCTGCATCCCCGAGGTGGTCTGCGGCCAGGTCGAGGGTGTCGAGCACCGGCAGCAGACTCTCCACCAGGGACCGTGCGGCCCGGGCAGCCTGGTCGGCCTGCTGGTTCGCCACCCGCTTCTTGTAGTTCTCGAAGTCGGCCTGCAGGCGGCGCAGCGCGTCGAGATACTCGTCCCTCTCGGACTGGGCGATGGCCACCGGGTCGATCTCGGGCGCCGTGCCGTCGATGATCTCGGTGGTGACCTCCTCTTGCAGGTCACCTTCTGCGGCCTCGTCGTCCACCACGTCGTCCGCCCTGCCAGCTGCCCCCCGGCCCTGGGCCGACCAGGGACCGGAGTCCACTCCGGCCTCCGGTCCCGACCCCACTCCTCCAGCGGGTGTCTGGTTGCCACTGGTCATCGACGATCAGCCCTTTTCGTCGACGATCTCGGCGTCGACGACCTCGTCGTCGGACGGCTCCTCGGACTCGACCTGGCCGCCGGGGGCGGTGGCGTCGGCCTTGGCCGCCTCCTCGTAGAGGCGCTGGCTGAACGACTGGCTGGCGGTGAGCAGCGTCTCGGTCGAGGTCTTGATGCCCTCGACGTCCGAGCCGGCCAGGGCCTCCTTGAGGCCGGTCAGTGCAGACTCCACCTTCTCCTTCTCGTCGCCCTGGAACTTCTCGCCCTGGTCCTTCAGGAGCTTCTCGGTCTGGTACACGAGGGTGTCGGCGTTGTTGCGGGTCTCCGCCTCCTCCTTGCGCCGGCGGTCGTCCTCGGCGTGGGCCTCGGCGTCCTTCACCATGCGCTCGATGTCGTCCTTGGCCAGAGACGACTGGCCGGTGATGGTCATCGACTGCTCCTTGCCGGTGGCCCGGTCCTTGGCCGACACGTGGACGATGCCGTTGGCGTCGATGTCGAAGGTGACCTCGATCTGCGGCACGCCCCGCGGGGCCGGGGGCAGGTCGACCAGCTGGAACTTGCCCAGGGTCTTGTTGTACATCGCCATCTCGCGCTCACCCTGGAGTACGTGGACCTCCACCGACGGCTGGTTGTCGTCGGCCGTGGTGAACACCTCGCTCCGCTTGGTGGGGATGGTGGTGTTCCGCTCGATGAGGCGGTGCATCACGTTGCCCTTGGTCTCGATGCCCAACGACAAGGGGGTCACGTCGAGGAGGAGGACGTCCTTGACCTCGCCCTTCAGGACGCCGGCCTGCACGGCGGCACCGACGGCCACCACTTCGTCCGGGTTGACGCCCTTGTGGGCCTCCTTGCCGGTCAGCGACTGGACCAGCTCCTGCACCGCGGGGATCCGGGTGGAGCCGCCGACGAGGATCACGTGGTCGATGTCGGACTTGGTGAGGCCCGAGTCGGCGATCGCCTGGTCGAAGGGTCCCTTGCAGGCCTCCACCAGATCGGCGGTCAGCTCGTTGAACTTTGCCCGGGCCAGTTTGACGTCGAGGTGCTTGGGGCCCTCGGAGGTGGCGGTGATGAAGGGCAGGTTGATCTGGGTCTCCTGGACGGAGGACAGTTCGATCTTCGCCTTCTCCGCGGCCTCCTGCAGACGCTGGGTGGCCATCTTGTCCGCGGAGAGGTCGACGCCCTCGGTGTCCTTGAACGTCTTGACCAGCCAGTCGATGATCCGCTGGTCCCAGTCGTCCCCACCGAGCTTGGGGTTGCCCGAGGTGGACTTGACCTCGAACACGCCGTCACCGATCTCGAGCAGCGACACGTCGAAGGTGCCACCACCGAGGTCGAACACGAGGACGGTCTGGTCGGCGCCTTCCTTGTCGAGCCCGTAGGCCAGGGCGGCCGCTGTCGGCTCGTTGATGATGCGGAGCACCTCGAGGCCGGCGATGGAGCCCGCCTCCTTGGTGGCCGTTCGCTGGGCGTCGTCGAAGTAGGCGGGGACGGTGATGACCGCCTGGGTCACCGTGTCGCCGAGGAACGCCTCGGCGTCGCGCTTCAGCTTGCCGAGGATGCGCGCCGAGATCTCCTGGGCCGTGTAGTCCTTGCCGTCGATGTCGACGGCCCAGGAGGTGCCCATGTGGCGCTTGACCGAACGGATGGTCCGGTCGGGGTTGGTGATGGCCTGGCGCTTGGCCACCTCACCGACGAGTACTTCACCCGACTTGGCGAACCCGACCACCGACGGGGTGGTCCGCCCTCCCTCCGCGTTGGGGATGACGACCGGCTCGCCGGCCTCCAACACTGCCACCACCGAGTTGGTGGTCCCGAGGTCGATTCCTACGGCCTTGGCCATCTTGTTTCCTCCTGTACCTGCCGCTGCGGGCATGCTCTGTTCGATCCGACTGTGTGTCCGGATCCCTCTGTCGATCCGACGGCGGTTGCTGCCGGCCCTGTGACTGCTGCGATTCCGGTGCCGGCCTCTGGCCGACGCCCACCCTGCTCCTACTCTCGTGCCTCTTTGCTTCTGGATTCAACTATAACAAACTTGAGTGGCATATAGACAAGTTTTTTCACAGTTCTCAGTCAGATCCCGGTGCAGGTGGTCGGGATACGCTCGGACCATGTCGCAACTGGTACTGCTCCGCCACGGTCAGTCGCTGTGGAACGCCGAGAACCTGTTCACCGGGTGGTACGACGTCGGTCTCTCCGAGCTGGGCGAGTCCGAGGCCCGTGCGTCGGGCCGGCTCCTCGCCGACGAAGAGGGCCTCGACCTGCGGGTCCTCCACACCTCCCTGCTGACCAGGGCCGTCCGCACTGCCGAGCTGACATTGGCCGAGGTGGGCAGGAGCTGGCTGCCGGTGCGCCGCCACTGGCGCCTCAACGAGCGCCACTACGGTGCCCTGCAGGGCCGCAACAAGAAGGAGACGTCCGCCGAGTTCGGCGACGCGCAGGTCAAGCAGTGGCGCCGCAGCTACGCCACCCCGCCGCCGGCCCTGGAACGGGGCCACGAGCACGACCCGGCCGGCGACCCCCGCTACCGGGACGTCCCGGCCGACGCCCTGCCGCTCACCGAGTGCCTGGCCGACGTGGTGGACCGGGTCATCCCCTACTGGGAGGACGCCATCGTCCCCGACCTGCTGGCCGAGGGGCCGAGGGGCGGCACCGTGCTGGTGGTCGCCCACGGCAACAGCCTGCGCGGGCTGCGCAAGCACATCGAGGGCATCGGCGACGACGCCATCGTCGACCTCGAGGTCCCCACGGGCATTCCCTTCCGCTACCACCTGGCCGACGACCTGTCGGTGGTGGCCAGTGGCTACCTCGGTGATCCCGAGGCGGCCCGGGCCGCCGCCCAAGCGGTCGGCCGCCAGGCCGGCTAGCCACCCGGCGCGGCGAAGGGCCGGTCCCTCGCGGACCGACCCTTCGCCGTCTCATGGCTGGGGGGACCAGGGTCAGAGGGCTTCGACACCCCGTTCGCCGGTCCGGACCCGGATGACCTCCTCGACCGGGAGGACCCACACCTTCCCGTCACCGATCTTCCCGGTGCCGGCGGAGTCGACGATCGCCGTCGTCACCTCTTCGACCTGGGAGTCGTCGACGAGGACCTCGAGCCGGATCTTCGGCACGAACTCGACCTCGTACTCGGCTCCCCGGTAGACCTCGGTGTGGCCTCTCTGGCGCCCGAAGCCCTGGGCCTCGGTCAGGGTCAAACCGTGGACCCCGAGTCTCTTCAATCCCTCCTTCACCTCGTCGAGCTTGAACGGCTTCAGCACCGCTACGATCAGCTTCATTTTGAATTCCTCCTTGGGTTCGTAGTGGTTCTGTCAGCTGCCTGGTTCACCGGACGGTAGCAAGTCATCCGGTTTCCTCGAGGCTGCGGCGTCGCCGGCCATCGAGAAGGCCCCGACCCGCTCGGCCAGTGTCGCCTCGGGGAATGCCTCCTCGCCGTGGACGGCGAGGTCGCCGACCTCGAGGACCTCGTCCTTGTAGCGGGCGCCCCGGAGGACCAGCCCGATGAGCTTCATCAGGATGAACGTGACCAGCGCCGACCAGAAGATGACCCACACGGCAGCCCGGAACTGTTCCCACAGCTGGTGGGCCGAGCCGGTGTAGATCAGGCCGTTCACCGAGAAGGGCGTGCAGTGGGCGGTGGCCGTGATGTAGGTCTGTTGGGAAGTGGCGGCTACCTGCCCGGCCGAGTCCAGGTGACCGCATCCATACTCCAGCATGTTCGGGTCCCCGAAGATGCCGAGCAGCAACCCGCCGAACAAGCCGGCGATGCCGTGGGTGTAGACGACCCCGAGGGCATCGTCCACCTTCGAGAAGGGCCGCACCTTGGACAGGAAGTTCCAGGCCACCCAGACCACGGCACAGCAGATGACCCCGATGGCGATGGCGCCTTGGCCGTTGACCCAGCCGGCGCAGGGCGTGATCCCGACCAGGCCGCAGATCATGCCGTTCACGCCGCCCAGGAAGGTGGGCTTCTTCTCCTTGGAGAGCCAGGCGTCCATGGCGATCCAGGTCAGCACGCCGGCCGCGGTGGCCAGGTTGGTGTTGACCACGGCGGCAGCGGCGTCGGCCCCTGCGTAGTACGGGTCACCACCGTTGAAGCCGTTCCAACCGAGCCACAGGATGCCGGCCCCGACCGCGGCCATCACCAGGTTGTTGGGGATGGCGTGCTGTCTGTCCCGTAGGAGCCGGGGCCCGAGGATCCAGGCGGCCACGAAGCCCGAGACACCGGCAGACATGTGGATGACGTAGCCACCGGAGAAGTCGAGTGCGCCCTCCTGGGCGAAGTAGCCACCACCCCAGAGCAGGAAGGCGTCGACGCTGTAGACGAAGGTCGACCACAGCGGCACCAGGAGGCACCAGGCGCTGAACTTGATCCGGCCCAGCACGGCCCCCATGAACAGCAGGGGGGTGATGGCGGCGAAGACGAACTGGAAGTAGGCCAGCGTCGACGTGGGGAAGTGGAAGGGGATGACGGTGTTGGCCGCAGACACCGCCTGGCCCTGTTCACCCGCGCTGCTGGTGATGCTGCCCGGTTTGCCGACGAAGTTGTCGATGAAGTGCGTCCACCCACCCACGCCGGTCAGTTGGGTCTGCACCCCGTTCTTGACCCCGCCTCCGAACGAGTTGGCACCGAAGCCCATCTTGTAGGACCACAGGAACCAGGCGATCATGACCAGTGAGAAGCCGGCGAACATCATCGCGATCACGTTCACCGCCCACTTCTTCTGGACGAGCGACGCATAGAGCACCGCCAAGGCGGGAAGGCTCATCATCCCGACGAACGTGGCAGCCACTATCTGCCAGGTGTTGTCGCCTGTGTTGAGCCAACTGGGATACGGAACTTGCGTTACAGCGGCTAGCACGGTTGGGTGCTCCTCTCCTGAGATACCTCGTGAGATGACTGCGTCCCGGGGCCCCCGAACTCGTGACGGGAACGGGTGGACCAAGACCAGTGCAGACAGATGCGCTCTGCCGCCGCAAACAATGCAGCGTGGGGATTTCGGCACGGTCACGCCCGTGTTACCAATGCGTGAACTGACACGTATCCCCTGGTGAGAGGGGCAGAGAGCGGCCGCGGGGCCGTCGAGTGGGGCTCCGGGACGCTTCGCCGCAGGCGTCGGACGGCACTGGCCACCACCGATTGCGACGGCGAATCCACGGTGTCCGCCCGGATCCCCCGTCGCAGGTCCGCTGACGCCGAATCCGACGGCGCTCCGTCGCAGGTCCCCCCTCGGCCCAGACCGCGGGCACCCGCGGGCCCGCTTGGGGTCAGCCGGCCTTTCGCTCGTCGCCGGGCTTGGCCTTCGGCGCCTTTCCGGGCGGGATGGTCGGCGGCGTGTAGCGCTTGTTGGCCTGGGGCCGACCGGTCGTCGGGCCGGCCTCCTTGGCCAGTTTGAGCTTCGTCTGCAGCCGGTAGGCGCGTACGAGGAACCACGCGCCCGCCAGGATGAACGGCACCCCGAAGCCCCAGAAGTGGAGATTGAAGATGGACAGCCCGTAGAGGGCCATGGCGATGCCGAGGTAGAGGCGCTTGCGGAACCACGCGGTCACCAGCATGGCGACGGCCAGGACGAGGGCCGTCCCGCCGACAGCGAGGTAGAGCGACGGGCTCACGTGCTGCGGGTTGACCTGGCCGTTGGCCAGCACGGCCTTGGGATCGTTGGCGATCAGGTTGCCGGTGACCAGCAGCCCGATCATGCCGGCCAGGGGCGCCGCGATGAGGCCGACCAGGCGTTCCTTGTCGTCGGCGCGTCCGATCGCCGCCTCCAGCTCGTCCACGGTGGTCGGGCCGGCGTCGGGTGCCGCGTCGGCATCGGCCGGCTTGAGCACCGCGCTGCTGAGACGGCTACCGAGGGGCTCTCTGTCCGGATTGCCCCCGGGATGCCAAATCGCCGCGAGCAGCCGTTGCCAGGCGCTCATCGGGGGCGTGACGCCGTCGTCGTCGACGTCGGGATCGGGACCGGGCATGACTCAGGCTAGCCCGCCCGGCCGAATCGGGGCGAAGCCGACCCGCCCCAGTCGCGCTGGCTGCGGCGGTGGTCGTGCGCTTGTCCGCACCGCTCCGTCGGACGGCTCACTGCGCCCGACGCAGGTGCCGGCGTCTGAGGACGAGGGCCCCCACCAGGAGCAGGAGGGCCACCAACAGGATGGTCGGGACGATGAACACCCTCCACGACGGGTGCTCGGCGGCCACGGCCCCGGGCGTCGAGAAGAGCGCCGGGTCGCCCGGCACAGTGAGGCCCTGGAGCGTCGACCCGGGAGCGTGCAGCGTGTTGCCCGGGATGTCCTCGGTGTAGGTGTGGCCGTCAACGATGTAGGTGCCGCTGCAGTCGTACCCGACCAGGTTGCTGCCGCTCCCCCCCATCAGGCCGAGACACTTGGTCACGGTGACGTCGACCGGGACCCCGTTCGCCCGCAGGCTGGTGATCTCGGCGTTCTTCTGGAACCCGGCCACGAGGAGCACGGTGGCGACGGCGGTCAGGGTCACCAGGGAGAGGCCGATGACAACACGACCGACCCGGCGGACGTCCGCCTGCACACCGGCGCCGCGGAGGGTCGTGACAGGCTCGCCGGACCGATCGGGGGCGCCGGCTTCCACCTCGGTGTCGTCCGCCACACCTGCCTTCCTCGGGCCCGGTCCCTGGGGTGCCGTCGTCTCCGGAGCGATCATTGGCCTGTCCGTCCCTCAGCTACACGTCCGCCCGCCACTCGGCTGCCGTCCTCCGGCGATCAGGAGATGGTAGCAGCGGCGTCGACGAGCCTCCCGGGCGCGGGCCCGATGGAGCGGCATGCGTTCGCTCGCCGTTCACGGCGCCACACGGCACCCCGCGGCTAGCCTCCAGACATGGCCGCACGCCCGAAGGAGCTCGATCTCAAGTCCATCTGGCTGTTCTCGAGCTGCACCACCTCCGAGCTCCGCAAGATCCGCGGATCGCTCGACGAGGTGGAGGTCCCGGCGGGGAAGGTGCTCGTCGAGGAGGGCCGGATCGGCCAGGAGTTCTTCCTCATCGTCGACGGCACTGCGGCCGTGCTCCGCAGCGGCAAGAAGGTGGCCATCCTGGGCCCGGGCGGCCACTTCGGCGAGCTGGCCCTGCTCGACCGCCGGCCGCGCTCCGCCACGGTGGTGTCGGAGACCGAGATGGACCTGCTGGTGCTCTCCCAGCGCCAATTCAACAGCCTGCTGGAGGCGGTGCCCACCATCGCACGCAAGATGCTGGCCGCACTGTCCAACCGGCTGCGCGAGGCGGACGCACTCGCCTACGACTGAGCGGCTGCCCACGCCTGCGACTGAGCGGCTGGACACGCCTGCGACCGGGCCGGCCCCTCGGGGCCGGGGGTCAGTCCTCGTCCGGGGCGTCCTCGCCGGCGACGGCCTGGTCCGGTGAAGCGGTGCCCGCGCCCACCGCCACCGGCTCGCCCATCGACTCCTCCAACAGCTGGGAGAGGTCGAGGACCCGCACGTCGTCCGTCCGGTTGTGGGCCCGCACCGCGTCGTCCAGCATGATCATGCAGTAGGGGCAGGCGGTCGAGACC
>DAIMIK010000098.1:0-8798 GCA_036722795.1 Acidimicrobiales bacterium | reverse complement strand
CCTTCTGGTTGAGGATGGTGTCGACGGCCACGGTGGTCTTGCCGGTCTTGCGGTCACCGATGATCAGCTCGCGCTGGCCCCGGCCGATCGGGGTCATGGCGTCGATGGCCTTGATGCCGGTCTGCAGCGGCTCGGACACCGGCTGGCGCTTCACGATGCCTGGGGCCTGTACCTCGAGGCGACGGGTGGCGTCCGTGTGGATCGGCCCCTTGCCGTCGAGGGGCTCGCCCCGGGCGTTGACCACCCGACCGAGAAGGGCGTCACCGACCCGGACCGAGAGGATGCGCCCGGTGGCCTTGACCAGCTGCTCCTCCTCGAGGCCGGTGTCCTCGCCCAGGATGACGGCGCCGATGGTCTCCTCGTCGAGGTTGAGGGCCAGGCCCTCGGTCCCGTCCTGGAACTCGAGGATCTCGTTGACCGCGCAGCCGGGCAGCCCGGTGATGCGGGCGATGCCGTCGCCGACCTCGACGATGCGGCCGACCTGCTCGGTCCCGACCTCGGGCGTGTAGTCGTCGACGTACTGCTTGAGCGCAGCGGTGATCTCGTCGGCGTTGATGGTCAACTCAGCCATCGGTTGCTTCCCTTCGTGTTGGACTTTCTGGGATCCGGTAGGCCTCCTCGGAGGCGAGGAGGTGCTCCTTCAATTCATCCAGCCGGTGACGGGTGCTGCTGTCGACCAGCAGATCGCCCACCTGGACCACCACGCCCCCCAGCAGATGGGGGTCGATAGTCACCTGGAGATCGACCGGGTTGCCGGCCAGTCGGGCCAGGGCCTCGCTGAGGTCCTGGCGCTGGGGGTCGTCGACCGCGTCGGCGGCCAGCACCCGGGCCACCCGCCAACCGCGGGCACTGGCGGCGTCCTCCACCAGCGCGTCCAGGGTGGCGACGATGTCGCGGGCGCGACCACCCCGCACCGCATAGGCAGCCAGCCGCAGCGTGGCCGGCAGTACCTGGGTGCCGAGGAGCTGGGCGATGACCTGTTGGCGGACCGCCACCGGGAGGTCACGGTCACCCAGGGCGCCGCGCAGCCGTCGATTGGACTCCACGGTGCGGGCGAAACGGAACAGCTGGTCCTCGATCTCCTCGAGCTCGGCAATGGTGACCGTCTCGAAGACGGCGGCCGCATACCCCGACACCCGGTTGCGGGAGCCCATGCGGCCGAGCACCTCTTCGTCGAACGGCTCTGCCGGCGTTGCCGGCCCGCGGGTCGCGGCGTGGGTCAACCGGTTGGCCAGCCAGTGGAACGACGCGGTCACTTCGCCGGCCGGAACCACGGTGACCGCCTGGTGGACCAGGCTCCGGACCTCGGGGCGGACCTTCCCCTCGAGGAGGGCGTCGAGCACGGCGCGGCGAGCGGACACAGGGACCGAACCGTCGTTGATGGCCAGGGTGAGATCGTTGTTGCCGTCGACCAGCTCGCCCACCGAGGCCAGCTCGGCACCGGAATCGGCGAGCACGCCGCCCGCGGCCAACGTCTCCTCCATCGCGGCCAGATAGCCCTGGAGGGCAGGGTTCACCGACTGCCCCCGACGGCCCCGGCGACGGCGCCCGAGGTCTCGGCCCGCACCGCGGCGATGGCCTCGTCGATCAGGTCCTGATGGTCGGCGGACCGGATCTCGCGGCCGATCACCCGCTCGGCCGCGGCGAGCACGATCTCGCCCACCCGGGCGGTCACCTCTTCGACCGCCGCCCGGCGGGCGATGACCACTTCGGCGTCGGCCGCCTGCACGATTCGGTCGTGGATGGCCTGGCCGTCGGCCTCGGCCTTGACCTTGATCTGGTCTCCTGTGGTGTTGGCCTGGGCCACGATCTCCCGTGCCTGGGCGCGGGCCTGGTCGAGCACGGCCCGGCGCTCGGCGTCGGCCTGCTCGGCGTCGGCCTTGGCCTTGTCGGCGGCCTCGAGCTCGCCTCGGATCTTGTCCTGCCGCTCGGTCAGCGCCTTGTTCAGCACGGGCAACACGTACTTGGCGATCACTCCCAGCACGAGAATGAAGGCAAGCAGAACCACGATGAACGTCCCGTTGGGGACGAGGAAGTTACTGGTGGCGATGGGCATGGTCGTCATCCTTGGTTGGTCGGTCGTGGGCTCCGCCGGCTCGCGGGCCCCGGGGGCTGGCGGGCTGGCGGGCTGGCGGGCTGGCGGGCTGGCGGGCTGGGCCTACTTGCCCAGCGAGAAGACGAAGAGGGCGGCGAAGACCAGGTTGATGAAGTAAGCCGCCTCGCAGAGGCCGACCGTCAGGAACATGATCGTGGTCAAGCGCCCCTGCGCCTCGGGCTGGCGAGCCACGCCGGCGATCGTCTGGCTACCGGCCAGACCGTCACCGATGGACGCGCCCACGGCGCCTCCACCAAGCGCAAGTCCGGCGCCGACCATGGCGCCCGCAATCTTTACTGCACTTGCCATCGACGGGTCTGCTGCCATTGGAACTTCTCCTTTGTTGATGTGGTGGGTGAGACGGGGGTGGACGGCCTGACGGGGACCGGCGTCAGTGGGCCTTTTCCGGGGCCATGGCGGTGTCGAAGTAGAGGATGGTCAAGAGGGCGAAGATGAAGGCCTGGATGGCTCCGATGGCCATGTCGAAGACCTTCCACAGCACGGTGAAGGGGACGGAGAGCACGGCGCCGATAGGAGCGGGGCCCAGCTTCCAGATGACCAGCGAGGCGAGCAGCGAGAGCATCAGTCCGCCGGCGAACAGGTTGCCGAAGAGACGGAGGGTGAGGGTGACCGGCCTGACCAGCTCCTCGATCACGTTCATGAAGGCGTTGACCAAGAAGAGTTTGGGCGGGAACGGCTGGGCCAGGTAGTGCTTGACGTAGCCCATGCCGCCGCGGTTCTTGATGGCGGCCCTGTGGACCAGGACGATGACGTAGAGGGCCATTGCCAGGGGGAGATTGATGTCGCTGGTGGGCGCGGGCAGGACGTCGAGCTTGGAGCCGATCCCGACCACCTCGAAGAGGTTGCAGGTGAAGATGAAGACGAACAGGGTCAGGGCCAGGGGCACGATCTTGGCCCCCTGGGGGCCGATGGTGTCGTCGACCTGCTTCTGCACGGCGCCGACGGCCATCTCCCACAGCAGTTGGAACTTGCCCGGCACCCCGCTCGTGGCCTTGGCGCGGAGGATCAGCCCGAGGGTGATCACGACGGCCCCGGCGATAAGCGTGGCCCACACGATGTCCACGTTGATGGTCAGCCCGAAGATCTTGCGCTGGACGTGGTCGCCCACCGAGATGTCGATGCCGAGGAGCGGGGCGGAGAGCAGGCGTGATCCGGGGAGCACGGGGTCACGCACCTCCCGATGCGTCATCAGTGCCCTCGACGGCCGGGCGCCCGTCGACGGGGCGGACCGTGTCCTCGACGACGTTGGCGTTGATCACGTCGTCGACCGAGGTCATTGGGCCGGCCTTGGCCATCGAGCGGGCCACGTTGGCCAGGAGGATGATCTGGAAGGCGAGCAGGCCGAAGAGCACGCCGAACCCGAGGCTCCTCGAGACGAGGAGGAGCACCACGGCGATCACGGTCACGATCCCCAGCCGGCCGAGGGTGTTGACAGCCAGAGGCCGGCGCTTGTTCTCGGCCTCACTGGCGCTGACCTTGGCCACCGAGTTGCCGATCAGCCGGAAGTTGAGTGTCCCGAGCGCCAGGCCGATGCAAGCGCCCACACCGACGAGCGCCTTGTCGAAGACGAACCCTGCGACCAGCGCGGCCACGGCGGCCACCAGGACGGACGACACGGTGCGGCGGGCAACATCGGGCACGTCCGGCAGTGAGAAGTGAGCGAACACGGTGCCCCCTAAGTTCCCCGGGGTCCGCCGGACGTGGCGAGGAGGCAGGCTGCGCACGCGACGGTTACAGGTACTCGCGAATGCGCGCCACGGCCATCACCACTGCCGTCACCAGGCCGAAGCCCAGGCCGATCAGTGTGAAGAGCGGGGAGGTGCCTGCCCCTCTGTCGATCACATACCCGAGGCCGCCGCCGATGACCACACAGAGAGCCGCTGCCACTCCCATCGTCAGGAAGGCCACGGCCCCCGGCTCCAACTTGGGCTCCGAGGGGCCCGGCGGCGGCTCCGGTTCGGGGGGAGGGGTGGCGTCGTCCATGCTCGGGCCGTGCCGCGTCAGGGGATGTGGGGAGATGGTGCTTCACGAATTGCTCCCGAATTCACGCAGGGGTTCGATTGCGGTTGCCGGTCGGGCGAGCCGCCGAACGGGTGCCCTCCGAGGGGGCGAGAGGCCTGCAATTCACGGGCAGCATCATCGCACTTTCGCGGCGGTGGCGGCAAAACGCCCGAAACACGCCGTTCACGGTTCTGTCGAGGGGAGGGTCGTGGACGCCGGAACCCCGAGGGCCGGGGTGGCAGGGTCCGGCTCGGGCGGGGCCCAGCCGACCGGCGCATCCCCGCCCGTCCCGGTCTCGTCGTCCTCTTCCAGGGGGAGCTCCCCCTCCGGCCCGAGGCCGGTCTGCTTGCGGAGGCTCGGGTGGAACAGCGTGTAGAGGACCACCCCGAGGGCCAGGGCGCCGAAGGGGATGATGGCGTTCACGCTCGATATGTACAGCGGGAAGAGGATGAACCCGGACAGCAGCACCGTCCAGGCCCAGAGGATGAGGACGCTCCGGCGGTGCCCGTGGCCCAGGCGGAGCAGGCGGTGGTGGAGGTGGTTCTTGTCCGGGGTGGAGAACCCGGTCCGGTTGGCCGTCCTCCGCACGAAGGCGAACGCCATGTCGACCATGGGCACGCCGAGGATGAAGAAGGGGATGAACAGGGGGGCGAAGAAGAAGTAGGTTTCCCCGCTCCGTGCCGCCACCCCGCCGACCGTGCCGGCCGAGCGGCCTCCGATCAGCATGGTGGAGGCGGCCATCAGCAGTCCCAGCAGGAGGGCCCCGGCGTCCCCCATGAAGATCTTGGCCGGGTGGAAGTTGTGGGGCAGGAACCCGAGGCAGATCCCGCAGGTGATCACGGCGATCAGCGGGCCGATGTTGTCGGTGGGCAGGTTACCCAGGTGCTGGAGGTGGAGGCCGTAGACGGCGAGCGCCCCCGAGGCGATGGCCACCACTCCGGCGGCCAGGCCGTCGAGCCCGTCGATCAGGTTCACCGCATTGGTGATGGCGATCACCCACAGCGCGGTCAGCAGCGGGGTCCACTCGGGTGACAGCTGCACCAGCCCGGCCAGTGGGACCTTGAACTGGAACCAGGTCACGCCCATGAAGTACAGGATGGTGGCCGCCAGGACCTGGCCCGCCACCTTGGCCGGTGCCGACATGTCCCGGAAGTCGTCGATGATCCCGACCACGAAGATCGCCGCCGCCCCGAGGATGAGACCGAGCGGCTCCGAGGACCCGCGGAACAGGTCGCCGAGCGCGGGGATCGACGCAGCCACGGCCCAGGTGACCAGCATGGCCACGAACATGGCCACGCCGCCGGCCTCGGGTGTCACCCGCTGGTGCACCTTGCGGTCGTCGGGTTGGGCCACGTAGCCGATCTGCAGGGCGATGCGGCGGGCCGGGAAGGTGAGGATCCACGAGGACAGCGCGGCCACGATCAGCAGGACGCCGTACCAGTTGAGCGGAACCGTCGCGTTCACCCGATCCCCTTCTCCTCCGGCGTCACGTCCCGGCCAGTGTCGGGTACGGCGGGAAGGCCAGGCACAGCTCGCGGACCTCGGCCCGCACCTGGGCGAGGGCGGCGTCGTCCTCGCGGTTGCGCAGGGTCCGGCCGATCAGCGCGCCGATGGCCCGCATCTCGGGCTCGCCCATGCCGGTGGTGGTCAGGGCGGCCGACCCCAGCCGCAGGCCCGAGGTGATGAACGGCGAGCGGGGGTCGTCGGGGATGGTGTTCCGGTTGCAGGTGATGCCGGCCCGATCGAGGACCTCCTGGGCCACCTTGCCGGTCAGTTCGGCGTCGAAGGCGCGCAGGTCGACCAGGACCTGGTGGTTCTCGGTCCCACCGGACACCAGCCGGAAGCCCGCCCCGGTCAGCGCCCCACCGAGCGCGCCGGCGTTGGCCACCACCCGGGCGGCGTAGGTGCGGAACTCGGGGCGGGACGCCTCGGCGAACGCCACCGCCTTGGCCGCGATGACGTGCTCGAGGGGGCCGCCCTGCAGCCCGGGGAAGACGGCGCTGTCCACCGCCTTGGCCAGCTCGGCCGAGCAGAGGATGGCGCCCCCCCGGGGCCCGCGCAACGTCTTGTGGGTGGTGAAGGTCACCACGTCGGCCACTCCAACCGGTGAGGGGTGGGCCCCACCGGCGATCAGGCCGGCCGGATGGGCCGCGTCGAACAGGAAGCGCGCCCCTACCGAGTCGGCGATCTCTCGGAACGGCAGCGGGTCGATGATGCGGGAGTAGGCGGTGGAACCGGCCACGATCAGCTTGGGGCGCTCGCGCCGGGCCACGTCGGCCACCTGGTCGAAGTCGATCGTCTCGCCCGGCTTGTCCGGGTCGCCGGTGGCCGGCGACACCCCATAGGAGACGAAGCGCCAGATCTTGGAGGTGATGCTGGCCGGTGAACCGTGGGTCAGGTGGCCCCCGTGGTCGAGGCGCATGGCCAGGATGGTGTCGCCCGGGTCCAACAGGGCCTGGTAGGCGGCGAGGTTGGCGTTGGCCCCGGCATGGGGCTGCACGTTGGCGTGCTCCGCCCCGAAGAGCGCCGTCAGGCGGTCGCGGGCCAGGTTCTCGACCTGGTCGATGACCTGATTGCCCCCGTAGTAGCGGCGGCCCGGGTAGCCCTCGGCGTACTTGTTGGTGAGGATCGAGCCGGTGGCCGCCAGCACCGCCGGGGAGGCGAAGTTCTCCGAGGCGATCAGCTGCAGCGTCGTGGACTGGCGCTCGGCCTCGTCGCCCAGCAGGCGCCTGACCTCCGGGTCGTCGACCAGCCAGGCATCGAAGGGAGAGGGGGTGAAGGGGCTGCTCATGGTGTCGGCAACTGCCTTTCGTGGTCGTCGATCGCGGCGCCGGGAGAGGGGTCTGCGTGGCGGGTTGATTCATACTCGGAGATCTCGTCGAGCCGGTGCTGGTGGCGGCCCCCTTCGTACTCCGTCGAGAAGAAGGCATCCACCGCGTCCAGGGCCTCGGCGGCGCCAGTGGTCCTCCCGCCGAGGCAGATGACGTTGGCGTCGTTGTGGCGGCGGGCCAGCCCGGCGGTCGTGACGTCATGGACCATGGCGGCGCGGATGCCGTCGACCTTGTTGGCGGCGATGCCGATACCGATGCCGGTGCCGCAGACGCAGATCCCGCGCTCGGCCCGGCCCTCGGCCACCGCCCGGCCCACCGCCAGCCCGTAGACGGGGTAGTCGACCGACACCTCGGAGGAGTCCGTCCCCAGGTCGATGACCTGGTGCCCGGCGTCCTCCACATGTCTGACCAGGGCGGACTTGAGGACATACCCCGCATGGTCAGAGCCGACAGCGATCCGCATGACACCGAGTGTACCGAGGGCGAATCGGCCCGGAGAGCGCCACGGTAGCCTCCTTGGTTCTATGAGGCTCGACCCCAGCACCCCCGTGGTCGTGGGCGTGGGCCAGGTCAACAATCGGCCCCACAGCGAGGGCGAGGGCTCCCTGGCCGACCGGCCCGAGCCGGTCGGCCTGATGATCGAGGCCGTCGAGACGGCCATCGAGGACTGCGACGGCGTCGCCCCCGGGGGGACCGCCCCGGCGGGACGCGCCCTGACCGGCCGCGCCCAGTCGCTGCGGGTGGCCAACCCCCTGAGCTGGCACTACGCCAACCCCGGGGACCTGGTGGCCGCGGCGCTGGGGATCGAGCCCGCCCAGGTGATGGTGACGACCACCGGCGGCAACAACCCGCAGCGCATGGTGAATGCCACCGCTCTGGCCATCGGCCGTGGAGAGCTGGACGTGGCCGTGGTGGTCGGTGCCGACTGCGTCTACACCAAGGCTGCAGCACGCCGGCACCCGGACCGGCCGGTCCTGCCGTGGACGGTGCAGTCCGCCGACACCGAGCCGGCGCTGACCTTCGGCAGCGACCGCCGCGGGACCACCGACGCCGAGGAGGAGCGGGGCCTCGACCTCCCTATCCACGTCTTCCCCCTCTTCGAGAATGCCCTCCGGGCCGAGGCCGGGCGCAGCCTCGAGGGGCACCGCCTGCACATCGGGGCACTGTGGTCACGATTCTCCGAGGTGGCGGCGGGCAACCCCCATGCCTGGCTGCGCGACGCCCGGACCGCCGACGAGGTGGCCACCGCGTCGGAGGCCAACCGGATGATCGACTACCCCTACACGAAGCTGCTCACCGCCAACTTGCAGGTCGACCAGGGTGCGGCCGTGATCCTGTGCTCGGCCGCGGCGGCCGAGGCCGCCGGGGTCCCCCGCGACCGGTGGGTCTTCCCGCTGGCCGGCGGCGACACCGAGGACCACTGGTTCCTCTCCCACCGGGCCGACTTCCACTCGTCTCCGGCCATCCGCCTGGCCGGATCCTCCGCGCTGTCCTTGGCCGGCGTGACCGTCGAGCAGGTGGCCCACCTCGACCTCTACTCGTGCTTCCCCTCGGCCGTGCAGATCGCCGCAGCCGAGCTCGGCCTGCCCGACGACGATCCGGCCCGGCCCCTGACGGTGACCGGCGGGCTCACCTTCGCGGGCGGCCCCGGCAACAACTACGGGACCCACGCCCTGGCCTCCATGGTGGGCGCCCTCCGGGCCGACCCCGGCTCCCTCGGCCTGGTCACCGGGCTCGGCTGGTACATGTCCACCCACAGCATCGGGATCTTCGGCACCGAGCCGGGCCCGCCGCCGGGGACCGGC
Organism: Acidimicrobiales bacterium; assembly: GCA_036722795.1. Lineage (GTDB taxonomy): Bacteria > Actinomycetota > Acidimicrobiia > Acidimicrobiales > RAAP-2 > Bog-756. The sequence continues at coordinate 45 of DAIMIK010000098.1, read as the reverse complement.
CCGGACGCGGCCCGACTGCCCGACGGCACCGTCGTGGAGTCGGCC
>DAIMIK010000097.1:0-8799 GCA_036722795.1 Acidimicrobiales bacterium | reverse complement strand
GCCTCCTGGAGCAACAGGACCAACAGGTCGTCTCGCCGTGTGAGGAGGTCCAGGGTGGGATCGTCGGCGATGGCCCGGAAGCGCTTGGCCGGCCGGCCGGCACCGTGCCCGGCGGCCCGCTCCATGGTGACCACGACATAGCCCCCGCTGGCCAGGCGCTCGAGGTGGTGGCGGGCCACGTTGGGGTGGAGCGAGAACTGGGCGGCGACCTCCGAGGCGGTGGTGCCGGGGTTCGACCGGACGAACAGGTAGATCTCGCGCCGGGTCGGATCACCGAAGGCGGAGCTCACCGCGGTGACCGCGGCGGCGAAGTTGCTGTCCGAACGGGCCGAATCGCCCCCGCTCTCCCGCCCGCCGAGGCTCGGTGCCACCGTGGGGAAGGGGATCGGGCGGTCCGGGTCGACGTGCATGTCCCCTAGTCTACCGGTGACGCCGAATTCCCCCTGAGGAGCGCCCGGATGCCAATCGACGAGTCCCAGGTCACAGCCGCTGTTGCCGCCGTGACCGATCCCGAGCTGCGCCGTCCGCTGGGGGAGTTGGGCATGGTCGGCCGGGTGCACGCCAGGCGCAAGAAGGTGACCGTCGAAGTCGCCCTGCCGGTGGCGGACTACCCCCAGACCGACGAGCTGGTGGACCGGATCCGCCGGGCCGTCGGCCCCCTGCCCGGAGTCGACGAGCTCACGGTGGACCGGGTGGTCATGGAAGAGGAGCCCCGGGCGCGCCTCCGGATGCTGCTGCGTGGTGAGCCGGTCGACGGAGGAACCCAGCGCGCCCCCGACGACGGCCACGGGCACGCCCACGGCGGGCAGCTCGGTCACGAGGAGGGCCGCCCGAACCGCTTCATGCTCCCGCGGTCGAAGACCCGGATCCTCGGGATCTCATCGGGCAAGGGAGGGGTCGGCAAGTCGTCGGTCACCGTCAACCTGGCCGTCGCCCTGGCCCGGATGGGATACGACGTCGCCGTACTCGATGCCGACGTCTACGGGTTCTCCGTCCCCAAGATGCTCGGGATCACCGCCGAGCCGCTCATCATCGGCGACCTGGTGGTCCCCCCCACGGCCAACGGTGTCCGCTGCCTCTCGATGGGGTTCTTCGTCGCCGACGACACCCCGGTGATCTGGAGGGGGCCCATGCTGCACAAGGCCCTTGAGCAGTTCCTGGTCGATGCCTACTGGGGGGAGCCCGACTTCCTGCTGGTCGACATGCCCCCGGGGACCGGTGATGTCACCCTGTCCCTCGGCCAGTACCTCACCAAGACCGAGGTCTTCGTGGTCACCACCCCCCAGCCGGCCGCACAACGGGTGGCCCAGCGCTCGGCCTATGCCGCCCGCAAGCTGAAGCTGGCCGTGCGCGGAGTCATCGAGAACATGAGCTGGTTCATGGGCGACGACGGCACTCGGTACGAGCTGTTCGGCGCAGGGGGAGGCAGCCAGCTCGCATCCGAGCTCGGCGTCCCGCTCCTCGTACAGGTGCCCCTGGTCCCCGCGCTGCGCTCCGGGGGGGACGAGGGCATCCCCGTCATGGTGGCAGACCCCGAGGGCGAGGCAGCAGCCGCCTTCACCCGGCTGGCCACCGCGATCGTCGATCTGGGTCCGGCCCGGGTCTACCGCAAGGAGCTCACCCTCAGCTGATCGCGTGGGACGATTCCGGCCGGGCCGTCGGATCGGCCCGACCCCTCCGGGCTGGCGCCATGGATCAGCCCCACCCCTCCCGGGTGGGCGGCATGCCGCTGCGCCCGTCCGGCTCGGGCACCACACCGAGCACCTGGTGGACGGCCAGGCCCCCGTCGTCGAATCCGTTGGACGAGGCCGCCATGTAGAGCCGCCAGACGTTGGCCCTGGCTAGTCCGACGAGGGCCACCGCCTCGTCCCAGTGCTCCTCGAGGTTGGCCACCCAGTGGTGGAGCGTGCGTGAGTAGTGCTCCCGCAGCGACTCGACGTCCCGCACCTCGAAGCCGGCCCGCTGCATGGCCAGGGCGACCTGGCCCACGTCGAGTAGCTCCCCGTCGGGGAAGACGTACCGCCCGACGAAGCTTCGGCTGCCGAGCGCGGACCCACCCGGCTTGGAGATGGCGTGGTTCAACACCCTCCCGGTCGGCGTCAGCAACTGCCGGAGGGTCTCGAAGTAGCGGGCCATCTGCGCGGTGCCCACGTGTTCGAACATGCCGATCGACGAGATGGCGTCGAACTCCTCGCCGCCGAGGTCGCGGTAGTCCTGCCGCCGGATCTCGACCCGGTCGCCGAGCCCGGCCTCGGCGACCCGCTGGCGGGCCAGGTCGACCTGCTCCCGACTGAGGGACACACCCACCACCTCGGCATGGTGGTGACGGGCGGCGTGGATGGCCATCGAGCCCCACCCGCAGCCGACGTCGAGCAACCGTGCGCCGGGACGCCGGTCGATGCCCAGCTTCCGGCAGATCAGTTCGTACTTGGCCGACTGTGCCTCCTCGAGCGTCGCGTCCGCCGAGACGAAGCGCGCGCACGAGTAGGTCATGCTCGGACCGAGGACCAGGCGGTAGAAGTCGTTGCCCACGTCGTAGTGATGGCTGATGGCACGGGCATCCCGGGACGGCGAGTGCCGTCTCCCCGCCGGACGGCACTCCTCGGCCGGCGGGGGCAGCGGCGGGCCGATGGCGCCCAACCGGCGGGCGGCATCGACGGCACTCGGAAGCATCCGCAGGGTCATCTGGCGCAGATCGCGCGGGGGGGCGTCGTGGAGGACCCGCAACAGGGCGTAGAGGTCACCCTCGACGGTGAGATCCCCGGACACGAAGGCCCGGGCCACCCCCAGCTCCCCCGGGGCCCACAGGATGCGGCGCACGGCGTCGGTCGACCGTACCCGCAGCGTGCCCGCTCCGTCCGTGGGGCCGATCCCGCTCCCGTCCCAGAACTCGACGCGCACCGGCACCCTCGTGCCCACCAGGGCCCGCAGCAGCGGTGCGACCATATCGGCCGCGCTCCCCGGTGGCGCCGTGCCGGCGCGAGCGGCCTCGTCGCCCGGCCTGCATCCCGGCGGGGCGCCCAGCGGGCCGGGAGCCGAACGGGCGGCGTGAGCGAGGGACTCCTCGGCGATTGACCGGTCTGGCACCCGGGTGGTCATGCTCGGCCTCCTTGACCGGCTCCACCTGATCCGGGTCGCCGCGAGTCTAGGGTGCCCGGTGGGAATCCGCTGTTGCCCAGGCAGACCGTGCGTGGCGGCCCGGACCGGCGGACGGACCCGTCCGACCTGGGGTCAGAGGCCGGTCTGCGCCGTGATCCGGCCGGATCGGACGGCGGCGACCAAGGCCTCGTAGTCCCGCTCGTTCTGGTCCGCGTAGGCCGCGGAGAAGTCGGCGACAGCCTCGTCGAAGGAGTGTCCCTTGCCCAGGTAGGAGGCGATGGCGATCCAGTCACCGGAGCGGGCGTGGGCCCGGGCCAGCGTGGCACCGCACATCCGGGCGTACATGATGGCCCCGGGAACGCGCATGGTGTCCACGTCCGCCGACCCCTTCCAGTCGTGGAGCTGCCGGACGTAGTAGTCACGGGTCCGCCCGTCGATGTCCTTGACCCGCTGCCATCCGAGGAAGATGTCGCTGGCCGTCTGCATGAGCCGCTGGCCGACAACCACCCGGTGGCCGTGGTTGCCGTAGGAGCACCTTCCGGCGAACGGCTCGAGGACCGAGGGCTGTGCCTCTTTCGCCTGGAGGATCAACGGGTCCTGTTCGTCGACCCCCAACATGAGGAAGATCCAGGCGCGCGTGCCGACGCTGCCGACGCCGACCACCTTGCGCGCCATGTGGAGGTACCGGTAGTCCTCGAGAGGGTGATGCTCGCCGGCCAGGGTCTTGCGGTACTTCTTGATCAGCTTGCGCAATGACCGCTCGGTCTGGTGTTTCGCCTCCGCGGACAGGACGAGGTCGTCGATGGGCACGATGAGTGGCGGATCAGCGACGAAACGCAGAGTTCCGTCCACGTGCCCGGTCAGCTTCTTGAACGCCCGCATGCTGTCGCGGGTGCGGGCCTTGGCCGCGTCCTTGGCAACGTCCCTGGCGTCCTTCTTGCCCAGCCGTTCCTCTTTGACCTCGGCGTCGACCCACTCCAGCATCCGGCGCATCTCCATGTGGGAGTACCACACGTCCAGCGAGCCCCGCACCGCCGCCTTCCTCATCTGCTTGCGGTATTCCCGGACGGCAGCCAGGACGATGTCCCGCCCATCGGAGCGGCTGAAGGAACGGTCACGGCCGGCGATCTCGAAGCTCGCGGCCAGCCGCTTGACGTCCCACTCCCAGGGGCCGGGCAGGGTCTCGTCGAAATCGTTGATGTCGAACATCAGTTGTCGCTCGGGCGAGGCGAACAGGCCGAAGTTGGAGAGGTGGGCGTCGCCGCAGCACTGGACGACCAGACCCGTGCGCGGGGTCGAGGCCAGATCTGCCGCCATGATCGACGCGGCACCCCGGTAGAAGGTGAGCGGCGACACCAGCATCCGGCCGTAGCGGATCGGCACGAGATCGGGCACCCGGGTGCGTGCCTGCTCCTCGAGCAGGTCGATCGGGTCCGGGCGGTCGGTCGCCGGCTGCCACGGCCCGTGGATAGGGCGGGGCGCCCATTGGCGCACGACCTTTCCCCGGGCCGTCCGCTGGCCGCGGGTCAGGCGGTTGGTCTTCTTGATGGTGGATGGCGGTAGTCCGACCTGACTCGACGCCCTGGTGAGGTCCATCGGACGAATCTACAGTCCGACGGGTCAGACGTACTCCCGTCTGCGCATCCACACCAGTGTGCACCAACCCCACAGGGGCGGCAGGTACGAGCTGAAGAGCCGTTGGATGAACACCGCGGCGGTGGCGTCGGACTCCGAGATGCCTGCAGCGGTCAACCCGAGGATCATTCCTGCCTCCACCACGCCCATGCCACCGGGCACCGGCGACACGCCGCCGAGCATGGAGGCCAGCGTGATGACGATGATCAAGGTGGCGATGCTGAGGTGGTCCCCGAACGCCCGAAGGGATGCCGCCAGGGCAAGGGCCACGAGGAGTTCGGACGCGACGGCCCCCCCGACCAACTGGGCGACCTTCCGCGGAGTGGTCAGCACGTACCTGGCGTCGCGCCACACGTCGGTCAGCCTGGGGCGCACCTTGTCCGACGCCAACCGTCGCAGTCTGGGGATGGCAAGCACGAGGCCGAGCGCCAGTGCGACGGCGACGACGGCGACCAACAGGAGCCAGACCGTCCGGGCACCCCCCCCGCCCGACTGAGGGTGGTCGTCCAAGTTGATCGATCCCCAGGCCAGGGGAAGGCAGATCAGGAAGATCACGCCCTTCACGATCCAGCTCGCCGCAGTGATGACCGCTCCGGAACTGAGGGCCACCGAGGCGTCGTAGCCCTGCTGTTGGAAGAATCGCACCCGGGTGGCGAACACGGCGGGCGCACCCCCTGCCAGCGCGCTGAAACTGTTGGCCGTCTCGACGGCCACCACCCGCCCGAACGGCAGGTCGCCGGCGACGCTTCCCAGATCCTCGACGGCGTCGGCCACGACGTCCAGTTGTGTGCAGAGGAAGGCGATGACGACCCACCCCCAGTCCGCACCGACGATGGTGTCGAAGGAGTTGGTCACATCGATAAGGACCCCGATGAGCGCCCACCCACCGATGAGCGTGCCGATGGCCAGGATGAGCGTGGGCCAGCTGATCCGCCGGGGCTCCGCCAGCTTGGGCACCTCGATCGACGCGGCGGCGGCAGCGAGCGAGCGCATCTCCTCGAGGAGTGCCGTCCGGCCCCGCAGCGCCCGGGCCAGCACCGGGTCGAGCCCGGCCCGGCGCAGGTGTTCCAGGACGCTCGGCAGAACGTCGGCCGGCAGACATCGGGCGGCTGCCGCCGAGGTGCGCTCGGGTCCTGCCGCCAGGCCCAGGGCCGCGACGGCACCGGCCAGATCGCGGTCGAGGCGGTCGGACGCGGCGTTGGAGGTGGCATTGCGGAAATCGAGGAACCCTGTGGCCCCGGCGTCCGGATCGACGATGATGGTGTCGCCGCTCACGGCGCCGTGGGCGATCCGCTCGGACCGGAGCGTGAGGAACTGGCCGATGACGCCGTCGAGCACGGCATCCGAGAGTGCGTCGCGCTCGACGTCGGAAAGGCGGGTACCGCGGGGCATGCGGCAGACCAGGGCGGCATCCCTGGAGAACCCGGAACTGCCGGCGGCAATGACCTCGGGCACGTTGACCCCCGCCCGTTGGGCCAGCAGCGTCAGGTACGCCTCGTGTTCGACCTGCTGGAGCCGGGTGAAGGTCAAGGTGGGACCCGAATCTCGGAAGAAGAGGAACCGTCCGGTCTTGGCCAGGAGCTTGGCATCGGCGGCATCCCGGCCGTACACGGCTATGCGGAGCGGAATCCCGATGGCTCGGCCCCCCGCTTCCGTGCCCTCGTAGCAGGCCACACCCCAGAGCTGATCGTCAACGGGACGGACGTCCCGGGCATCGACCCCGAGTCCCGACACCAGCGCGGCAACATCGGCGCCGGAGGGGAGGCCCAGTGGAGAGCCGAAGATGAGGTGGACGGTCGCGGTCACTCCCCAACCCAGCGCCAGACTGCCGAGCACGTTGACCGGCAGACCGTGCCCACCGACGACGGACGCCAGTGCAACCAGGAGGACGAAGCCCTCGATGACCCGCTGCACCGTCCGGGCCAGGTAAGGGAGCGCGGCAGTCGCCACCGACATGAACACGGCGATCTGGACAACCGGGAAGTGGAGATCGAAGCCGTTGATCGGAGTCCCGAGCGAACGGCCCCCGTCGCGGCCAAGGGCCACGATCAACACACCGCTGAGGGAGGCGGCGCCTGCGGCGGAGAGGCCGATGTCGCGTGCGACTGCCCAGCGCCGTGCCAGCAGTGCCATCACGATGAGAATGGCGGTGATCCCGAAGGAGCCGGCGTCGTAGACGACGGAGATCAGCCAGCTGATGCTGTGCGGCGGGGGATGGACGGTCTGGGCTATCACCCGGTCGAAGTGCGAGCTGTACCCGATGGCCAACACGCAGCACAGCAGTGAGAGTGCGGCCAGGCCGACTTTCAGGCCGTCGCTTCCCCGCCGCCGCCGCCGGTCGTCGCCGACCGGAGCGAAGAAGACCTGTCGCCACCGGCCGCGCCGCGCCTGCCCACCACCCGCTGCGAATCCGGTAGCTGCGTTGGTCGGGACTGCCATGCGGCTCGGGATTCTAGGATCGAGTGGCCGTGGGCTGCCAGTCTGGCGGGCCCGGCCGTCCTCTGCGCCGGTGGGGGAACGACGGGCGCGTGGAGGTGTGGCGACCGAGACGATCGGTGGTGGCCGATCGCGGTCTGCTGCCATGCTGGACGACGGTGAAGACGATCCTCAACATCTTGTGGCTGGTGCTCTGCGGCTTCTGGCTGGCCATCGGCTACGTGGCCGCCGGCGTGCTGATGTGCATCCTCATCGTCACCATCCCGTTCGGGATCGCGTGCTTCCGGCTGGCCGCCTACGTGCTATGGCCCTTCGGCCGGACCGTCGTCCCCAAGCCCGGCGCCGGCGCCGGCTCGTTCATCGGCAACGTGCTGTGGTTCGTCCTGGCCGGACTCTGGATGGCGATCGCACACGTCATCACCGGGCTGGCGCTGTGCATCACGATCATCGGCATCCCGCTCGGCGTGGCCGACTTCAAGCTGGCCGCCGTCGCCATCGCACCGCTGGGAAAGGACATCGTCCGCACCGACGATCCCCGGGCCCTCTGACCGCGCCGGGCCCTCACGCCGCTTGGTAGGGTGCGAACGTGGCGTCGCCGGTCCTGCTGTGCACCGATGGGTCCGATCTCTCCCTCAGGGCATTGGCTGTCGGGCGAGCGCTCCTCGACCCGGACGCCCCGGTCGTCGTGGTGACGGTGATGGACTCGCCGGATCCGGCGTTGCTGTCCGGCACCGGCACGGCCGGGGGAGTGGTATCGGCCGAGGAGTTCGACGCGAAGACCGACGTTGCCGCGGCCGAGGCCCGGGCGATCGTCGCCGACGCGCGGGAGCGGTTGGGACTGGGCGGCGCCGAGGCCTACATCCTGGGGAGTGAGCCCGGAGACGCGATCTGCCGGCTTGCGTCGGAGGTATCGGCGCCGGCGATCGTGGTGGGGTCGAGGGGGAACGGGGGGCTGAGGCGCGCCGTGCTCGGCTCGGTATCCGATCACCTGGTGCGCCATGCACCCTGCCCGGTCATCGTGACCGGGGACAACGTCGTGGCCGACGACGGCTGAGCGAGATTCGGTTGCGCCCGGCGAGGACCGGGTGATCCCGGGTGGGGTCAGAGCCTCCTGGTCACACCGATGCCCACCGGAAGCTTGTCGGGGTCCCAGTCGAGTAGGGCGACGGCCTGGCCGAATGCGAACCGGTCGGTCATGCCGGCGACGTAGGCCACGGCGGCCCGCACGGCACGTGGTTCGCCTCCCGTGAGATCGGAGGTGGCGCCGCCGCCATCCGGAATGAGGTTCGGGCGGTCCCCGAAGTGCTCGACCAGGGCCTGGAGGACCCCCACCACCGACCGCCCCTGGGCGACCGAGCTGGGCCGGAGGTAGATGTGCTCGTAGTTGCTGGCCCGGAAGGCGGCCAGGGCCTCCGCCTGGGCATCGGCCATGCCGATGTGCCCTGATCTCAGGATTACCGAGACCATGGCGTCGATGAAGGTGCCCAACTGCTGGCTGCGCTGATCGCCGCACCGCTCCCGCACCAGCTGTGGCAGGGCGCTCGGGGTGACGATGCCGCTCTGGACCGCATCCTCGAAGTCGTGGCAGACGTAGGCGATCCGGTCGGCCCAGCTCACCACCTCGCCCTC
>DAIMIK010000096.1:618-8829 GCA_036722795.1 Acidimicrobiales bacterium | reverse complement strand
CAGATAGAGCACCAGCCCCAGCACCAGGGACAGGAACCAGAAGAACGCCCAGAGCGCCGATGGGAGACCCCAGGGGGTCCTCCCCAGCGTCTTGCGGTCGTTCTCCGAGAGCCGGTAGCCCAGTGCCGCCCACACGATCGAGAGCACCGCCAAGATGACCCACTGGATCCCACTCGGGTGCAACACACCTCAGACTCTATTCCTCCACAGGCGCGCCCAGTGTTGCACCTTGGCGGAAGGTCCAGCGGCACGGGGGTGCAAATCCGGCGGTTTCTGCCCGCGGTCGGATGGCCTTGGCCCGCGAATGGTGGGTGTCGTTCGATCACTTGGCGATTGCCCCCGGTTTCGGCCGGGGCTCTTTCGCGTCCCTGCGTGACCATTACCGGTATGGGCGAGGGGGCGGGCGGAAGCATGCGCGGATCTCTTGGGACAGACTGCTGCGGGAAAGGACTTGGTGTATGGCACGCACAAACATGGACGTGGATGACAACGCCTGCCGCACCGTGATGGAGCTTTACCACCTCTCGACCAAGCGGGAGGTGTTCAGCTTCGCCGTGCGGACCGTAGCGGCCGAGCCACTCGACCTTGACCATCAGCGGGCATTGCGTGGCTCAGGTTAGGAGGGCGATCTCGACCAAATGCGCACAGGCCGTGCCCAGTGATCATGATCGACACATCGGCCTGGGCCGAGTTTCTCCACGACACGGGGAGCACGGTGTGCGCACGAGTCGATGAGCTGGTGGGCGGCGAGATCGCGGTCTGCGAGCCCGTCCGCATGGAGGTGCTCGCTGGTGCCGGCGACAAGCGCCACCTGAACGACCTACGCAGGCTGCTCGCTCGAGGCACCCTTGTTCCGACCGAAGCGACCGACTACGAGGAGGCGGCAGCGCTCTACCGCGTCTGTCGGCGCAGCGGTGAAACTGTCAGGAAGATGATCGACAGCCCCATTGCCAGCGTCGCCATCCGGGCGGACACGCCCGTGCTCCATATGGACACCGACTTCGACGTGCTCGCCCGCCACACCCCCCTGAGGATCGACCGGCCAAGATCACGGCATTGAAGCAAGCAACTCGCCGGTCGACCGATCCTCCAATCACCCTTGCCGAACGCCGCTCGCGCGAGAAGACACGGGTGAGGACAGTTGGGGAAGAGCGCTGCCAGACCGGCGATCAGGGACCCGGACCGCGCCCGGTATCGGCACGTCTCGATCGGGCTCGATGATCCCGGGAATCTCCGCGTCATGTGAATTAGAGTTCGGCATCCATTGGTGAACGGAGGATTCTGGCATGTGGGCACAACTCATCACGACGCGTCTGAAGCCGGGCAGGGAAGAGGACTTGCCGAGGTTGGTCGAGCAGTTGCGGGCGTCCGAACAACCAGGTTCAGGCCTACTGCGCTCGACGGCCATGCGGGACCAGAACGACCCGAGCCGGGTCTACATGTTCGTCGTCTTCGAGAGCGAGGAGAAGGCTCGCGAGCGTGAGAACGATCCGCGACGCCAGGAGGGACTGCAGGCCGCGCGGGTAACGATGGCGGAGATCTTCGACGGCGCTCCGGAGTTCGTGGACCTGACCGTCGTGGACGAGATGTCGCTGTAGGCGAGGCAGCGCATCACGACAGCCAATTGGCCCGACTTCGGCAGTTGTACCGCTCGCACATGCCGGATACCGAGCGCGCTCCCCTGGCACCCGTGCCTCTCCCACATGTGTTGTTACACGGGTGATCCACGGGCCACCCCTACGTGCTGCGCGATTCGACACACCGGGTTCCACTCCCCCCTGTCCGGGTGGTCAGACCTGCCCACCCGGGGCCCGTCGCCCGGCCGAGGTGGGGGGCCGCCCGGCCGCTGATGGCCCTCACCGGTGACGGTGTAGAGGTCGACCGCCGCCCCTGACGCAGGATCCCAGCACCAAAGCAAACGTGGCCGACGTGGCCGACGTGGCCGACCTGGCCGTCGTGGCCAGGCACGACGGCAGCCCCCCACCGACGAGGTGAACCCGTCGAGGTAGGCCGGCTTCCGGTGCCGGCGGTCGAGTGGAGCCGGCAGCGAGCCGAGTCTCGTCGGGGACCACCCTCGGGACACGGTGTGGATTCATGGTTGCAGCTGCACTCTAGTAGTTCCGGCCTTTTATAGGCTTATTGCTATACACTACTCATATCGCTATACTCGTCCCGTGGACCCGGTCCGGAACCCCTACAGCCCCGGGGCGGGCACCCGTCCACCGGCCCTGGTGGGACGCGAGCGGGAGATCGAGGCGATGGACATCGCCCTCCAGCGCCTGCTCCTCGGGCGTGACGGGCGCAGCGAGATGCTCACCGGGCTGCGCGGGGTGGGCAAGACCGTCCTGCTCAACGAGTTCGAGCACCTGGCCGGCGCCCGGGGCTACTTCCACGAGCACATCGAGGTCAGCGAGGATGGGGATCTTCCCCCTCGCCTGGCAGCCGCCTTCCGTCGGGTCCTCTTGTCGATGGACGCCCGGCGCCGCATCGGTGAACGGGTCCACCGGGCCCTCGGCATCCTCAAGGCCTTCAGCATCCGACTCCCCGACGGCGCCGAGCTGAACATCGACGTCGACCCCGTGCACGGGCCGGCCGACTCCGGCGACCTGGCCACCGACCTGGCCGGTCTCTTCGTCGAGCTGGGCGAAGTGGCCCGCGACCACGGCACCGGTGTGCTCATCACCATCGACGAGCTCCACTACGTGAAGCTCGTCACCCTCGAGGCCCTGGTGATGGGTCTCCACCGGGCCGCCCAGCTCGCCCTGCCCATCACGGTGGCCGGGGCCGGACTTCCCTCACTGGCCGCGTTGACCGGCGAGGCCAAGTCCTACGCCGAGCGCATCTTCACCTTTCCGGTCATCGACTCCCTGACCGGAAACCAGACGCTCGAGGCACTCGAGGTGCCGGCCGCCGACGAGGAGGTCAGCTGGGCACCCGAGGCCCTTTCCCGGGTGGTCGAGGTCACCCGGGGCTACCCCTACTTCCTCCAGGAGTTCGGCAAACAGGCCTGGGACGTGGCCGAGGGCCCGAACCTGATCACCCTCGACGACGTCGAGCGCTGTATCCCGGTGGCCACCGCCGAGCTCGACGACGGGTTCTTCCGGGTGCGGACCGGGCGGACCAGCGACCCCGAACGCGCCTACCTGCGGGCCATGGCCGAGCTCGGTCCCGGACCGGTGCGGTCGGTCGAGGTGGCCGAGCTGCTGGGCAAGAAGGCCACCGCCCTCGGGCCCACCCGCGACGGCCTGCTCAAGAAGTCGCTCTGCTACTCGCCGCGTTGGGGGGAGATCGACTTCACGGTACCCATGTTCGATGCCTTCATGAAGCGGTGGATCCCCGAGCTCGCCTCGTTGGCACCCGCCCCCTGACGCGTCTGCCGCCCGTCCGGCTCAGCTCATGGCCGCGATCGGGTGCTTCGGTGGATACTGGCCGAAACTCATGAAGTGGCTGGCGATCCCACTGGTGAAGCTGTCGATGTAGGCCAGCTTGCGGATCATGTAGCTGTGGCTCTCCTTGGGATCGAGGTACAGGTTGTAGAGCCGGCCGTGGGAGTACTTCTGGGTGACCCCGGTGAACCCGCCCAGGTTGAAGCAGTCACGGTCGTCGTCGGAGGTCGAGGCGACCATGAACTTCCACTCGCCGACCCGGAGGGCGGAGAACACATTGGTCAACCAGTAGTAGAGGTACTTCCGGTTCGAGACACCCTCGGGGTCGAGGAGGAACGACGTCTGGTCGACGCCGTCGATGTAGCGGTCCTCGGGCACCGAGTCGGCGGCCCCGGCCAGGCCGAGGCACGTGTTGAACAGGTCCATCAGGGAGAAGATCCCGTCACTGGCCCGGTCGGGGGCGATCATCCCCGGCCAGGTGACGATGCCGGGCACGCGCTGGCCGCCCTCCCAGGTCGAGCCCTTGGCGCTCCGGAACGGCGAGTAGGCGGCGTCGGGCCACGTCTCCATCTCCGGCCCGTTGTCCGACGACAGGAAGATGAGCGTGTCGTCCATCTGGCCGGTGGCCTCGAGCTCGGCCACCAGCCGGCCCACGATGTCGTCGAGCTCGATGATCGTGTCCTTGTAGGGGTGCTTGGCCGGAGAGGAACCGAGGAACCGCTCGTGCGGGTAGTTGTCGAAGTGGGCCCCCCGGGTGCAGTGGTAGAGGAACCATGGCCGGCGCTGCCCGGCCCCCGGCTCGGCCATCCGGCGGATGAACTCCCGGGAGTACGAGGCCCACTTCTCGTCGAGCAGCGAGAGGACGGGAAGGGTGACCTCCTCGACGTCCTCGGTCTCACCGCCCCGGGTGGCATGGACGAAGCACTTGTTGAAAGGCAGGTTCTCCACCCACTTGGTGCGCTCCTCGCTGTAGACGATCTCCGGGAAGAAGTACGGGTCCCGCCACTCGGTGTACATGTCCGAGACGGACAAGAAGCCGTAGAAGTCGTCGAAGCCGACGTTCTGCGGCTGCGACTCGACGTTCTCGCCCATGTGCCACTTGCCCACGGCCTGGGTGACGTAGCCGGCGTCGGAGAGCAGCTGGGCCAGCGTCACCTCTCCGTCGAGCCCGCCCGGCTGCCCGTACATCGGCGGCCGGAGGAGGCCGTGGCGCATGGGCAGGCGGCCGGTCATCAACGACGCCCGCGACGGCGTGCAGGACGGCTCCGAGTAGCAAGAGGTCAGCATCATGCCCCGCCGGGCGAGTTTGTCGATGTTGGGTGTCGGCGCCCCCACGGCCACCCCGCCGCCGTAGCAGCCGAAGTCACCCCACCCGACATCGTCGAAGAGGACGACCAGGACGTTGGGTCGCCTGCCCGACGCGCGATACGCCTCGAGCGAGGCGGCAGCGCGTTGCTCCTGCGCTGCCAGGATGAACCGGGGCTCGAGGCTGTCGCGCTCCCGGGCGGGCTCGGCCACAATCGGGTCATGTGCCATCTGCATCGCTCCTCGCTCGAGAGCCTCATGGTAACCATCGGCGGCCACGGCATCCGGGCGTCGCCGCCGGACGGGCGACCGTCCCCTCACCTGCTACCAGCCCACGCTGCCGTCGATCAACTCGCGCAGGAGATCGGCATGGCCGTTGTGCCGGGCGTACTCCTCGATCATGTGCACGTAGATCCACCGGAGCGAGCAGGGCTCACCCCGGCGGAGACCCGTGTCCTCCAGCCGGCGCGCACGGGCGGCCACCCGACCGGCGTCGCACTCGGCCTCCCACGTCGACAGGTCCGACCCCCAGTCGGCGTCGTCGAGCGGGACCAGCTCGCTGTCCTCCACGACCGGGTCGAGCCACAGGTACGACGCCTCCGGATCGTCGAGGAGTACCCGGCGGAACCAGTTGCGCTCCACCTCGGCCATGTGGCGTACCAGGCCGTGGAGCGACAGCACGGAGGTCGCCACGGGCCGGCTCTTTCGGGCGGCGTCGTCCAGCCCTTCGCACTTGAGGACCAGTGTCGTCCGGTGGAACTCGAGCCACTGCTCGAGCATCTCCCGCTCCGACAGGACGAAGGGCGGCTCGTGCCGGCGGGGATCTTCGAGATCGTCGACCATATGGGAACCTCCTGGTGGGTATCGCTGCCGGGCAGACCCCTTCACGGCGGTGCCACTGGCAACGTAGGCCAGGTGCGGCCCGCGGCGAACCGGCTCCGACCCCGACCCCGACCTCGGGTGAGTGACACGGGCCGGCGGGCTCACTTCCGGGTGAGCCGGTTGATGACCGGGTTGACGCTGACCGCGTGGGCCAGGACGCTGAGGAGGACCGTGGCGGCGATGGCGGCATCGGTGATCCGCACGCCGGGGTCACCGGGCGGCAGCGTCTCCTCGATCAGGAGGGCGAACACCACCGAGGCGAGTCCACGAGGCCCGAACCATCCCAGGAGGAGGCGGGTGTTCCGATCGGCGTCGCTGCGCACCATGGCCAGGCCCACCGCCACCATCCGGACCACCACCAGGCTGGCCACGGCGTAGACGGGCACCCGCCAGTCCGCCGCCCGGAGGGCGGGGACCACCAGGGCCGCCCCGAACACGAACCAGATGACCCAGGCCAGCGCCGACCCGACGAACTCCGGCAGCTCGACGGCCTCGGTCGACTCCTCGGGGAGCCGGAACCGGAGGGCGAGCCCGCCCACGAACGCCGCCACGAACCCGTTGCCCCCCAGCGCCACCGTGGCCGTGTAGGTCAGGACGGCCAGTCCGAACACGGCGAGACGGGTGCCGCCGTACTCGGTCCAGCCCCGTCGCTCGGCCGTGGCCAGGACCAGTGCCCCGAGGATCCCGAAGGCCACGCCCGCCAGCACACCACCGAGCACGCCGACCACGACCGACACCACGTGGCCGGACCCGGTGCCCGCCCCCGGAACGTCCAGCGCGGTGGCCGCCGCGGCGAGCACGATGACCCCCACCGGGGTGGCCAACCCGTCGTTGAGGCCGCTCTCCACGTTGAGCGCCCGACGCACGCGCTCGGCGATCCGGCTGTCGGTGATGACCGCGGCGCTGAGTGACGCGTCGGTGGCCGCCAGGACGGCCGCCACCAGGACGGCCAGGATCCAGGTCATCGAGGGGAGCACCACGAAGCCGACCACCGTCCCGAGGGCGATCGAGATCGGAAGGCCGACGGCCAGCAGCCGGATCGGCCACGCTGCGTCGTGGCGCAGCTGCTCCGGATTGATGCTGGCGGCGTCGGAGAAGAGCACCAGGGCCAGCGTGATCTCCGCCAGGACGCGAATCGTCGTGGTGTCGATGTTGACGGTGACGTCGTGGATGTGCCCGTTCCCCAACAGGAGACCGGCCGCAACGAACAGCATCGGGGCGCTGACCCCCAACCGCTCGAGCGGACGGGCGAGCACCGCCCATCCGAACACCAACGCGGCCAGGGCGATGATCGCCCCCTCGCTCATCTACCGCCCTCGCTCCACGGTCGTCGACCGGTGGCACCAGCGGCCCGCGTCCGCTGCGAGTACAGCGAGAGCGATAGCGGCCACCCATCTCCTCCCCCCGATCGACACCTGTCCCACCGCCTGCCCGTCCCGGCTCATCCCGTCCTGCATGCCGGACCATCTTGGCCCAGAGCCTCGGCATCCCTCGGGACCGACTCGCCCCGCCGCCTCCTCTGCGGACCACCGACAACTCGCAATCGTCCTCCGTGCCAGAGTCGGCCGGCTGCGCCCGGTGGACACGGAGCGACACCGTTCCATCCGCGTGGTGGGGACGGAGGGATTCGAACCCTCACTGGAGGCGGTTTAAGCGCCCTGCCTCTGCCGGTTGGGCTACGTCCCCGAGACCACCTTGCCGAAGCTGCCGGCGTGGTCGACGGGCACCTGTGCACGGTGAGGATCCAGACCTTAGGCGCCCGCCCCGAGGCCCGCCGCTGGGGCCGGCGCGCCGCCGACGCAGACGGCGCGCCGCCGAACCTGCCCGCCCGGAACGAAACCCCACGCCGGCAACCAGCCGCATGCCCGGCGATGGCGTAGGTTCCGAACATGGACAAGCGCGTCGCCGTACTCACGCAGACCGGGGACTACGTCGGCCCGGAGCTGGCCCGGCGTCTCGCCGGCGAACACCATCTGGTGCTCCACGCACCGACGGCATCGCTGGTGGAGGAGCTCCGCTCCGAGGGAGGCGAGGTCGAGGTGGTCGAGGCCGCCGACGTCGACCTCCGCACCGCCGAGGGGAACGCCCTGCTGGTGGAGCGGGCGATCGACCGCTTCGGCCGGATCGACGCAGCGGCACTGGTCACCGGCATCGGCATCATCACCGGCCGCTTCCTGGAGATCACCGCCGAGCAGTGGGAGCGGACGAAGGCCGAGAACCTCGACATGGTCTTCCACGGGCTGCAGGCGTTCGTCCCACCGATGGTCTCGCAGGGCTCGGGGGACATCGTCGTGTTCACCAGCGCCACCGGGGCACGGCCCGAGCCCCGGGTCTCCACCTACTCGGCGACACGGGCCGGGGCCAACGCGCTGGTCCGGGCCGTCGGCCTCGAGCACGCCCGCGACGGACTGTGCATCAACGCCATCGGCACCAACTTCATGGACTTCCCGGGATTTCTGCGGGCCAGCGGGGCCGACAAGGACCCCGAGCGTCGCGCCAGGATCGAGGCACAGGTACCCGCCCGGCGCCTGGCCGGCATGGAGGAGCTATCCGAGTTCACCCGAGTGCTCCTCGAGGGGAAGACCCGCTTCCAGACCGGGCAGTTCTTCAGCTACAGCGGCGGGTGGAGCGCGTAGCG
>DAIMIK010000096.1:0-595 GCA_036722795.1 Acidimicrobiales bacterium | reverse complement strand
CCGCCCCCGCCCGACCTGCCCGACCTGCCCGACCTGCCCGACTCGGCCAGGTCCTAGCGGATAGACCACGGCACGGCCGCCGCAGCCACCGCGTCGAGCTCTTCGTCCCTCGGGCGCTCGACCTGGTTCCACAGCCCGTGGCGCCCCGGGCACGGCCCCAGCACGGTGGTCGGCCGTCGGGCCGGGTCCCAGTTCGACCAGGTACCGCCGGGCGCCGCGCCGTCGCCCTCCGGCGTCCCCGACCGGGCGAAGGCGACCCACGCCGCACGCATCGCGGCCGACAACGCGAAGGCGTCGTCCCCGCCGCCGGAGAACGTCTGCACCAGCGGATTGAGGACGCTGCCGAAGACAAACGGGATCTCCAGCGCATGGCACGAGCCCAACCGGCCCCCGAAGGCGGGCGACTCCCAGGTGAACAGGTAGCAGAAGGTGCCGACGCCGGGTTCGGCCGCCCGGGCATGGACGTCGGCGAAGCGGATGGTCGGGACCCTGAAGACGAACTCGGTGGCGACGGCCGTCCACAGGTCACGAGGTGCCACGGGTTCGCCACGGCCGGCCCGCGCCTCGCGCACGGTGGCGATCACCTCATCGGCGG
>DAIMIK010000095.1:0-9130 GCA_036722795.1 Acidimicrobiales bacterium | reverse complement strand
CACGGCGGGATCGCGGTCGTCGACACGCCCCCGGGTGACGAGCGCATCGTGCGGGCCGCACTGGACCGGGCCGATGCCGTGGTGATCCCGACCCGGGCCGGTGGCGTCGAGTACTCGCGGGTGGTCGCCACGCTCGAGATGATCGGCACCAGGACCCCCTACGGGGTGATCATCTGTGCGGCTCGGCTGGGCACCAACGATCTCGACGAGACCGTCGCCTGGTGGATCGAGTCCGGGGTCCCGATCTGGGGAATCATCCCCGAGCGGGTGGGCATCGCCGCCGGGCCCGAGTCCAGGCTCTTCCGTGAGGGCCTGGACGCCTACGGCAAGGTGCTGAAGAGGGCCCTCCGCAAACGCGCCGGCTGACGGTCAGCCTCCGAGTCCGCCGGGCCCGGAGGGGACGTCGACGGCGTGCTCCTCGAGCGCGGCCAGCGGCACAACCTCCAGGGCGCGCTCGTGGGTGGAGGCGAGGACCACGTAGGCGGCGGCGCCGTCGAGGTGGGACCGCAGCCAGTTGGCGGCGGTGACGCACCACCGGTCCCCGGGCACCAGCCCGGGGAACCGGTACTGGGGCATCGGGGTGGAGAGATCGTTGCCGATCCGTCGCTGGTGCTCGAGGAACTCCGCGGTGACGACCGCACAGACGGTGTGGCTGCCGAGATCCTCCGGCCCGGTGTTGCAGCACCCGTCACGGTAGAAGCCGGTGACCGGGTCGGCACCGCACGGCTCGAGTTCCCCTCCCAGCACGTTCCGCTCTGCCATCCGTGCAGTATCGCCCACGGAGAGCGTGTACAGGTGGCCTCCATGGGAGTCCGGCCATTGCCACCTGCGTGTCGGGGCCGCCTCGGCCGACCGACACACCCGGGCCGGACCCGTGGTGAACTCAGTTGAAGCTGTCGACTTCGGTCTTGTCGCCGTCGCCGTCGCCGTCGCCGTCGCCGGTCCGGGCCAGGGCGACTTCGTGGCCTTCGCCCATCCCCCCGGCAAGGGGGCCACCCAGGAACGCCGCATACAGGTGGATGCGGGCACGCCAGCGGCCCGCGTCACACGGATCCCCGCGTGGACGCGAGGCAGCCCGGGCCTCCGTTTCTGCCGCCGCCCGTGAGAGGATTCCGACATCCGCGGTGGAATCGCGACGGATGTGTCGATGCGGGGCCGACGGCACCGTCAATTGGGGGACAACGGCGTGACCCGCCATCGACACCGACAGAGGAGAGCACGATGCGCTACATGTTGATCATCCACAACGACGAGACCCATCCGCTGCCCGGCGGTCCCGGCTGGGACCAGCTGATGACCGACTATGCCGAGTTCAGCAAGCAGTTGGCCTCGTATGGTCGCCCGTTCAGCGGCGACCCGCTCATGGGTCCCGACACCGCCACCACGGTGCGTGTGCGCAACGGCGAGACCCTCACCGTCGACGGCCCCTTTGCCGAGACGAAGGAGTGGATGTCGGGGTACTACCTCATCGACTGCGACGACCTCGACCAGGCGCTCCGGGCCGCGGCCATGGTCCCGTCGGCCAGGTTCGGCTCGGTCGAGGTGCGTCCCGTGGCGGAGATGTAGCCCTGGTTCGCCACCGGACCGACAGCCGCCCCGGCTCTGTCGACGAGGCTCTCGAGTCCGTCTACAGAGCCGACCGCGGCCGGGTGCTCGCCCGCCTGATCGGGGTCCTCGGGGACTTCGATCTGGCCGAGGACGCCCTTCAGGATGCGCTGGTGTCCGCGGCATCGGCCTGGCCGCTCCGCGGGGTGCCGGACAATCCGGCCGGATGGCTGGTCACCACGGCCCGGCGCAAGGCGATCGACCGACTGCGCAGCGCGGCCGCCTCCGATCGACGCCAGCGCGACCGGCGTGAGCTGTCCATCGCCTGGGACACCGGTGACGGGTCGCAGCCGATCGCCGACGACCGACTGCGGCTCATCTTCACATGCTGCCACCCCGCACTCACGCTCGAGGCCCAGGTGGCGCTCACGCTGCGCTCGTTGGGAGGCCTCTCCACCGAGGAGGTGGCCAAGGCCTTCCTCATCTCCGAGACGGCGCTGGCCCAGAGGATCGTCCGAGCCAAGCGCAAGATCCGGAAGGCCGGGATCGCCTACCGGGTCCCCCCTCCCGGTGAGCTGCCCGACCGGCTGGCTGCGGTGCTGGCCGTGCTCTATCTCATCTTCAACGCCGGCTACCTGTCCGCGTCGGGAGCCGAACTGGTGAATGTCGATCTCTGCGACGAGGCACTGCGACTCGTCGGGGTGGTGGTGGAACTGCTTCCCCGCGAGCCCGAGCCGTTGAGCCTGGCGGCGATGATGCACTTCCAGGACTCGCGCCGTGAGGCACGGGTGGACGCCGACGGGGTCCCGATCACGCTCGAGGAGCAGGATCGCTCACGGTGGGACGCAGCCAAGGTGGCGGACGGCCTCGCCCTCCTGGCCCGCGCCCAGGAGACGGGCCGGGCCGGGCCGTACCTGTTGAAGGCGTCGATCAGCGCCGTCCATGTCGGGGCCCCCCGCTCCGATCTCACCGACTGGACGACGATCGTCGAACTCTACGACCGGTTGCTCGAGTGGGAGCCGACCGCGGTGGTCCGGCTCAATCGGGCGGTGGCCGTGGCCATGGCCGACTCGCCTGGTGCCGGCCTGGAGCTGGTGGACGATCCGGGCCTGGCCGCCGAGCTCGCCGGCTACCACCTCTACCAGGCGACCAGAGCCGACCTTCTGAGGCGTTCGGGGCGGATCGACGAGGCCGTCGTCGCCTATCGACTGGCCCGGGGGAAGACCAACAACATCGCAGAGCAGCGCTTCATAGACCGCCGGCTAGAGGCCCTGGCCGCTACCGGATCGTGCTAGCGCTCCTTCATCGTCGTCCCAGATGTTCGCCAAAGCTCTCTCTAGACAGCCGCCGTGGGGCAGAGTCGGGGGACTCCCACCGGAACGCAGGGTGCGGTGGCGCCCGGCGAGGGCGGCGGCCGCGCTGACTCGGGTCAGGCGGTGCGGATGAAGTCGACGACCACCTGGGCCAGCTCGGGCCCCCTGTCCTCTTGGAGGAAGTGACCGCCACCGGTGATGGTGACGTGGGGCCGGCCGGCGGCGCCGGGGATCCGGGACTGCAGGGCGGCGTCCGAGCCGGCGGTGATGGGATCACCGTCGCTGAAGGCGGTGAGGAACGGCTTGTCGAACTTGCCGAGCACCTGCCACGCCGCACGGTTGGCCGCCGCCGCCGGGTCGTCGGGCGAGATGGGGACCAGGGTGGGGAACTGGCGGGCGCCCTCGCAGTAGGTGTCGTCGGGGAAGGGGGCGTCGTAGGCGGCGATGACCCCGGGAGCCAGGTCAGTGGTGCACCCGGCATTCACGATGATGCCGGTGGGGAAGTGGTCCACCTCCTGGGAGAAGGTGAGCCAGCCGAGGAAGGCCTCGCCCGGAGCGGCATCGCCGGTGGGTAGATAGGTGTTGGCAGCAACCACCCGGTCGAAGCGGTCGACGTGCTCGGCGACGAGCCGCAGCCCGATCAGGCCGCCCCAGTCCTGGCAGACCAGCGTCACGCCGGTCAGGTCGAGACGGTCGAAGAGGAGGCTCCGCATCCACTCCACGTGCCGGGCGAAGGTGTACTCGGTCCGGGGCGTCGGCTTGTCCGAGCGGCCGAAGCCCACCAGGTCGGGCGCGATGACCCGCAGACCGCTTCCGGTGAGCACCGGGATCATGTGGCGGTAGAGGTAGCACCACGACGGCTCGCCGTGGAGCAGGAGCACGACGGGGCCGTCGGCCGGCCCCTCGTCGAGGTGGTGGACGCGCAGGGTGCCGCCGTCCTGATCATCGATGACTGTGTAGTGGGGTTCGAAAGCGAAGCCGGGCAGTCCCTCGAAGCGGTGGTCGGGGGTTCGGAGGACTTCCATTGTCGTGGCCACCTTCTGTCGCGAGACGTGATCGGGGTACTGGATGCTCGGTCCGATGGTCGGCGAGGACCGCGGCGCCGACGATAACAGCGCGTCGGGCCACTCACCTCCGGGACCGGTGCCCCCGGGACGAGGCGGCTCCCGCTGTGAGCCCCACGCAGTGATCGGCCCGTCGCCAGATCTGAACCCACCGGGCACCCGACGCAGGTGGTGACCGCGTCCACCCCGGGAGGACACTGGGTGACCCTGCTCCACCTGTCGCTCGGTGCCGATCCGGACGACCGCGGCTACCGCGTCTACCGCGCCGGGTCCCACCGGATCGTGGTCGAGCCATCGGATCTCACGGTGACGGCAGGCGGTGTTGCGCTGGTCGACCGGACGCTCCACTCCTCGGCGTTCTCGGCGGGGGCGACGCTCGGCACCCTAGCCATCGAGGTTCGTTCGGCCGGAGGCTCAGCGCAGGGCGTTCTTGACGAAGTCGTCGGTGCCGTGGCCGACGTCGAGCCTCGTCCCCCCGTGCCAGCTTCCCCGGAGGTGCCGCCGGATCGCCGGCTCTCCGTCTGCAGTTCCCCGGGCCGCTGCGTGCCAGAGGTCGGCGTCGTGGAACAGGACGTCACCCCGCTCGGCGTAGAGGGCGATCTCGCCGGGCACCCGCTCGAATCCGAGCGGGATGCCCTCGGCCCCGCCGAGATGGCTTCGAGGGAGCAGGCGGAGGAATCCGTTCGCCGGGGAGGTCGGATCGAAGTGGATGGTGAAGGCAACCCCGGGCCAGATGTCCAGATGGGGTCCGGACTGGTGGTCGGTGTGCCAGCCGATGCGCGAGTATCCCGAACCCGGGTCCGGCCTGGCGTCCTGGTACACGACGCCAAACTGCTCGTAGTCGAGCAGCCAGGCGTTCGGACCGAGGAGCCGCTGCGCCACGTCGATCAGCGCCGGGTGGTGGACCCCCTGGTCGGCACGGGCGGAGGCAACGGTGGCGAAGCAGACGTAGTGGGCGAAGGGCCGGCCGTCGATGGTGGCGCCCGGCTCGTCGAGGACCACCGTCCCATGGCGGGGGTCGAGACGACCCTCGGCCAGCAGCTGTACGGCCTCGGCCAGCTCTTCCTCCATGCCGAGCAACGTCGACTCGTCGAGGACGCCTCGAAGGGTTGCGTAGCCGTTGGCATCGAAGAACGACACCAGGTCCTCGATCTCCCCGCCGGCGAACACGCCGGGCGCCCCCATACTCACGCCGGGCCGGCCGGAGACACGGCCTGTTCCTCGAGATCCACGAGCCGAGTGTAGGACCGCCGGCCCGACGGTGCTTCCGGTGATCCCAGGGCCCGGGGCAGGGCTTTCCGGGGCCGATGCCCGCGTGACCGGGGCATCTTTCGGATTCCGGTTGCAATCGCCAAGGTCATCCCCTAGGTTTCGCTTTGGTTGGGTGAGTTCAACGAGGTCGGCAGGGGGAGCTCTGCGTCAACCAATCGACAAGTCGGAACAGGAGGGGCGGCCCACCAGGGGCTCGCACCGCATGAAGTTTGAGGAGAGATGCAGATGAGACCAAGACGAACAGTTCTTGTTCGCGTGGCAACGTTGGGTGGGGCGGCGGCGTTGACCGCAGCGGGCCTCGTCGGTTCGATCGGACTAGCGGCGGTGTCGAGCGGTGTGGCCGGGGCTGACACGGCTCCGTACTCCAGCTCCTGCATTGTAACGGGAACCACTACTCCCACGGTAAGCGCTGGCCAGGTGACTACTGGAAAGATCACTCCGAATCCTCCTGGTGCCGGCAAGTCATTCACGCTCAACAACTTTGGTCTGCTTTTTCACCTGGGTAGCGCCTATGCGACCGCCCTGGCCGGGGCTTCGATCTCCGGATCCTTCGTCGGGACCGTGACCGCCACCGGCGCCACACCTGCCAGCCAGAGCGTCACGTTCACCATCCCGACCACGACGGTTCAGGCCAGTGACCCTGCCATCGTCGCCACCGGATCGGCGACGAGCTTCACTGCCGGCGACGGAACGACGCCGATCTCCGTCTCCACCGGCGGCACAGGGACGCTGACCATCAACATCGGTCCCCCCATAAATACCGTCGCGACTGCAACGTGCACCAACACCCCTCTGGTCATCGACTCGGTAGCCCCAGCTCCCTCAGTCACCGCTGTTCTTCCCAACGCCGGTCCTTTGGCCGGTGGCACGTCGGTGACCGTCCACGGCACCTCCCTCGGCAGTCCGACAGCGGTGACGTTCGGTAATACGGCGGCCACCAGCTTCAGCGCAACGACGGCCAATTCGGTGACGGCGGTGGCCCCGGCCCCGACCCCGGCCGGTGTGGCGGGAACGGTGAATGTTCAGGTGACAACCGCAGCCGGCACGTCGGCCACCAGCAGCGGGGACCAGTTCACCTATACGCCCGGTCCGATCGTGACCGGAGTGAGGCCGAACACCTCCACTCCTTCCGGCGGTACCTCGGTGACGATTACCGGACTACAGCTGACCGGCGCCACGGCGGTTCACTTCGGCTCCACGGCAGCGACCAACGTCACGGTCAACTCGGCCACCTCGATCACCGCCACCGCCCCCGCGGGTAGCGGTGTGGTCGATGTCACCGTCACCAATCCAATCGGAACCTCCATCACCAGCTCCCAGGACAGCTTCAACTACAACGCCGGCTACTGGCTGAGTGCCAGTGACGGTGGTGTGTTCACCTACGGCTTCGCACCGTTTGCCGGCTCCGCCGGCGGTCTCACACTGAACAAGCCGGTGGTGGGCATGGCATCAACGCCTGATGGCGGTGGCTACTGGTTTGTTGCCTCCGACGGCGGCGTGTTCTCCTACGGCGACGCCAACTTCTACGGCTCCACCGGGAACCTCAAACTGAACAAGCCAATCGTGGGCATGGCGGCCACGCCCGATGGGTTTGGCTACTGGTTGGTTGCCTCGGACGGTGGGGTGTTCTCCTACGGTGACGCCCAGTTCTTCGGCTCGGCCGGCGGTCTCACACTGAACAAGCCAGTGGTGGGCATGGCATCAACGCCTGATGGTGGTGGCTACTGGTTTGTAGCCTCGGACGGTGGCGTGTTCTCCTACGGCGACGCGGCATTTCACGGCTCCGCCGGGAACCTCACACTGAACAAGCCAGTCGTGGGCATGGCGTCCGCCGCTGACGGTGGCGGCTACTGGTTGGCGGCTTCCGACGGTGGCGTGTTCTCCTACGGCGACGCGGTATTTCACGGCTCCGCCGGGAACCTCACACTGAACAAGCCAGTCGTGGGTATGGCGTCCGCGCCTGGCGGTGGCGGCTACTGGTTGGCGGCTTCCGACGGTGGCATCTTCAGCTACGGAGACGCCACGTTCTACGGCTCTGCCGGCAATCTCAAGCTCAATAAGCCGGTGGTGGGCATCGCTGCGGTCTCCTGAGCAGTCGTCACACAGCCGGTCGAAGAGGACCAGGGGCTTTCGCCCCTGGTCCTCTTCTATTTGGAGGCCGATCCCGACTCCGATGCGACGGCGGGAGGTTCGGTGAGCCGAGGTACCAGCCACGGCCGACAAGCCGTACCATGCTGGGATGACCAAAGCGACAGGCAGTGACCCTTCCGAAGAGCCGCTGATCGGCCTGAAGCCCCGCAGCTACCAGGTCACCGACGGCCCCACCCGGGCACCGGCCCGGGCCATGCTCAGGGCGGTCGGGATGACCGACGACGACTGGGACAAGCCGCAGATCGGGGTGGCGTCGTCGTGGAACGAGGTCACCCCGTGCAACCTCCCGCTCCACCGGTTGGCGGAACGGGCCAAGGAGGGGGTCCGTGCGTCCGGGGGGTACCCCTTCGAATTCGTGACGATCGCGGTGTCCGACGGGATATCGATGGGCCACGAAGGGATGCGTGCCTCGCTGGTCAGCCGTGAGGTCATCGCCGACTCGGTGGAGACCGTCATGCATGCCGAGCGGTTCGACGGCATGGTGACCCTGGCCGGCTGCGACAAGTCGCTGCCCGGGATGTTGATGGCCGCCGCCCGCCTGAACCTGCCCAGCGTCTTCGTCTACGGCGGATCGATCCTCCCGGGACGCGTCCGTGACCGCGCCCTCGACATCACCTCGGTGTTCGAAGCGGTCGGCGCCCATGCGGTCGACGCGCTCTCCGACGAGGAGTTGAGCCTCATCGAGCACAATGCCTGCCCGACCGAGGGCTCGTGCGCGGGCATGTTCACCGCCAACACCATGGCATCGGTGGCCGAGGCGTTGGGCATGTCGTTGCCGGGGAGCTCGTCACCCCCGGCCGTCGATCGACGTCGGGACGACTCGGCCCACCTCGCCGGGCAGGCGGTGGTCGACCTGCTTCGTGCCGGCATCCGGCCGCGGCAGGTGATGACCAAGGCGGCCTTCGAGAACGCCATCGCCGTCACCATGGCCCTGGGCGGCTCCACCAATGCGGTGCTCCACCTCCTGGCCATCGCCAACGAGGCCCGGGTGGAGCTCGCGCTCGACGACTTCAACAAAGTGGCCGCCCGAGTTCCCCACCTGGCCGACACCAAGCCCCATGGGAAGTACCACATGAGCGATCTCGACCGGATCGGCGGTGTCCCGGTGGTGATGCGGGAGCTCCTCGACGCCGGACTGTTGGACGGCGATTGCATGACGGTCACGGGGAGGACGGTGGCCGACAACCTGGCCGCTCTGGACCCGCCCGCTCCGGACGGCGACGTGGTCCATGCGATCGCCGACCCGATCCACGCCCAAGGGGGGATCGCGGTGCTGACCGGTTCGCTCGCCCCCAAGGGTGCGGTGGTCAAGGTGGCCGGCATCGACCAACTGACCTTCGAGGGGACGGCACGGGTGTTCGACGGCGAGGACCTGGCCATGGAGGCCATCCTGTCCGGGTCCATCGAGCCCGGCACCGTCGCGGTCATCCGGTACGAGGGGCCCAAGGGCGGCCCGGGGATGCGCGAGATGCTGGCGGTCACCGGGGCCATGAAGGGCGTGGGACGGGGAGGGGACTGCGCCCTGGTCACCGACGGGCGGTTCTCGGGCGGGACGCACGGGTTCTGCATCGGACACGTGGCCCCCGAAGCCGTCGACGGGGGCCCCATCGGCCTGGTGGCCGACGGCGACCGGATCGTGGTGGACGTGGTGCGCCACACCATCGACCTGCTGGTCGACGGCGAGGAGCTCGAGCGTCGGAGGGCCGGGCTCAAGCACCCTGCTCCCCGGTACACGACCGGGGTGCTGGCCAAGTACGCCCGCCTGGTCACCGGAGCCGAGCGGGG
>DAIMIK010000094.1:0-9134 GCA_036722795.1 Acidimicrobiales bacterium | reverse complement strand
AGGGCACGCCCACCCGGTCACCGAGCCGGAACCGTATGCAGCCGGCCCCGAGGTCGTCGACGACACCGACCACCTCGTGCCCGGGGATGACCAGGGGACTCCGGGGTGTGAGGTCGCCCTCGGCCAGGTGGAGGTCGGTGCGGCACACCCCGCAGACCCGCACCCGCACCCGTACCTGACCGGGGCCCGGGACGGGCACGGAGCGCTCGATGGGGCGGAGGGGCCCGCCGTCGATCGGCCCGGGTTCGCCTACGGCCCACGCTCGCATGGTCCTCGGCGTACTGGTCCCCGGTGTCACGACCGTGTCCGCAGACCCCGGGGCCGCGTTGCTAGGCCCGGTCACGGATCACCAGTACCGGGCAGTGCGCATGGGCGGCGCAGTGCTCGCTGACCGATCCGATCACCATGCCGGTGAACTCCCCGTGCCCCCGACTGCCGACGGCGAGGAGGTCGGCCCCCCGGGATGCCTTCACGAGGACCGGGGCCGGATGCCCCTCCACGACGACCGGCCGGAACACCACGCCCGGACGGGCCTCCTGCGCTACCTTCACGACATCGCGGAGCATGGACTCGGCATCGGCAGCCGGGTCGTAGTCGGAGGGCAGGAACAGCGCCACCCCGTAGCTGGTCGGCCACTCCCACGTGGTGATCGCCTCGACGGTGGACGAGGTCAGCTCGGCCCAGTCCCCAGCCCAGTCCAGCGCCGCCATCGAGCAGGTGGAGCCGTCGATCCCCACCACGACGCGGTGGTTGCTGCAGCTGCTCATGAGTGACACGGCGCCCTCCCCGGTGATCGAACGAACCCGGGCCGACGCAGCGCCTGGCCCGGACGACCAGGTGCTTCAAGCCTGAGCGCACCGGGTCGGGCCCGGTAGGGCCGAACGTCCTGACGGAAGTCGGACCGCACGTGTCGAACAGACCATCCGCCGACCGCCGGGCCGACGTCGCCGGTCACCCGATCTCCGACCGGGCTCTTGTGACCTTCGGCCCTAGAACTGGGAGGCCGCCCTCCGTAGGGTGGCCATTGAGGGCTGGGGCGGCAGGGGACGGGTCCCGTTCCCGGGCCATGCCGATCCCATGGGTCCGGGCAACCGAACGTAGAGAGCAACAGAGAGAGCGGAGTGGGCCATGACCGAAGAGAGCGAATCCGTGACGGCGGGGGGCGGTCCGGGTCCGTTTGTCCCGCCGGGACAACCGGGCAGCGTGGTCGAGGTCAAGCCCCGCTACGGCAACTTCATCGGGGGGACCTGGGTCGCCCCGGTCAAGGGCCAGTACATGGCCAATGTGAGCCCGGTCGACGGCAAGCCCTTCTGTGAGGTTGCCCGGTCGACGGCCGAGGATGTGGAGCTTGCGCTCGATGCCGCGCACCTGGCCAAGGATGCATGGGGCGAGAGCTCGCTCACCGAGCGGGCCGCAGTGCTCAATCGCATCGCCGACGCCATCGAGGCCAACCTCGAGATGCTGGCGGTGGCGGAGACCTGGGAGAACGGCAAGCCCGTGCGTGAGACCCTGGCGGCCGACATCCCGCTGGCCGTCGACCACTTCCGCTACTTCGCCGGCGCCACCCGATCACTCGAAGGTCGTTCGACGGAGATCGACAAGGACACGGTCGCCTATCACTTCCATGAGCCCCTCGGAGTGGTAGGGCAGATCATTCCGTTCAACTTCCCGCTCCTGATGGCTGCGTGGAAGATCGCCCCCGCGCTGGCTGCCGGCAACTGCACGGTGCTCAAGCCCGCGTCGCCCACACCCTGGTCGATCCTGAAGCTTGCCGAGGTGATCGCAGACGTGGTGCCGCCCGGCGTGATCAACATCGTGACCGGACCCGGGGGCGAGATCGGCAAGGCGCTGGCGACGAGTCCGCGCATTGCCAAGATCGGCTTCACCGGCGAAACCACCACCGGCCGGTTGATCATGCAGTACGCGGCCGAGAACATCATCCCCTCGACCACCGAGCTCGGCGGCAAGTCGCCCAACGTCTTCTTCGCCGATGTGATGGACGAGGACGACGAGTACCTGGACAAGGCCGTCGAGGGATTGGTGCTCTACGCCTTTAACAAGGGCGAGGTCTGCACGTGCCCGTCCCGGGCGCTCATCCAAGAGTCGATCTACGACCGGTTCATGGAACGGTGCCTCGACCGGATCGGGAAGATCCGCCAGGGCAATCCGCTCGATCCGACCACCATGATCGGCCCTCAGGTGTCGGCCCAGCAGTTGGAGAAGATCACCTCGTACGTCGACATCGGACGCCAGGAGGGGGCCGAGTGCCTCATCGGCGGAAAGCGCGCCGAGTTGGGCGGCGAGTTCGAGGGCGGCTACTACTTCGAGCCGACCGTGTTCAAGGGCCACAACAAGATGCGGGTGTTCCAGGAGGAGATCTTCGGCCCGGTCCTCGCCGTCACCACCTTCGCCGACGAGGAGGAGGCATTGGCCATCGCCAACGACACGCTCTATGGACTCGGTGCCGGCGTGTGGACCCGCAACGGCAACCTCGCCTATCGGATGGGACGCGGCATCAAAGCAGGGCGGGTGTGGACCAACTGCTTCCACCTCTATCCGGCCGGTGCAGCCTTCGGCGGCTACAAGATCTCCGGCGTCGGACGGGAGAACCACCAGATGATGCTCGAGCACTACTCACAGACCAAGAACCTGTTGGTGAGCTACAGCACCAAGCCCCTCGGCTTCTTCTAGGCGGGGGTGGCAGGGGATGGGTGATCCGGCGGCCGTGCCACGGGTGGTGGCCACGCCCACAGCCCTCGACGCCATCGGGCACCTGGTGGCAGAACGGGGGCCGGTCATGTTCTTCCAGTCAGGCGGCTGTTGTGACGGCAGCCTCCCGATGTGCTTCGAGGATGGAGAGTTCCGGGTGGGCGACCGCGACGTGCAGCTCGGCACGGTGGGCGGTTCGCCGTTCTACATCGACGGCCGGCAGTACGAGGTGTGGAAGCACACCCAGCTCATCCTCGATGTGGGTGAAGGCGAACCGGAGGGATTCTCGCTCCCGGCTGCCGACGACAAGCACTTCGTCATCAAGTCCCGGGCCTTCGACCCGGAGGAGCTCGCCGTCCTGGGCGATCGGTGATCGGCTGCAATGACCTTCGGCCCTACTCGCAGGAGAGCGGGCCGTGATCTGATGTCGAGGTGAGTGTCGACCGATCGGCGAACCCGTCGGTGGCGTCGGTCACGTCGGTCACGTCGGTCATTGCCAACCGTCGGTGGGCCATCCTCGCCGTGCTGTGCGTCTCCCTCCTGGTCATCTCCCTCGACAGCACGATCTTGAACATAGCGCTGCCGTCGTTGGTCAAGGACCTGCACGCGACCGAGTCCCAGCTCCAGTGGATCGTCGATGTCTACTCCTGCGTGTTCGCCGGACTCCTGTTGGTGGCGGGGAGCGTCGGTGACCGGGTGGGGCGCAAGAAGATCCTCTGCGCGGGACTGGTGATCTTCGGTGCCGGGTCTGCCGCCTCGGCATTCTCGACGTCTCCGACGGCGCTGGACTGGGCCCGGGCGGCGATGGGCCTGGGGGCGGCCTGCATCATGCCGGCCACCCTGTCCATCATCACCGACGTCTTCCGTGATCCCGACGACCAGGAGCGGGCCATCGGCATCTGGTCGGGGACGACCGGCTTGGGTATCGCCATCGGCCCAATCGCCGGTGGTTGGCTGCTCGCCCACTTCTGGTGGGGATCGATCTTCCTCGTCAACGTGCCGGTGGTCCTGCTCGGGCTGGTGGCCGCGCTGTGGCTGGTGCCCGATTCGCGGGATCCCGTTCGCCGTCCCATCGATGTGCTCGGGGCGGTGGCGTCCACGACGGGCCTGACCCTGCTCGTCTGGTCGATCATCGAGGTGCCCCAGCGTGGGTGGCGGTCGCCGTGGGTGGTGGGCGCAGGGGTCCTGGCGGTGGCCATCCTCGCCGGGTTCGTGGCGTGGGAGCACCATTCCGCCCACCCGATGCTGGTCCTCGAACCTTTCAGGGACCGCAGATTCTCCGTGGCCATGGCCGCGGTCGCCCTCGCCGTGTTCGCCCTGATGGGCTCCCTCTTCGTCCTCACCCAGTATCTCCAGTTCTCCCTCGGGTTCTCCCCCCTGGCAACCGGCGTGCGCATCCTGCCCATCGCCGTGGTCCTGGCGGTGGCGGCCACGACGTCGACGACACTCGTTCGTTGGCTGGGGACGAAG
This sequence comes from Acidimicrobiales bacterium, assembly GCA_036722795.1. GTDB lineage: Bacteria > Actinomycetota > Acidimicrobiia > Acidimicrobiales > RAAP-2 > Bog-756. The sequence goes on along the minus strand of DAIMIK010000094.1, from coordinate 4,955 downwards.
GTGGTGGTCGCCTCGGGACTGCTCATCGTCGTCGCAGGCCTCTGGCGGCTGGCCACCACGGAGACGGCCGAGGGATTCGGCCATGCCATGGTGGGCATGGTGCTGCTCGGCCTGGGGGCCGGTCTGATCATCGCTCCGGCGGTGGCGTCGGTGATGGGATCGTTGCCACGCGAGCGGGCCGGGGTCGGTTCGGCCACGAACAGCACCGCCCTGCAGGTGGGCGGTGCCATGGGTGTCGCCGTCATGGGCTCGGTGCTGTCGGCGAGGTACGAGGGGAGGATGACCTCCCTGTTGGCCGGCCACCCGCTCCCGGCGTCGGCCAGCCGTGCCATCCTGGGCTCGATCGGCGGAGCGTTGGCGGTGGCCCGGATCGCGGGCGGTGCGCTCGGGGCAGCCTTGGTGGCTACAGCCCGATCCGCGTATGTCGCCGGCATGGATCTGGCCCTGCTGGTGGGAGCCGTGGTGGTGGCGGCGAGCGCGATGCTGGTGGTGGCGGCGCTGCCGGCGAGGCGTCGACGGGATCCTGCGCCTGCGGTGCGGGGCCCGACGGGCACGGGCGCCCCGATGAGGCCCGCCGGCGGTTCGACGGCCGCCGCGGCACCCGGTGTCCCTGCGCCGGAAGGAAACGGCGGCACCACGTCGTGACCTCCGCTGGCCGGGGGGCGAATCGGTTGCCGGATGGCGGGTGTGCTCCGCCCATCCGCGCCCGGCGTCGTCCGGCACTTCGTGTCGGTCGGGCTCCGGGAGCTCGCCGAGAGGTAGGGTCGATCCTCGGCACCCGCGGGCGAGGGGATCGGTGACGGGGCCGAGCGACAGGAAAGGATCGACCGGTGCTCGTGGTGGTAGTGCTCCTTGCCGCGGCCTTCGGCCTGGCCAACGGCATCCATGACGCCGGCAATGCGATCGCCGCGCCGGTCGTGACCGGCGCCATGCGACCCGGTCCGGCGGTCGTGTTGGCCGCGTCGTTCAACGTGATCGGCGCGGTGGCGTTGGGCACTGCGGTCGCGGCCACGATCGCCGGAATCGTGACCGTCCCTGCCGAACAGATGCTGGCGGTGCTTGCCGCGGCAACCCTCGGGGCCTTGGTGTGGAGCCTCGCCACCCTGTGGTGGGGCCTTCCCTGCAGCTCGGGACACTGCCTGGTCGGTGCCCTGGCCGGAGCCGCGCTGGCGGACGGTGGCTCCGGTGCCGTGTACTGGGGGGGCCTGACCGGGATTCGCCCCGAGGGGGTGATCGGGTCGCTCCTGTGGCTCGTGTTCTCCTCGATGATCGCAGTGCCGATCGCCATGGCCGGCATCCACCTGGCTCGACGGTCCCTGCGGCGGGCGAGCCGGGCGATCGAGACCCCGGTGCGCCGTGGCGAACTGGTGGCATCGGCCGGGCTTGCCTTCGCCCATGGTTCCAACGACGCGCAGAAGATCATGGGGCTGATGGCTGCTGCGTTGGTCGCCTCGGGGCATCTGTCCCACTTCGCCGTGCCGCTCTGGGTGGTGCTCGCATCGGCCGCCTTCCTGACTCTCGGAACCCTGCTCGGCGGGTGGCGGGTGGTGCGCACGCTGGGCCGGCGGATCTACCGGATCAACTCCCTCGACGGCCTGGTCAGCCAGGGCTCGTCGGGGCTGATCGTCCTGACCGCCTCGCTGGCGGGGGCGCCCGTGAGCACGACCGACGTCGTCGCCCCGGCCGTGGTGGGTGTGGGATCCGGAGAGCGCTGGCGCCACGTAGGCTGGTCCGTCGTCGGGGAGATCGGCCTGGCGTGGCTGGTGACGCTTCCGGTGAGCGGGGCACTCGGTGCCTTGTTCCTCGTGTTCTGGAGGTGGGTCGGATGAGACGGTGGTTCTTGCCGGAGTCGCCTGACATGCTCGGGCTCCTCGGCCGCCAGGGTGACGTGACGGTCGAGGGGATCGACGCACTCTGCGCCTGGGCCAAGGGGAATCGCTCGGAGGAGGCCACGGTGCGGGCCCAGGAGCACAAGGCCGACCGGGCCGGCCGCGAAGTGCTCGCGGCGGTGAAGCACTCGTTCGTGACGCCGATCAGCCCCGAGGACATCTACGAGATCTCCGAGCGGCTCGACGCGGTGCTCAACGCGGCCAAGAACCTGGTCCGTGAGGCGGACCTCCTGGGCATGGATCCCGATCCCCCGATGGCCGAGATGGCCGAACTGGTGGGGCTGGGTGTCAAGGCGCTGGTGCAGGCGTTCCCCAACCTGGCTGCTGATCCCGATCGGGCCACCGAGTACGCGGACGCGGCCGTGCACCAGCAGCGCGCCCTCCAGCATGTCTACCGCCGGGCGATGTCGGCCCTGCTCGAGATCGCCGACCTCCGCGAGGTGATGGGTCGCCGCGAGCTGTACCGCCGCTGCGCGCGGATGGGCGATGCGGTCGAGGCCGTGGCCCACCGGATCTGGTACGCGGTGGTCAAGGAGGGGTGAACGTCTTTCGTTCGTCTGGACCGACGCATCGGCCGGCCCCCAGTGCCGCCGACCTCGCCATAGCCACCGGGGTGGGGGCGTTGCCGGTTACGCCGACGGCCAGTGGGTCGAGGCTGCCGCCCTCAGGTCGTCGCGAGCCCGGGGATCGGCAACCTCGTCGATGATCAACCGGGCCTGGGCCCGTTGGGAGCGGCCGAAGATCTCCGCGCTGCCGTGCTCGCTGACGATGGCCGAATGCTGGAATGACGTCGCCGGGTCGGTGAGGATGGGCAGTACCGCCGAGGAGTCCGTCTTGTCGTGCCACGACCGGAGGGCGACCACCGCATGGCCACCCGTCGAGTGGAGGGCACCGAGGACGAAGTCGGGCTGGCCGCCGAAGCCCGAGTAGACCGCTCCGTGCACGAAGCTGGCGTTGGCCTGGGCGAACAGGTCGATCTGCATGGTCGTGTTGATCGAGACCATGGCCGGGTTCGACGCGATGCGCGCCGGGTCGTTGACCACCTCGGTCCTGGTCATCCGCAGGCGGGGGTTGAGGTGGGCCCACTGGTACAGCTCGGGCGAACCGAAGAGGAACGAGGTCCGGATCGGCCGGCCCAGGTCGAGCGAGCCGGCTCGTTCGAGAGCCAGGACGCCGTCGCCGACCACTTCGGACCAGATGCCGAGGTGACGGCGACCGACGAGTTCGCCGGCAGCCACGTCGGGAACCTGCCCGATACCGACCTGTACCGTCGACCCGTCCTCGGCGAAGCCGGCGGCCAGTTCGCCGATCCGGATCTCTGCCTCCGAGGGATCCCGCTGGCCGGGGGAGCTGAGCGGCTCGTCGGCCTCGACGGCCAGGTCGAACCAGTCGGTCGGGAACTCGCCGTCACCGAAGGTGTAGGGCATGTTGCGGTTGAGCTGGGCCACCGCCAGCCCGCCCCGGGCATGCACCCGCTCGATGGCGGCCGGAAGGATGTCGACCTCGATCCCGAGGGAGATCCTCCCGCTGCGCGGCACCGAGGCTTGGACGAGCACGGCGTCCACCGGGCGGAGCGAATCGAAGAGGCGCGGAACGAGCGACAGGCGCATGGGGAGGTAGTCGAGCCCTGGGTCATGACGCATCCCCGGCCCGACGAAGGGAGTCTCGTTGATGAACCCGGGGTGCACGGGCCAGCCGGACTGCGCATTGAGGGCGAACACCCGGCACCGCTCGCGGGAGGCGGCCAGCGCCTGCAGGAGGATGGTAGGAGTGCCGAAATTACCCGACACGACGAGCCGGGGCTCGACTCCCGGCAGCGAGCCGAGCCGGGCCGTCAACTGTTCGACCGAAACGATCTGCACGCGGTCAGAGGACCGAAAGGCTCTGGGCACCGTGCCCGAGAGCGTCGAAGGCCATGTCGGCCATCCCGAAGCCGGGCTCCACGAGGCGCCGGCCGTAGCGGGTGACCGGAACCCGACGCAGCATCAGCGATCGATACACGCCGGCCGCGCTGATGTCCCCGGCCAATTGGACACCGATCACCGTGTCGTCCCGCAAGTAGACGGTCCGCACATCGCCGCCCTCCTGCCAGCGCAGGACCTCGTCGGGTGCATCGGTGGTGCCGATGGACACGATGGGCACGCCGAGATGCTTGAGGCTGTTCATAGCCTCGGCCCCGTCGTAGCGCAGGTCGGCACCGAGCAGATTGGCGGCGGCGATCGGTGCCTGGGCGACCGCGTTGGGGAAGATGGCGTGGACGAAGCGCTCCCCGGTGAACCGGTCGGCAGCCTCGGCCACGTCGCCGGCGGCCACGATTCCGGGCACCGAGGTGGCCAGCCGGTCGTCGACGTGCACCCCCCAGCCCGTGGCGATGCCGGAGTCGTCCAGGTACTCGGTGTGGGGCTTGACCCCGGTCGCCGCGACGACCAGGTCGGCATCGAGATGCGTGCCGTCGGCAAGCCTGACGCCGGTGGCGGACGGTTCGCCGATGATGGCATCGGCCTGGACTCCCAGCCGCAGGGTCACGCCCCGGACGGCGAGCGCAGCCTCGGCCACCGTGGAGGTGACCGGGTCGAGGACACGGGGCATCACCCAGTTGCGACGACCGATGACCGTCACCTCCACCCCGAGGTCGGCCAGCAGCAACGAGAGCTCGATGCCGATGAACCCGTTCCCCACGATGAGGGCGCTGGTGGCCTCGCCCCGGCGGACACGGCCGATGAGCTCGGTGGCGGTTCGGAGGGACTTGAAGTCGAGGACACCCGGAAGGTCTGCGCCCTCGAGCGGGGCATGGAGCCGACTGCCCGATGCCACCACCAGGCCCTCGTAGGGGATCCGCCCGCCGTCGGCGAGCACGACCTCGCGGTGATCGGTGTCGATCGCCTCCACCCTTGCGTCCCGCCGCTCGTCGATGCCGAGGCGGGCCCCGACGTCCTGGCCCTTCCAGTAGAGCGGCTCGTCCCGGCCGGTCAGGAAGTGGTCGGCCATCGCCGGCGGTGAGTACGGCGGGTAGGGCTCGGTCGACAGTGCCACCACGGAGCCCGAGGGGTCGAGCCGGCGGAGGGT
>DAIMIK010000093.1:0-9258 GCA_036722795.1 Acidimicrobiales bacterium | reverse complement strand
GATCGTCAAGTTCGCCTGGTCGGTGTCGCGCATGTTCCACGTCGTCGTCGACCACGTGGAGGACCTCGAGGCCGCCGTCGAGTCCCAGCGGGCCCCCGAGCTGCCGGCCAGCGCCGTACCGCTCGCCGACCCCGGCTCGAGCTGGTGGTCCGGGGCCGCCGTCGACGCCCTGGCCGGGGCCGGGGGCCGGGTGCTCCACGCCGAGTGCGGCGACGGGACCCTGCTCGATGCGCTCATCGCCGGCGGGGTGGACGCCTACGGTGTGGACCCGACCGAGTCGGTCATCGAGCCGGCCATCGACCGGGGACTCGACGTACGGGCCGAATCGGTGCTCGGGCACCTGGAAGTGGTCGCCGAAGAGGCACTGTCCGGCATGGTGCTGAGCGGATCGATCCAGTGGCTCCGCCCCAACGAGCGCGACCGGCTGGTGAGCCTGGTCACGTCCCGCCTCACCCTCGACGGCGTCCTGGTCCTCAACTCGGCGACACCGGAGTCGTGGACGGCCGGCTCCTCCCACCTGATCAACGACCTCGCCCCGGGACGTCCGTTGCACGCCGAGACCTGGAGCCACCTGTTGACGCAGCGGGGGTTTCGGCCCACCGCTCTCCTCTACGGGGGCGAAGACCGCCGGCTGGGCCAGGTGGCCCCGTCGAACACCGACGCCGACGCGATCAACGCCGCTATCGATGTCGTCAACACGCTGCTGCTGGGACCGGGCGAGTACCTTCTGGTCGCCGTTCGGGAGCGGTGACCGCCGTCCACCAGTTCGTTCCGGCGCTGCTGCCCAGGGACGCGACGGGTGATCACACACTGGCGCTGCGCGACGCCCTCCGGAGTGCGGGATGGGAGTCGGAGATCTACGTCGAGGCGGCCCATGACGAGCTGATGGACCAGGCGACCTACTTCGAGCGCTACCCCGAACGCGCCGAGCCGGGCGACATCCTGCTCTACCAGCTGGGCACCGCGTCGCCGGTGGCGGAGTTCCTCCTGTCGAGGCCCGAGCCCCTGGTGCTCGACTACCACAACGTCACGCCCGCCTCCTACTACGAGGGCTGGGAGGACCACACCGGTGAGAAGGTTGCCCTGGCGCGGAGCCAGGTCGCCGCACTGGCGCCCCTGGCCGTCCTGGGCATCGCCGACTCGGCGTTCAACGCGGCCGAGCTCCGGCGCCTGGGGTGCCGGGCGACGGTGGTCGTGCCCATCCTGGTCGGGAGGGACGGGTGGGTCGACCGGGTCGACAGGCGCGAGCTCTCCCGCCTGTCGGCAGATCACGGGACGGCGACGGTGCTCTTGTTCGTGGGCCGGATCTCGCCCAACAAGGCCCAACACCACCTGGTGGAGGCACTCTGGCTCTACCGCCGCTGGTACGACCCGGATGCCCGCCTCCACCTGGTGGGGCCGGCGGTCACCGCCTCCTATGCGGAAGCCGTCTTCGGGTTCGCCGCCGAACTGGGGCTCGACGGAGCGGTGCGGCACGGCCAGGACCTCACGCCGGCGCAGCTGGCCGCGTGGTACGCGGATGCCGACGTCTTCGTGTCCGTCTCCGAGCACGAGGGATTCTGCATCCCACTGCTCGAGGCCATGGAGTCCGACCTGCCGGTGGTCGCCTACGCGGCGGGTGCTGTCCCCGAGACGCTGGGTGACGCGGGGATCCTCCTCGACGACAAGCGGCCCAGCCTGGTGGCGTCCGCTGTCGGCCGGGTGCGCCGCGACCCGGTGCTGGCCGACCGCCTGGTCGCAGCAGGTCGGGGGCGGCTGGGGCAGTTCGGCGCGGCGGCCACCCGGGCCCGGTTCGTCGAGGTGCTGGGCGCCCTCCCCGGCGGGCAGGGGGTCGATGGATGAAACTCGCCTTCGTGACGCCCCGGTACGGGACCGACGTCATCGGTGGAGCGGAGACGGCCGCCCGCATGGTGGCGGAGCGCCTCTGCCTTCGCCCCGATTGGGAGGTCGAGGTCCTGACCAGCTGCGCCCTCGATCACCTGACCTGGGAGAACACCGAGCCGGCGGGCACGTCGGTGCTCAACGGGGTCACCGTCCACCGCTTCCCGACGGCAACTAGGCGCCTGCTCGACTACTTCGAGCTCGACGCCAAGCTCCGCGTGGCGCCGACGGCCGCCTCGCTGGCCGAGTCCCGTCGTTGGGTGGCCCTGAACGGCCCGATGTGCCCCGGGCTGGTCGACGCGGTGGCAGGCACCGATGCCGACGCATTGGCCTGTTATCCCTACCTGTTCGCCACCACCGTCGACAGCATCGCCGTCTCCAGGGTGCCCACGGTCCTCCACCCCGCGGCTCACGACGAGCCGGCCATCTACCTGCCGGCGTTCCGCCGGAGCTTCCGGGACATCGACGGGTTCGTGTACCACACCCGGGCGGAGCGCGACCTGATGGAGCATGTCTTCGCCATCGGTGCCCGACCGCAGATCGTCCTGGGCCTGGGGGTCAACGATCCGGCGGGGGCCGGACGGAGGGGCGGCGACATCCTGGGCTTCGGGGAGCGTCCCTACCTCTGCTACCTCGGTCGGGTCGACGAGCACAAGGGGTGCGGGATGCTCGCCGAGTACTTCGAGCGGTACAAGGAGCGCCACCCCGGGGATCTGGCCCTGGCCTTCGTGGGGCCGGTCTCCGACAAGGCCCCTCGGCATCCGGACATCGTCGTGACCGGCACGGTGTCCGAGGCGGACAAGTGGGACATCCTGGCCGGCGCGCAGGTGATGGTCACCCCGTCGGCGTACGAGTCGTTCTCGCTGGTGCTGTTGGAGGCGTGGACGCTCGGCGTCCCGGTGCTCGTCAACGCTGCGTGTGCGGCCACCATGGAGCACTGTCGTCGATCGGGTGGAGGGGTGTGGTTCGACTCGTACCGGACCTTCGAGGTGGCCGTCGACCGGTTGGCGGCGGATGCGGGGCTCCGGTCCGCACTGGGCGATGCGGGCAACCGGTACACCGCCCGGTACTACCGGTGGCCGTCGATCATCGATCGCTACGCCGATTTCCTCCTAGGCGTCATCGACCGGGGCCACCGCGGCGTGATCCGGTCGGCCAGGCTCGAGATGCCGGCCGGCGGGACCGAGTATGTCCGGAAGGGATGAGCAGGTGACAGACGACGAGCAACCGGAACCGGACGAGGAGGAGCTGCTGGCCGCGTTCGACCGGTTGCGGCCCCAGGGCAGCCTGCGGTGGGGCTTCGACGATGCCATGCGCAGGGTCGCCAACTCCGACAGTCAGGCTGCAGCGGGCACGACCCCGTGGGAGGGACTCCCCGACGACCTGTGGGAGCGCGGGAGGTCGGCCCGCATCGGCCGGCGCTTCGTGGGCGACGTTGCCGGTGTCCTCGCCGGGCTCCTGGCTGCCGATGCCCGGCGGGTGGCGGATGCCGCCGTGGCCGGGGTCAACGCCGCCAACTGGGATGCACTCCGCTATCTGGCGGCCCGGGTCGAGCTCCTGGAGGCCCGGGTCGACCCGGTGGACCTCGAGGTCGCCGACCTGTCGGTGCCCGCGCCGGACACGGGCGAGTGGGGCGAGGCCGTCGGGTCCTGGCTGGGCCCGGACGACCCGGGGTCGACGGTCGTCGTCGGCGAGCTGGGCGACGGGGCGGTGCTCGACGCCCTCAGGCAAGCGGGCCGGCGCGTATGCGGGGTGGATCCCAGGGGGGTGTCGTTCTGGGAGGCCTTCGCCCGTGCCGGCGCCGAGGGGCAGCCGGACGGCGCCGGTCGCCCCGCCCCGGAATTGGTGTTCGGCGAGGTCGCCGAGCGACTGGCCACGATGCCCGACGGCACCGCCGGTGGGGTCGTGCTGTCGGGGTGCGTGGACCGCCTCGATCTGGCCGGGAAGATCGGGCTGGTCCACCAGGCGGTGCGGGCCACCGAGGCGGGCGGAGCCGTCGTTCTCCTGGTTACCGACCAGTCGGCGTGGGACCGGTCACTGCCCCTGCCGGCGCGGGATCTCCTGCCGGGACGCCCCCTCCATCCCGAGACCTGGCTGCTCCTGCTCCGCCGGGCAGGGGCCGCAGGCCCGGTGTGGCACCGACCGGTGCGGGGCACCGTGCATGCGGTGGTGGCCAGGGTGGAACGATGATCGGCCGGGACCGATGAGCGGGATCCACCAGTTCGTCCCCATGCTCCATCGCCACGACGCGGTGGGGGAGCACACCCGGTCACTCCGGGACCTGCTCGCCGCGGCCGGGGTGCCCTCGCACATCTACTCGGAGATCCCCGATCCGGCCACCGCCGGGGAGACGCGTCCCTACCTCGACTACGAATCCGAGGCCGAGGCGGGTGACGTGCTCGTCTACCAGTTCGCCACCTACTCGGTACTGGCCGAGTGGGTGGCAGCGCGGCCGGAGCCCCTCGTGATCAACTTCCACAGCATCACGCCCCCGGAGTACTTCGGCCCGTGGAACAACGCGATCACCCGTCTGCAGGTCGGGGCCCGGGCCGACCTGGTCCGACTGGCGCCGAGGGCGGCGCTGGGGATCGCCGTGTCGCACTTCGACGCCGACGAACTGGGCCGGGCCGGATGCAGTCGGACCACCGTCATCCCGGTGGTCAATGTGCGGGTGCCCCCGGTCGAGCCGGACGGCGCCACCCTGGGCCGCCTGCGCGACCGGTGGGGCAGTCAGGGCGGCGCCTGGCTGTCGGTCGGGCGTCTGGCACCGAACAAGGCGCATCAACAGACCATCGCCGCCCTGTTCGTCGCACGGGCCACCTCCGACCCCGGTGCACATCTGGCCCTGGTGGGGTCGCCCTCGGAGCCGGCCTACGCCGCCGCCCTCAGGCGCTACGCCTCGTCCCTCGGCCTGGCCGACGCGGTCGAGTTCACCTCGGGCATCAGCGACGCCCAGCTGGCCGCCCACTACCGGGCCGCAGACGTCCTGGTCATGCTCTCCGACCACGAGGGGTTCGGGGTGCCCCTGGTCGAGGCGATGGGCCACGGCCTGCCGATCGTGGCCTTCGGAGCCGGCGCGGTGCCGGAGGTGCTCGGCGATGCGGGGATCCTGCTCGAGCACAAGAGCCCCCGCCATGTGGCCGACGCGGTGTCCCGGCTGACGGCCGACGCCCGGGAGCGGGACCACCTGGTGGAAGCGGGAAGGAAGCGGTTGCGCGCCCTCGACCTCGGAAGTGCCGGAAAACGGCTGGTCGAAGCCGTCCGGAGCGTGTCGGCATCCGGCGGCACCGGCCCGTGATCGGGCCCGCCCGCCCGGTGGCCCTGCGTCCACCCGCAGGCCCGAGCAAGTAGGCTCTTACCTCATGGACGACTCTCGTCATTCGACCGTGCACGCCCCCACCACCGTCTTCGGAGGCCTCGCCGTGGAGATGAAGTCAGGAGCGGACGTCGGTCCGAGTTCCGACATCTTCCAGCGCCTGCTGAAGGAGCGGATCGTGTTCATCGGTTCGGCGATCGATCAGGACACCGCCAACCTGGTCTGCTCCCAGTTGATCCTCCTCGAGGCGGAGAACCAGGAGCGGGACATCTCGGTCTACATCAACTCCCCAGGGGGCTCGGTGACCGATGGCCTGGCCATCTACGACACCATGCAGTACGTCCGCTGCGACGTACGCACCATCTGCGTCGGTCTCGCCGCCTCCATGGGCCAATTCCTGCTGTGCGCCGGCACCCCGGGGAAGCGCTTCGCCCTTCCCCACAGCCGGATACTGATGCATCAGCCCTCGGGTCAGATGCAGGGCCAGGCCTCCGACATCGCCATCCAGGCCGAGCAGATCATCTACCTCAAGCGGATGATGGCCGAGAGGATCGCCTTCCACACCGGCCAGCCGGTGGAGCGGATCGAGGCCGACTCCGATCGTGACCGTTGGTTCACCGCCGAGGAGGCACGCGACTACGGCTTCATCGACGAGGTCATCCAGAAGGACGCCATGGAGGTCCCGACGGCCGGCGCGGGGGCTGCTAGCTAGTGAGTCTCAGCGTCGAGGGGTCCGCTTCGGCGGAGCCCGAGCACGTCTCGACCATCGGGGGAAGTACCCGCTTCGTCCCCGGGCAGAGCAACGATCGCATCACCATCGTCAATGGGAAGGTGCAGCTGGGCCAGAGGCTGAAGGACCTCTGGACCAATCGTGACCTGCTGATCCTGCTGACCCGCACCGAGCTCAAGGTCAAGTACAAGAACTCGGTCCTCGGGTACTTGTGGTCGATGCTCAACCCGGCACTCGTGCTGACCATCTACTTCGTGGTCTTCAAGATCATCGCGAGGAACTACCAGCCCAACTTCGCCATCTGGCTGTTCGCCGGCCTGCTGGTGTGGAACCTCTTCAACATTGCCGCCATGTCGGCGACCTCGGTGGTTGTGGGAAAGGCCGGCATCGTCAAGAAGGTGGCCTTCCCCCGCGAGCTCCTGGCCCTGTCGGTGGTCGGGGTCTCGATGGTGCTTTTCGCCATCCAGGTGGTGGTGCTGATCGCCGCCATGTTCATGTTCGGCGTGTCACCGGACTGGTCGGTGGTGGCGATCCTCCCTCTGGCCCTGGTGGCGCTGATCGTGTTCACCGGGGCGGTGTCCATCTTCCTCTCCGCCGTCAACGTCTACCTGCGCGACACCCAGCACCTCACCGAGGTGCTGCTCATGGCGTGGTTCTGGGGTACGCCCATCGTCTACACATTCGGGCAGATCTCCGGGGAGTTGTCCAAGTACCCCTCGCTCCAGTGGATCAAGTATGTCTACTTGTGCAATCCGGTCACCCCCATCGTGATGACCTTCCAGCGGGCAATCTACGGGAGGACCCAGTACGCCCACGCTGGGGTCGTCTACCACGTGCTCCCGGACTGGGGTGTGAGCACCTACGCCGGGCTGCTCGGGATCGTGCTGGCTTTGAGCATCGGTCTCTTCCTTCTCTCCTTGATCGTCTTCGGCCGGCTCGAGGGCAACTTCGCTGAGGAGCTCTGAGTCGTGGCGGTCGCCATCGAGGTCAAGGACATCTCCAAGCAGTTCCGCCTCTACAGCGAGAAGCACACCTCGCTGAAGGAGCGGGTGATCCACGGCGGGAAGATGCCCTTCACCCCGTTCTGGGCCCTCCGCGACGTCAACGTCGAGATCCACCAGGGCGAGACGTTCGGCATCCTGGGGCGCAACGGGTGCGGCAAGTCGACGCTGCTCAAGTGCGTCGCCGGCATCCTGAAGCCCACCTCGGGGGAGATCCGGGTCCGGGGCAGCCTGGCCGCCATGCTCGAGCTCGGGGCCGGTTTCCAGCCCGATCTGTCCGGCCGCGACAACATCTACCTCAACGGGTCGCTGCTCGGCCTCTCCCGGTCCGACATCGAGAAGCGCTTCGACGACATCGTGGCCTTCGCCGAGCTCGAGGACTTCATCGACAACCAGGTAAAATTCTACTCCTCGGGGATGTACGTGCGCCTCGGGTTCGCGGTGGCCGTCAACGTGGAGCCCGACGTGCTGCTGGTCGACGAGGTGCTGGCCGTCGGCGACGCCGCCTTCCAGCGCAAGTGCCTCGATCACGTCAAGAGGTTCCAACGAGAGGGCCGCACCATCGTGGTGGTCAGCCACGGCACGGACGTGATCCGCCAGAACTGCGAGCGGGCGATGGTGATGAACCACGGGAATGTGATCACCGTCGCCGAGCCCGGCGAGGCTATCCGCGTCTACCTGGCCGACCTCCTCGGCGTGGGCACGCTCGAGGGCTCGGAGTCCAGCGGCATCGAGGGCAACGTGCTGGCCATCGGCACGGTCCAGGCCGAGCACGGGGGGAGCGGTGCGAGGACGCACATGTACCCCGGGGAGTCCCTGACCGTCACCGCCGACGTGGACAGCCTGGACGCGGTGCCAAATGCCATGGCCACCATCGCCATCCACGACGACAAGAACGAGCTGGTCTTCGCCTCCGATCCCGACGACCCGGCCTGTGCGATGGAGATCCCGGTCGGGGGAGGGGACGTCCGGTTCTACTTCCCCGAGGTGCCGCTCCTCGACGGCACCTACTCGGTCAGCGTCGGGGTGCGCAGTGCCACCGAGACGGCCATCTTCGACTGGAAGGACCAGGTGACCCAGTTCGAGGTGGCCAATCCGGGGCGTGCCACCGGCCGGGTCCGACTCCCGGTCGACGTGAGCTTCCGACTCCGGTCCTCCGGCCACACCGGAGAGGTGCCGGCGGTGGGGGCCCAGTTCGCACCCCTGGCCGGCTGGGAGGAAAGTGCTTCGTGACGGTCGGCCGCATCGACCAGGTGATCCCGTCGCTTGCCAGCAGGGACGCCATCGGCGGCCACGTGGTGCAGCTACGGGACCTGTTGCGGTCGAAGGGGTACCAGTCGGACATCTACTACGGCAATGCGACGCCGGATCGCCTCGAGTACGGCCTTCCGGTGAGCCGCCTGGGTGACCGCCCGTCTGCCGGCCGGGTCCTGCTGTACCAGCTGTCGATCGGCAGCGGCGTGGCCGACATCTTTCGCGAGCGCAGTGAGCGGAAGTTCGTCAACTACCACAACATCACGCCGGCCGACCTGCTCGAGGCCTGGGTGCCCGCCGTGGGCGAGGAGGTCCGCTGGGGACGGGCCCAGCTCCGTGACCTGGCGCCGGTCACCGAGTTCGCCATCGCCGACTCCGTCTACAACGAGCGGGAGCTACAGGCTGCCGGCTACCGGGCGACCACCACGGTCCCGTTGCTCATCGACCTGGATGGGTTCGGCGGCTCGCCCGACCCCGCCCTGTCGGCCCGTCTGGCCGCGGACAGGGCGGAGGGGGGCACCGACCTGTTGTTCGTCGGGAAGGTCTCCCCCCACAAGGGCCAACACGACCTGGTCAAGGCGCTGGCCGCCTACCGCCGCCTCTACGACCCCGACGCCCGGCTCCACCTGGTCGGGGGGGCGATAAGTGACGAGTACCTCCTCGCCGTCGAGCGCTTCGCCGAGGAGTTGGGACTGCGTGACGCGGTGGACATTGCCGGATCGGTGACCCATGAAGAGTTGATCTCCTACTACGCGGCATCCGACGTCTTCGTGTGCCTCTCCAACCACGAGGGCTTCTGCGTCCCGCTGCTCGAGGCCATGTACCACCGGCTCCCGATCGTGGCGCACACCAACACTGCGGTCCCCGAGACGGTGCAGGGCGCGGGGTTGATCCTCCCCAACAAGGAGCCGGTACGGGTGGCGGCGGCCATCGACCGGGTGGTGCGCGACGACCGGCTCCGCTCGGCCCTGGCCGAGGCGGCGGCGGAGCGGGTCGCCTCGTTCGCTCTGCCCCGGGTCCGGGAGGGGTTCGCCTCGGCCCTCGGCGCCGCTTGCGTCGCGTGAGACCGGCGGCCG
>DAIMIK010000092.1:0-9308 GCA_036722795.1 Acidimicrobiales bacterium | reverse complement strand
CCCCTTTCCGCTCTACGCGCGGCTCCGGGCCGAGGCCCCCTTGATCCGCAACGGGACACTCGGGTTCTGGGTGGCCAGCCGCCATGCCCAGGTCACCGCGGTGTCGCGCGATCCGGGGACCTTCTGCTCCGGCAAGGGGATCATGGTCATGGAGATAGGAGCCGAGTACGAGGCACCGCCGACCATGATGCACACCGACCCACCGGCGCACGACCGCTACCGGAAGCTGGTGCAGCCGGGCTTCCGCCCCACGTTCGTGCGGGCGTTGGAGGACGGCATCCGGGCCCGCACGGTCGAGTTGGTCGACCGGATCGAGGCCGGCACCCCGGTCGACGTGGTGGCGGAGTTGGCCGTGCCCCTCCCGCTCCAGGTGATCAGCGACCTGCTCGGCGTGCCCGAGGACGAGTGGCCGCGGTTCTTCCGCTGGTCCGAGGCGGTGATCCCCGGGGCGACCGACTGGCCCGAGGAGGAGCGGCAGTCCCTCGGCGGCGAGATGATCCGGTACCTCCTGGAGGCGGCGGCCGATCGGAGGGAGGACCCCCGGGACGACATCATCTCGGAGCTGGCCGGTGCCGAGGTCGACGGCGACCGCCTGACCGATGCCGAGCTGGCCATGTTCCTCGTGCAGCTCCTGGTGGCCGGAAACGAGACCACCCGCAACATGATGTCGGGGGGGCTGCTCGGCTTCGCCGGTGCACCCGGGGAGTGGTCGGCGCTGCGGTCGAGGGTTGCGGCCTCGGCCACCCGGGCGGTTCCGGTGGCCGTCGAGGAGATGCTGCGGTGGACGACCCCGGTGGTGTCCTTCATGCGCACGACGACCCGGCCGACCACGCTGGCCGGGTGCAGGCTCGGTGCCGGCGACCCGGTGCTGATGCTCTACGCCTCGGCCAACCGCGACGAGGCGGTGTTCGGGCCCACCGCAGGTCGCTTCGACGCGGCGCGGGACCCCAATCCACACCTGGCGTTCGGGTTCGGCCCCCACTTCTGCATCGGGGCGCTCCTGGCCCGGCTCGAGGGCCGGATCCTGCTGGAGGAGCTGCTCGCCCGGTTCGGTTCGCTGCAGCCGGCCGGGCCGGTGGAGCGGACGGCCTCACCGGTCATCGCCGGCGTGCGCTCGGCCCCGCTGGTGTTCGGGCCGGGGTAGTCCGACCGCCGATCTCCGTTCCTGGGCAACGGTGGTGCATCGACGAGGCTCCGCTCGGTCGGGCCCGGCCGGGGGCCGTCAGGAGTTGGCGTGGGCGATGGTGAGGGCGTCCAGTTGCGCCTCGTCGAGCTCCACGGTCGCAGCGGCGCAGTTCTCCTCCAGGTGGGTCACCGACGATGTGCCGGGGATCGGCAGCATCACCGGCGACCGGTGCAGGAGCCAGGCCAGGGCCACCTGCGCAGGTGTCGCACCCGTCTCCTTCACGATCTCGTCGACGGGACCTCCCGGGTTGGCCAGCACGCCCGAGGCGATGGGGAACCAGGGGATGAAGCCCAGGCCCTCGGCCTCGCAGTAGTGGAGCACGTCCTCCCAGGACTTGTTGGTCAGGTTGTAAAGGTTCTGCACGCTGACGATCGGGACCACGGCCCGGGCCGCCTCGACTTCGGCGACCGTCGCCTGGGACAGGCCGACGTGGCGGACCTTGCCTTCGGCGACGAGGTCGGCCAGCAGGCCGAACTGCTCCTCGGCGGGCACCTCGGGGTCGATGCGGTGCAGCTGGAAGAGCTCGATCCGCTCCAGTCCGAGGCGACGGAGGCTCATCTCGCACTGCTGGCGTAGGTACTCGGGCCGCCCGACCGTCATCCACACCCCCGGGCCGGACCGGGTCAGGCCGGCCTTGGTGGCGATGACCAGGTCCTCCGGGTAGGGGTGGAGCGCCTCACGGATGATGTCCTCGCTGACCTCCGGCCCGTAGGAGTCGGCCGTGTCGATGAGGTCGACGCCCAGTTCGACGGCGCGCCGGAGGACCCGGACGCACTCGGGCCGGTCGGCCGGCTCGCCCCAGATGCCCGGCCCGGTGATCTGCATCGCCCCGAACCCGAGCCGGTGCACCGTTCGATCCCCCAGACGGAACGTGCCGCTGGCGTGCACGGGGCGTCCGCTGGGACCTGCGGCGGTGGTCTGGTCGGGCATGGATCCTCCTGGGTTGTCGGCTGTCGGTCGGTCATCGGTCGGCTGTCGGTCATCGTTCGGTTCTCGCTCCGTCCCTCCGCCGCCCGCCGCCGTCACGCATCGGGCCCGCGCTGTCCATCGACGGCGGCGGTCCCGGCACGCTGTGCACCATCCGTTCTACCCCGATCGGCGGGGTCCGCACCAACGGCGGGCGTGGCTGCCGGTCCTGCGCCTCAGCGCCTCCGGTAGACCGGCTTCCGGCCCTCGGCCCGGGCGGCCTTCATCTCGGCGTAGTCGTCGGAGGCGAAGACCATCGACTGGGCAACCGCCTCCTCGCTGATCGCCCGCTGCACTTCCGCAGCTCCGAGGTCGAAGAGGGTGCGGCGGGCCATCTTCACCGTGAATGCCGGAGCGCCGGCGATCTTCCGGGCCATCTCCATGGTCAGGGCGTCGAGCTCGGCGTCGTCGGCCACCAGTCGGCTGACCACCCCGTGGCCGAGTGCCTCCTCGGCGGTCATGACCCGGCCGGTCAGGGCCAGGTCGGCAGCCACGCCGTGTCCGGCCATCTGGAAGAGCCGTGCCACCCCACCCGAGTCGGGGATGACCCCGTGGACCACCTCGGGCAGCATCATCCGGGTCCCGACGGCTGCCACCCGGATGTCGCACAGCAGGGCCCGCTCGAAGGCACCGCCGATCACCCACCCCTTCAGCGCGCAGATGATCGGGCAGGGCATGGTCAGGAACATCCGGGTGGGCCGGTGACCCCTCTCGATGAACTCGAGGTCGGAGATGTCCTCGGTGCGCACCCCGATCTGTCCGGTGTCCCGTCCCGAGGAGAACGACTTCCCCTCCCCGCGCCACACGATGGCCCGCAACGAGGGCATCTCGTGCACCTCGGCCAGGACCTCCCACAGGCGCCGGTCCATCTCGTCGCTCATGGCGTTGTGCTTCTCGGGCCGGTTGTTGGTGATCACCGCGATCGGCCCGTCCACGTCGAGACGGACCAGATTGCGCTCCTCGTCGGTCAGGCTGCTCATGGGACGGCTCCCTTCGGCGGGCCCGGGCCGGCCGGCGGCGGGGTGCCCTCGCCGAACGGCGGTCGGTTCAACTGCTCGCGAATCGGCGTGAACGGCGGCTGCACGGTGTGGCGCCGCTGCCAGTTGGCTCCGTCCACCACCATCGAGTGGCCGCTGATGTAGCTGGCGTACGGCGAGCACAGGTAGGTGGCGGCCCAGGCCAGCTCCCGGGGGAGTCCCACCCTGCCGGCCGGGACCCGGGTGTCCTGGCCCTCGTACTTCCCCGGCACGGCGGCGATGGCCGCCGTCTCGTCCTCATGGGGCATCAGCCCGGGGACCAGGCCGTTGACCCGGATCCCGTGGGGGGCCCACTCGACCGCCAGCGTTTCGGTCAGGTTCTTCACCCCGGCCTTGGCCGCGGCGGAGTGGGCGAACCCGGGACCTCCGGTCCAGGCGTAGGAGGCACCCACGTTCACGATGGCACCGTCCCGTCGGGCCGGGATGAGCCGGCGGGCGAGATCACGGCAGCACAGGAACGTGCCGTTGAGCACGATGTCCACCACCGTGCGCCAGGCGTTCGGGCTCATGTCCTCGGCGGGCACGGGGAAGTTGCCCGCCGCGTTGTTGACCAGCACGTCGATGGGGCCGAGTCGCGCCTCGACCGCGTCGAAGGCGGAGGCGATGGCGTCGGCGTCCCGGATGTCGCACGCGGCTCCGAGGGCAGCTCCTCCCGCGGCAACGACTGCAGCCACGCCGGCCGCCCGGTGGTCCTCGGCGCGGCTGAGGATCCCCACCGACGCGCCGAGGCGGCCGAACTCGGCAGCGATGGCCTTTCCCAGCCCGGTGCCACCCCCGGTGACGATCACCACGCTGCCCTCGAATGTGCCCGGGGGGAGGGCGGATGCACCGAGGGGCGGCGGCTGCCGCAGTCCGGGGGGACTCATGGCGCGAGATCCTAGGCGGGAGGATCACCGGGGGCCTCCGGTCGGGTCGTCTCCGGTCGGGTCGTCTCCGGTGACCCCGCCGAGCGATCGCCAGGTGCCCTCCGGCACCTCGGGTAGCCTCGTCGACCGTGGACTTCGACCTCTCGCCCGAACTCGCCGCCCTGCAGGAAAGCGTCCGCCGCCTGGCCCGGGACAAGGTGGAGCCGCGGGCCAGGGAGATCGACTCCACGGGTGAGTACCCCACGGACATCTTCGAGGCGTTCCGCCACGCCGATCTGCTGGGTCTGTGCCTGCCCACCGAGCTCGGCGGATCGGGTGCGGGGATCCTCGGGCTCACCATCGCCATCGAGGAGGTGGCCAAGTACTCGAACTCGGCCGCCCTCATGCTGTTGCTCACCCGCCTCCCGGCCGGCCCCATCCTGATCGCCGGCAACGACGACCAGAAGCAGCGCTACCTCCCCGGCATCGCCAGCGGCGCCCTGCGGGCCGGGTTCGGGCTCTCCGAGCCCCAGGCGGGCAGCGACGTGGCCGGCATGCGGACGAAGGCGGTGCCCGACACGGCGGCCGACGCCGCGGGCGGCTGGATCCTGTCCGGCACCAAGTGCTGGATGTCGGGAGTGAGCCAGGCCGACTGGTACACGGTCTTCGCCAAAACAGGTGACCCGTCCTCCCGGGCCCACGACTCGATCACCGCCTTCATCGTGGAACGGGGGTGGGAGGGCGTGTCGGTTGGGCGCACCGACCAGAAGATGGGAGTCCGGGGCGTCGACACCGGCGAGCTGGTGCTCGACGACGTCCACGTCCCCGCCGAGAACGTGATCGGCGAGGTCGGCGGCTTCCGGTTGGCCATGCTCGGGCTCAACGCCATGCGGCCCGTCGTGGCCGCCCGGGGCATCGGCCTGGCCGAAGGGGCGCTGATGTACGCCACCGAGTACGTGAAGGGGCGAGAGGCATTCGGCAAGACCATCTCCGACTTCCAGGGCATCCAGTGGGAGATCGCCAAGGTCGCCGTCGACATCGAGGCGGCCCGCCTGCTCACCTACCGGTCCGCCTGGCTGGCCGACCAGGGCAAGTTCACCAAGGAGTACGTGCCCTTCCTCTCGATGGCCAAGTACTACGCCACCGAGCTGGCGGTGCGGGCGTCCGGCCTTGCCGTCCAACTGCTCGGGGCGGCCGGGTACATGAAGGACCACCCGACCGAGCTCTGGTACCGGGACGCCCGGCAGCTGACGATCGTGGAGGGGACCTCCCAGGTGCAGCTGGGCCTCATCGCCCGGGGCGTGCTCGACCACGACCTGTGGTGGGACTGAGCATGGGCGGACTGAGCATGGGCGGACTGAGCATGGGCGGACTGAGCATGGGCGGCGGCGCGGCATCCAGGTCCTCGTCGGATCTGCCCTCCTTCGACTCCCTGGGCGGGTGGCCCGGCGTGCTGACCGGGCTGCTGGCCGGCACCTCGCTGGCCGCCGGGCAGGCAGAGGTGGTCCTCGGCCAGGTGCTCGCCGGCGAGGCCACCCCGTCGCAGATCGCCGCACTGGCCGTCGCACTGCGGGCCAAGGGCGAGGCGGTCGAGGAGATGACCGGCTTCGTCCGGGCCATGGCGGCCCACGCCGTCCCCCTGTCGCTGCCTGCCGGCATCGAGGTCATCGACACCTGCGGGACCGGCGGCGACCGGCTGCGCAGCATCAACGTGTCGACCATCGCCGCCCTGGTGGTGGCCGCCACCGGCGCCAAGGTGTGCAAGCACGGGGGCCGGGCCTCCTCCTCCGCGGTGGGGGCGGCCGACGTGCTCGAGGCGCTCGGCGTGGTGGCCGACCTCGGCCCGAAGGGCGTGGCCCGGTGCATCGACCAGGTGGGCATGGGCTTCTGCTTCGCCCCCCGCTTCCACCCGGCCATGCGGTACGCGGCGCCGGTCCGCAGGGAGCTCGGCATCCCCACGGTGTTCAACTACCTGGGGCCGCTGGCCAATCCCGGCCGCGCCCGGTACCAGGTGGTGGGCGTGAGCAACCCGGCCATGGCCGACAAGATGCTGGGCGTCCTGGCCGCCAACGGCGCCCGGCGGGCCATGATCGTGTACGGGGACGACGGCCTCGACGAACTGAGCACCACCGGGCCCTCCACGGTCCACGATCTCGTCCAGGATGCCGACGGGCGGTACGAGGCCTCGCAGTACCGGGTCGATCCTGCCGACCTGGGGTTCGCTCGTGCGGCCATCGAGGACCTCCGGGGCGGGGACGCCGACTTCAATGCCGAGGCCATCCGACGGGTGATCGCCGGCGACGCCTCACCGCATCGCGACATCGCCGTGCTCAATGCCGCAGCAGCCCTCACCGTGATCGGCCGGTCCGGGGACCTGGCCTCGGGGGTGTCGCTGGCCGCCGCCGTGATCGACGACGGTCGCGCCGCCCGGGTGCTCGATGCGCTGGTGCGGGTGTCCCAGGAGGCCGCCGCCGACGACCTGACGGCTGACTGAACCGCCGCTCGATCAAGTGGGCCCCCGGCCACCGTCGGCCGGCGATCGGGGCGCCCCGGCGATCAGGCGGCCCCCGGCGATCGGGGCGCCCCGGCGATCAGGCGGCCGAACCGACCCGGTGGGCTGCCGGAGGCAGGTCGGGCTCGTCCTCGGGACCGGTGGTGGCCCCGGATGCGGCAGGGGAGCCGCACAGATCGGTCAGGCCGGGGATCCGGACGGCCGGCATCGACAGTCCCAGCTTCGACTCGACCTCGAGGATGCGGACCCGCTCGGCGTTGGCCCGGAGCCACTGGGCGACGACGATCCGCTCGTCGTCGTGGCCGTCCCTGGTCATGGCCGTCGCTGAGTCCATCGCCGAGTCCATGGCCGAGTGTATGGCTGCCTCCGGGCCGAACATGGCGCCGCTCTCCGCCAGTAGGCCCCCGTCGAGCTCGACGGTTCCCTCGCCGTCGATGAGCAGCACCACCCGCCCCGCACGCCGCAGCGACTCCACCCGGCGGTGCCTGCCGAGCAGGTGCCGGAGCCGTTCGGCCTCGTCCCGGACCAATGCCGCCTCCTCGTACCGCTGCTGGCCCGAGAGGAGTGTCAGCTCGCCGGCCAGCGGTGCCAGCAGCTCGACGGGGTTTCCGTCGAGCTCGTCCGGCGTCCACTTCCGACGCCTCCCGTGCCTGCGCTCGGAGCGCCGAACGGACTCCTTGCTCGGTACCCGCGGCGCCGCTCCCGGGTCCGTTCGCCGCACTTTCCCCTGGCGGTTGAACGGTGGCGACCAGGCCCGGATCAGGCGCCCCTCGATCACCGCGGCGGTCAACGGGCCCGGGCAGACCCGGTGGTGGACGGCCTGTAGCTGGCGGAGCAGCGGGCCGACTTTCGGGCGGGAGTCCCCCGAGAAGTACGAGCGGACCCGGGCCTGCAGATCCGTCGCCTTGCCCACGTAGAGCACGTTGCCGGCCGCATCGGTGAACCAGTACACGCCGGGACGGTGGGGGAGTCGGGTGGTGAGGCGGAGCTTGGCCGCCTGGGGATGGCCGACCAGCCGGGGGAGGTCGAGCAACTCCTCGAGTCCGAGGATCCCGAACGAGCCGGCCCGCTCGAGCAGGGCGTGGAGCAGGTCTCCGGTGGCCAGGACGTCGGTCAGCGCCCGGTGCGACGGTTGGTGGGGGAGCCGGAGGGTGGCCGCCAGTGTGCCCAGCTTGCAGTTGGGGACCATGTCGCGGACCAGACGACGCGAGAGGGCCAGGGTGTCGACGGTGGCGTTGGCCAGGCGCTCCCGGCCCGTCGAGACCAGGGCGTGGTCGAGGAAGGAGAGGTCGAAGCGCACGTTGTGGCCGACCAGGACGGCGCCGCCCACGAACTCCAACAGGGACGGGAGCATCTCCCCGCTGCGGGGCGCGTCGGCCACCATCTCGTCGCTGATGCCGGTCAGCGCGGTGATGAACGGCGGGATCCGCTCGTCCGGCCGCACGAACGTCTGGTAGGTGCCCAGCATCTCCCCGCCCCGGTACCGGGCGGCGGCGACCTCGGTGAGGGACGACGTGGCCGGAGAGCCCCCGGTGGTCTCGACGTCGAGCACCACGAAGGTGACCTGGCTGAGCGGGGTGCCCAGGTCGTCGAAGGATCGTTGCAAGGCGATCTCCATGTGGACACTGTAGCGAACATACGTTTGCCCGATGGGGAGGGGTGGGCACGTCGGTCCGGCTACCGTAGGGGTGGTGACCACCGACTCACCGACCGCGCCGACCGCGCCGACCGCGCAACCCACGACGGCGCCGACTGCCCAGCCAGCGGCCGTCACCCGCTACCGCTGTGCCGCCTGCGGGAACATCACGCGCTTCAACGTGGTCACCAGCCGCCGCACCAGGGCGTTTCACCACTTCTCGGTGGGAGGCGATCTCTCTGTGGAGGACGAGGAGGTGCTCGACGAATCGGTGGAGGAGGTGTCGTGCCGGTGGTGTGGCAATGGCAACGCGGTCGAGGTGATCGGGGACGGGGCTCCGGAAGCGGGCTAGCGGAGACGGCACCTCGGGGGCGGCGCCACCGATGAGCACCGATGGGCAC
Source organism: Acidimicrobiales bacterium (assembly GCA_036722795.1). Classification (GTDB taxonomy): domain Bacteria; phylum Actinomycetota; class Acidimicrobiia; order Acidimicrobiales; family RAAP-2; genus Bog-756. The sequence goes on along the minus strand of DAIMIK010000092.1, from coordinate 725 downwards.
CACCCCCGGACCGACCCGACGCACGACCGCCCACCGGCTCCCGGTGGGCCGTTGTCCGACCCTGCGTTCATTGCGGGGTTGCGGGCCATTCCCTCAGGATCTGCTGCTGGCCAGCCGACCTGGCCTGCAGCCGACCTCGTGGGCATCCGGCCCGACGGGAGCAGTATCGAGATTCGGATCGCCGACTCCGAACAGCCGATCCTCCTCGTATTCCTCAATACGCAGTGCGACGGGTGCGACGAGTTCTGGCGAGGGCTCGCCGGCCCCGATGGGATCGCGTTGTCCGGCTCGGTCTCGGCGGTGGTCGTCACCAGGGGACCCGCCATGCTTGCCGCCGCCGAGGTGGAAGCGGCCGCCGGCGGACTGGGGAGTGTGCCGGTGGTCATGACCGATGCAGCCTGGTCCGACTACCGGGTGACGGGATACCCGTTCTTCGTCCTGGTCGATCCGGAGACCCGCATGGTCATCGGCGAGACGGTCGGGTTCGGCTGGTCCGATGTCCGTGCGATGGTCCGAGGCGCCGACCCCTGAGGCAGCCGACTCCGGAGCGAGCCGACTCCGGAGCGGGCCGATCGCTCTCGCCGGGCCGGATCTTGCCGTCTGCGGGTGGCCGTGCGACATTGTGTCCGCTGAACCCTCGCTCGGCCCGGTGTCCTTGGTGGATCGAGGATTCGTCCGTCCGGTCCGGTCGACCCGCATCGTCCGACAAGGCACACTCGGCCGAG
>DAIMIK010000091.1:0-9316 GCA_036722795.1 Acidimicrobiales bacterium | reverse complement strand
TCCGGCCGGTCGACCCCTATCGGGTCACTTCCGGCCGGTCGACCCCTATCGGGTCACTTCCGGCCGGTCGACCCCTATCGGGTCTCCTTATGCAGCGTGTGCTGGCGATCCCAGCGGCAGAACTTCTTCATCTCGATCCGCTCGCGATCGTTCATCTTGTTCTTCGTCGTGATGTAGTTCCGTCGTTTGCACTGTTCGCACGCCAGGGTGACCTGGATGCGCTTCTCGTTCTTTGCCACGGTGACTCCCTCTAGCCTGTCGGCCGAACCGGCCGCAGATCCGTTCCGATGATTGCCCTGTGTCCAGGAATTGGTAGCGGCGGCCGGACTCGAACCGGCGACCCCACGATTATGAGCCGTGTGCTCTAACCAACTGAGCTACGCCGCCACGGGCGAGCCCCCTGTCGGAATCGAACCGACGACACCAGCCTTACCATGGCTGTGCTCTGCCGACTGAGCTAAGGGGGCAGTGCGGCTCGAGCGAGCAGCAAAGATGAGAGCATAGCCAAACCTGGCGCGGGCCGAGAAGCGGGTCCCGCCTGGCTACCATCGGCGGATGCACGTTCGCCTGGCGAGACGGTCGGACGCCGAACCGATTCGCGTGATCTACAACGCCGAGGTGGTCGGCTCCGCCACGGCGACCTTCGACCTCGTGCCGCGCACCCCCGAAGAGCAGGACAGGTGGCTGGCCGAACACCGGGGGCCCTATCCGGCCGTCGTTGCCGTGGACGAGGACGAGGTCGTCCTCGGATTCGGCTCTCTGTCGGCATATCGGGACCGCCCCTCATACGCCACCACCGTCGAGAATTCGGTCTACGTGGCTGCCTCCCACCGGGGGACCGGCGTCGGCCGATCCCTGTTGGAGGAGCTCATCACGTTGGCCAACCAGCACGGATTCCACTCCATCATCGCCCGCATCGGCGGGGACAACGTGGTCTCGATCGCGCTCCACGAGGCCTGCGGGTTCGAACCGGTCGGGGTCGAACGGGAGATCGGCCGGAAGTTCAACCGCTGGTTGGACGTCTCGGTCCTCCAGCGCATGCTCTGAACCACCGCGGGCGGCTCCCACCGGGCGGTCCGGCCTGCTCCCCCGAAGACGGGTGGCTTCGGCTATCGGGTGCTGGCCGAGGCGACCGCCACCCGGGGCGCCCGCTCGGACGGCGCAGCCAACGGCTCCGGGCGCTCCCACGTGGCCAGGGGAACGGTCAGGACCACAAGGATCCACAGGAGGGTCAGTGCGATCAGCAAGGGGTCGCCGTGGAGCAGGCTGTTCAACAGCTGGGTGCCGCCGGGCAGCTCGATGAACGCGGTCACCATGGACAGCCCGATGATGAGCGAGCGGAGGCGGCCCAGCGCCACGGGAGCCAGGAGGATCAGGCCCCATGACAGGTACCAGGGCTGGACTACCGGGCCCAGTACCACGAAGAGCAGCAGGGTGATCCCCAACGCCTTGAGCGTGCCGATCCTGTCGCTGTTGAACAACAGCCACACCCCGGAGACGCCGGCGGCCAGCAGTCCGAAGAAGCGGGTGAGCGAGAGCACGCCGCCCAGTCCCACACCGATGTGGACGAAGTGGGCGATGCCGGTGACGACCAGGGCCAGGGACATCGTCGGGGCCGTCCACGAACGGACCACGCCCGGTGAGCCCAGGATGCCGACCCACCCCCACCCGAGGCCGCTGACGTAGGAGAAGAAGCCGAGGACGCCCACGCCGATGAGCCCGGCGGTTACCACCGGTCTTATCCGGTCGCGCACGGAGGCCTGGGGCCCGAGCCAGCTCCAGCCCACGTAGAGCATCCCCAGTGCCGCCGGCGCCTTGATGGCGGTGGCCAGGGCGCACAGCACGATGCCGATGATCGGGCGCTTCTCCTTGGCCGCCGTGAGGCCGGCGACCAGGAGACCCAGCATCAGTGCGTCGTTGTGGGCTCCGCCGATCAGGTGGAAGATCGTCACCGGGTTCAGCACCATCAGGGTGAACAGCTCGGCCCCGTCGCGGTGGTAGAGGCGGGCCAGCCGGGGGACACAGGCGGCGATGAGCAGCACCCCGGCGAAGGCCAGGAGCCGCAGCAGCACGATGGTTGCCAGCTCATTGTGGAAGGTGATCCGGGCAAACAGGCCGTCGAGCTGGAGGAAGAGCGGTCCGTAGGGCGCCGGCGCATTGCCCCACAAGGAGTCGACTGGGGTCGTGTACGAGTTGTTCCCGAGCTCGAAGGGGCCGTACAGGTAGGGGTTCATGTGGTGGCTGACCATCTCGCCCTGGGCGGCGTAGGAGTAGGCGTCGCGGCTGAACAGCGGGGCGATGACCAGCATGGGGAGGGACCACAGGGCGAAGACCCACATCATCTTCTTGAAGGCGACCCCCGGGCACCGGGAGTAGAGCCGGGTCATCCCCCACCAGACCCGCATGAACAAGAGCAGGCCCCCGTAGACGGCGGCGAGCACGAAGTAGACGCCCCAACGGCTCGCCCCACCCGACGAGGGAACGCCGAAGAACCACACCCCGGGCATCTCCAGCTTGAACGGGGAGCTGGGCAATGACGCCCCGATGCTGACGGCCAGGATGGCCACGAATCCGAGCAGCGCAGGCCGCAGGACGAGGCCGCGGGGCTGGGCGTCCTCGGTGGCCTCCGGCGGCCGGTCGCCGGCGAAGCCCGCCGTGTGTTTCAGGCGGTGCATGGACGACTCGAGGAGCTCTGCCGCAGCCCTCAGCGCAGTCGTGCCACCGGTCGTGCCACGCGACGCGCGAGGGTGCTCGCCTTCGAGCACCTCGGCCTGCGTGGGTTCGGACGACATGAGGTTCGGGCTTCTCCTCCGTCGGGCTGCTGACGTGTTCAGACAGTCCCATTTGGCATGGGCTCGGGATGGCCCGTCGCCCGCGGCGTCAAATGCGCGTCTCCGACCGGTGCCGCCGGAGGCCGGTGGAACCGTGACCGCAATCAATCCGTAACCTCATTGTAACCAATCGGCGGTGCCGTTCAAGGATCACCAAGTAGCGGGACCCTACCCGGCCCGCACCCGCCGGCGGTGTCGCCCACCGGTGGCACCGGGCCCAGGGTCGGCGGTCGGCGGGGCCGGCCGAAGCCCGGTCCCACCGTCGGCTGGGGAGTCGGTGTGCCGCCCATCGGGCCCGCGGAAAGCGGCATCCCCGAAGGCGAAGACCCCGCCGTCAGAGGCCGAGGCAGGCGCTCAGGGCCGTGGGGGCAGGACGAACCGCTCGACGGCGTTGGCGAACCCCTCGTCCTCGCTGGAGGTCGTCACCCGGCGGGCCGCCCGCTGGACCTGGGTGTCGGCGTTGCCCATGGCGATGCTGAGGCCCGAGTGGGCGAACATCAGGACATCGTTGGGCATGTCGCCGATAGTGGCGATCTGCCCGCTCGAGATGCCGAGGCGCTCGCCGAGCAAGCGGGCCACCGCCCCTTTGTTGGCATCGGGATGGGTCACGTCGAGGTAGTACGGCTGCGAGGGCGCCGCCGAGACGTGGTCGCCGAAGCGGTCCCGGACCGCGGTGGACGCCGACGAGACGGCATCGTGATCGTCGCTGACCCCGACCATCTTGACCACGTTGTCGGAGAGTGCATCGAAGCGCTCGACCACCGTCGGCTCGAACTTCACCGTCCAGGCCTCACGGTCCACATGGGGGGCCTTGCGGTCACGCACGTACCACTCTGCGCCCCGGTAGAGCCAGACGTCGAGCGAGGCGGCTGTCAGGAGCTCCATGATCTGGGGGACGAGCTCCTCGGGAATCACCCGCTGCTCGATCACCGTCAGGTCCCGACCGACGAGTATGCCCCCGTTGAAGGCGGCCATCGGCAGGGTGATCTCGAGCGGTTCCACCAGCATCGACATCCCTCGCGGCGGCCGGCCGCTCGTGATGGCGAAGGCGATCCCGGCCTGGCCCAGTGCGCGCACGGCGGCCACCGCTCGATCGGTCAGCACCTTGTCCCGGGTGACCAGGGTCCCGTCGACGTCGGCCAACAGGAGCCTGATCGGCGGTGGTGCGCCCGCCCGGCCGGTGCCTCGGCGCGCCGACGTCATGGCCCGGCCTGGCGTGCCCGACGGCGCCCGGTCCCGGTAGGCGAGCGATGATCCGGCACGACCGGAGCCTAATTCGAAGCCTCCGGCGCGTGCCGCAGTCGTGCCCCTGGTTCGGAGGGCTGGGCCCGTTCCCCCCCCGGAACCGGGTACGCGGATGGCCACCCGACCGGACACCGGCCGATTCGTGGAACGACAGAGGCCCCGGCCAGGGAGGTTTTCACCTCTCTGACCAGGGCGTTCCTGCGTGGGCCGGGAAGGATTTGAACCTTCGAAGCTTGCGCGGCAGATTTACAGTCTGCTCCCTTTGGCCGCTCGGGCACCGACCCGCAGGCCGGAAGGTTATCGCCTGGTGCGGCGCTACTGTTTCGGCATGCCCACCTTCGACGTCGTTTCCGAAGTTGACATGCAGGAGGTCCGCAACGCTGTGGACCAGGCCAATCGGGAGGCCACCACCCGATTCGACTTCAAGGGGACCGATTCCACCATCGAACTCACGGACAAGGAGCTGATCCTCTCGTCGTCGACCGAGGATCGACTACGCGCCCTCCTCCAGGTCCTCCAGGAGAAGCTGGTCCGGCGCGAGGTCTCCCTCAAGGCGTTCGAGGTGGGCAAGATCGAAGAAGCGTCCCGTGGGGCAGCGCGCCAGCGCTTGACCATCCGGGCCGGCATCTCCTCCGACCACGCGAAGAAGATCAACAAGTTCATCAAGCACCTGGGTTTGAAAGGGGTCAGCTCCCAGACCCAGGGTGATCAGCTCCGGGTGACCGGCAAGAAGCGGGACGACCTGCAGGCCGTCATCACCGCGTGCAAGGCCGAGGACTTCGGGATTCCGCTGCAGTTCGACAACTTCCGGGACTGATCGCAGTACCCGGATCGGCCTGCCCTCCCGGTCGCTGCCGGACCTGCGCCGCTCAAGAGGGCCGCTTCCGGCCCGCCTTCCACACCGAGGTTCCGAGCAGGCCGGCCACCAGCACGGGCAGCACCAGCGCGGCAACGGTCCGCAGCGAGTGGTCCAGGCACAGGAGGGCGACCGAGCCCACCACGACCACGGCCCCGATGAAGAGTTCGGGGGTGTCCCCGATCAGGAACTCCCACCAGAAGCGGCCGAAGCCCACGACCATCCGGGCCAGCAGAGGCCGCGACCCGCTGGGGGCTCCCCCCTCAGCCATGGTGGGCTCCTCCGGCCGGAACCGCACTCTTGACCGTGTGCCCGTCTCGGCGGTCGAGCAGTGCCACCAGAACCCAGGCCACCGCGCCGTAGACGGCGACGAGCACCGGGATGGCCAGATCGGAGCCGGGCCAGTGCACTCCCACTCCCTCGCCGGACCAGAAGGTCCCGAAGCTGACCAGCATCAGCCCCACCCCCATCTTCATGGCGTTCTCGGGGACGGTGGACAGCTGCCGGGCGACGATGAGACCGGCGACCAGCACCACGACCACGGCAGCGGCGGCGGCCACGGCGGCCAGGCCGAGGTGGTGGGAGGTCGTCCCCAGCGTCAGCACGATGACCACCACTTCGAGCCCTTCGAGGAAGACTCCTTTGAAGGCGACCACGAATCCGGTCGCATCCCGGCCCGTCGGCGATGGCGCGGCGGTCAGCTCGGCGACCTGCTCGGCGAAGATGGCGTCCTCGTCGTGCCTCGCCTTCAGGCCCGATGCCCGGAGGACGGCCTTTCGCAGCCACTGGAGGCCGAAGATCAACAAGAGCCCGCCGACCACCAACCGGAGCGTCGACAAGGGCACGAAACGCACCAGGGCCGGGCCGAAGAGCACCACCAGCGCTGCCAGGGTCACCAGGGCGGTGACCACCCCCTCGATGGCCGAGCGCCAGCCCTTGGTCACCCCGACGGCGAGGACGATCGTCAGCGCCTCGACCATCTCCACCGAACTGGCCAGGAAGACGGCGACGACGAGCACGACCGATCCGCTGTTCGTCACGGTGCCCGTCATGCAACCTCCCTCGGCGTCGGCGCGCCGACCGAACCACAACGTACAGCGCTCCGGTTGACCGGGTGCGACCCGGTGTCCGCTCCGGCGACGGTCGAGGTCGGGCGGGGCCGCACGGCGCCCCACCGGCCCGGAGGGTCAGGCGGCTTCGACCAGCTCGTCGAGCTCCTCGAGCGGATGCACATGGAACAGACGGTTGAAGAGCATGAATTTGAGCACCCAGAACACACCGAACGACATGACGTTGGCGGCGAGCACCACGACGGTCTGCTCGAGGTGGGTCAGATGGTGCTCGATGCTGATGTGCCGGGCGACGGCGGCGCCCCCTATCGACACGACGATGCCGATGGCCGACATGCTCCAGAAGGGGACGATCTCCTTCATCAGGTGTGAGCGACCGCCCTTTCCCCACACCCATTTGCGGTTGAGGTAGTAGGAGGGCACGGTGGCCACGACATTGGCGAACACGGTGCTCCCGATCTCCCCCCACAGGTGGAGCACGCCGAAGACCAAGGCCAACACGACGAAGGAGACGACAGTCGAGATGACCGACACCAGCGAGTAGCGGAACAGATGGCGGGCCTCGGGGGTGTGCCGCTTCTCCCACAGGTGTTCGACACGCAGGGCAAGACCGCTCATCGGCGCAACCTTAGTCGTCACACGTCCGTAATAGTCGTCCCACGGCAGAGCAGGGACGATGTCGGGGGCGGCGGCAACGGCCCCCCGGGGCCATGGCCGCGGCCATGTTCGCGGGCTCGGTCGGGTCCGGCGGACGGCCCGGTGTCAGAGGGCGTTGTCCCGGGCGACCCCTCCGAGCCAGGAGGCGCTCGGCTTGGGCCGGCGCTCGAACGTCTCACGGTCCACCGCCACCAGGCCGAACGTGGGCCCGTAGCCGAGCACCCACTCGAAGTTGTCCAACAGGCTCCAGTAGAAGTAGCCCCGCACGTCGATCCCCTCGTCGAGGCAGTGCCGCACCCCGGCCAACGCCCGCGCCACGTAGTCGATCCGCAGCGCGTCGTCGTCGGTCCCGATGCCGTTCTCGGTGACGTGCACCGGGAGGCCGCCCGTCTTGTCCCAGGCTCGCCGGATGGTCGCTCCAAGGGCCTCCGGCCACACCTCGTAGCCCATCTGCGTGGTGGGGACCCCTTCTTCCGGGCCGGCGAAGCCCTCGGGCCCGACCCGCATCCGGGTGTAGGTCTGCACCCCGAGGTAGTCGTCACCCCCGGTGGCCTCGAGGAAGACGTCCTCGGAAGGCCGCCGCAGCCGCTCGAGCCACTCTCCGCCCCCGGGCTGCAGTTGGTAGTCGGTCATCGACAGAGTGAGGCCCACCGGGAAGTCGCCCGGTCCCGAACGGATGGCGTCGACCGCCTTGCGGTGGGCCGCCACCAGCGAGTGGTTCACGACGTCCCGGCGCACCCGGTCCCGCACCCGCGGAGGGAAGACCCCGTGCCGCCACCCCATCGTCGCCACCACATTGGGCTCGTTGAGCGTGCACGCCATCCCGATCAGGTCCCCCAGGTGGGTCGTGGCCCGTTCGCAGAACCGGGCGAACCGGTCCGGGGCGTGGCCTGCCTCCCAGGTGCCGGCGGCAGCCAGCCACCGGGGGTGGGTGAAGTGGTGGAAGGTGACCACCGGCAGGATGCCGTGCTCGTGACAGGTGGCGGCCATCCTGCGGTAGTGGTCCAGCGCCACCAGGGAGAACTCGCCGTCCTCCGGCTCGATGCGGCTCCACTCGAGCGAGAAGCGGTACGAGGAGAACCCGAGCCCGGCCACCAGGGCGATGTCCTCGGGGTAGCGGTTGAACGAGTCGCAGGCGTCCCCGCTCACGTCGGCGCAGCCGGAGGTGGGGTCGTGCTCCATGGTCCACCAGTCGTTGTTGACGTTGCCCCCCTCGATCTGGTGGGCGGCGGTGGCAGTGCCCCAGAGGAATCCGTCGGGAAAGGTGATCGCCGGCACGGTCGGTAACCGTAGCGGGGCGCGGGGCGCCGGCGCCCGCCGCGGGGACCGGGTGTCGAGCGGCCCCGGGACATTCGTCGCCACCCTCACCTGACAGGATGGGGACGTGAGCGAAGCCCTCGAGTCCCTGGTCGAACTGCTCGACCTCGAGCCCATCGAGGTCAACATCTTCCGGGGGGTGAACCCCAACGAGGACCGCCAACGCGTGTTCGGCGGTCAGGTGGCCGCCCAGTCGCTGATGGCAGCGGGGCGCACGGTCGATGCCGGGCAGCCGCACTCGCTGCACGCCTACTTCCTCCGGCCGGGCGATCCCAGCATTCCCATCCTCTACGAGGTGGACCGCATCCGCGACGGCCGCTCGTTCACCACCCGCCGGGTGGTCGCCATCCAGCACGGACGGGCCATCTTCAACATGTCGACCTCCTTCCACGTGGACGAGGTCGGGCTGTCCCACCAGTTCCCCATGCCCGACGTCCCCGAGCCGGAGACCCTCGCGACCCTGGCCGTCAGGCTCGAGCCCTACCGCGAGGGCCTCGGAGACTGGTTCGCCCGGCCCCATCCGATCGACCAGCGCCACATCGGGGAGCTGCCGTTCAGCCACGGTGTGGGCAAGGAGCCCACCCAACGGCTGTGGATCCGGGCCGACGGCACACTGCCGGACGACCCGCTCCTGCACGCGTGCATCGCCGCCTACGCCTCGGACATGTCGCTGTTCGACACCATGCTGGCCCCCCACGACGTCAGCTGGGACGACCCCGACTTCATGGGAGCCAGCCTCGACCACTGCATGTGGTTCCACCGGCCCTTCCGGGCCGACGAGTGGCTGCTCTACGACATGGACAGCCCGAGCGCGTTCGGCGCCCGCGGACTGGCGAGGGGCTGCATGTTCGCCCGGACCGGGGAGCTGGTGGTCTCCATGGTCCAAGAGGGCCTGATGCGGAGGTCAGCGGGGCCGTCCGGCCCCTGATCCCTTCGAGGCCCTTCCCCGTATTTTTCGGCGGGGCCGCAACGGGGCCCTGCCCCGATCAGCGGGAGCCGATGGGCACGTAGTCGCGGCCGCCTTCTCCGATGTAGAGCTGCCGAGGGCGGGCGATCTTCGAATCCTGATCGAGCATCTCCTGCCAGTGGGCGAGCCAGCCCGCCGTCCGGGGGATGGCGAACAGCACGGGGAACATCTCGAGCGGGAACCCCATGGCCTGGTAGATGAGGCCCGAGTAGAAGTCGACGTTGGGGTAGAGCCGGCGGGAGGTGAAGTACTCGTCGGAGAGGGCGATCTCCTCGAGCTTGAGGGCGATGTCCAGCAACGGGTTCTTGCCGGTGATCTCGAACACCTCGTCGGCGGTCTTCTTGATGATCTTGGCCCGCGGGTCGTAGCTCTT
>DAIMIK010000090.1:0-9431 GCA_036722795.1 Acidimicrobiales bacterium | reverse complement strand
CCGTCGGACCGCCCGCGTCATGCGCCGACAGGGCCTGCACGCCGTTCGGTCGTCCCCGATGTGCTCTGATCTCGGGGTGGAGGAGTATCGGCCGCACGCCCAGGCCCCGGAGTGGTTCTGTCGCGCGCTGACCGTCCCCCAGGCCGACGTCGAGGTGCAGGTGGACGGGTGTGCGATCCACGCCCTGGCGTGCGGCAGGCCCGGGGCGCGCGGCCTGGTCTTCGTCCATGGCGGCGGCGCCCACGCCCACTGGTGGACGCACGTGGCCGCACGGTTCAGCAACGAGTTCCGCGTGCTGTGCATCGACCTGTCCGGGCACGGCGACAGTGGCCACCGGGACCGCTACTCGCTCGAGCAGTGGACCGAGGAGGTGATGGCGGTGGCCGCGGTCGGGCAGATCGCCGGGGCGCCGGTCATCGTCGGGCACAGCATGGGCGGGTTCGTCACGATCGCCACCGCGGCACGCCATGGTGACCGGGTGAGCGGGGCCATCGTGTGCGACTCACCGGTGACCGAGCCCGACCCCGAGATCGGCGCCTACCGGCTCCGAGAGGCGTTCGGCCGTCCCCGCGTCTATCCGACCGAGGAGGAGGCCGTGCAACACTTCCGCACCGTCCCCGCCCAGGAGCACTACCTCGACTACGTCATCGACCATGTTGCCCGCCGCTCGCTCCGGCCGGTGCACGGCGGGTGGCAGTGGAAGTTCGACCGGGAGATCTTCGCCCAGTTCGGAGGCGGGCTCCGCGGGATCGCCCTGCCCTACCTCTCGCGGGTGCTGTGCCGGCTCGCCCTCCTCCGGTCCGAGCACGGCCTGGTCACCGCCGACATCGGCCGCTCCATGTACGACGAGCTGGGCCGGGTCACGCCGGTGGTGGAGATCCCCGAGGCCGGCCACCACGCCATGCTCGACCAGCCCCTCATCCTGCTCACTGCGCTCCGCACCCTGCTCGCCGACTGGGACCACTCCGAACCGCACCGACGGGAGCCGGGGTAGGGCCGGAGGCCCGGGCTCGACCGGCCCTCCGTGAAGCACGGTCGGCGACTCGACCGTCACGCCACTCTCCGTCGCCGTTCTCGACCCACGTCAGCGGGTGTGGGACTCCCCAGGCGCCGCGGCAGATTCCATGAGCTGCTCGCGTCCCCAGCGTTCCAGCTCCGCAAGAGCCGGTCGGAGTGCCTCCCCTCGCGGGGTCAGCCGGTACCGGACGGTGACGGGCGGCCCGTCGTCCACCTCCCGTGCGACCAGGCCGGCCGCGGCGAGCTCGCCGAGTCGCTCGGAGAGCATGCGCTCGCTCACACCGGGCACGAGGCGCACGATCCGGGAGAAGCGGGCGGGGCCATCGAGCAGGGTCACGATGATCAGACCGCTCCAGCGCTTCCCCAGGAAGGCGAAGACCTGGGTGATGGCCCCGCACGCCCCTTCCTCATGATCGGGTGTCACGGTCTGAGCTTACTTGGACATAGTTACTATTGTTTCGTAAGCTGATCGCCGTCAACCGTGGCCCCCCGTGGTCACGCAACCAGGAGGTCCCAGATGCGAAACGTCGGCCTACTCGCCACCCGCGCCGTGCTCGGTGGGTATCTCTCCGTGCACGGAGCCCAGAAGCTGTTGGGTGCCTTCGACGGACCCGGCCTCGATGCCACTGGGGCGGGGTTCGACGCGTTGGGCATGCGGCCCGGGAAGGCAATGGCGACCCTGGCCGGTGCGAGCGAGCTCGGCGGCGGGATTCTCACGGTCACCGGCATCGCCGACCCACTGGGCCCGTTGGCCATCGCCGGTGCCATGGTCGTTGCCACTGCCGTTCACCGGACGCAAGGACCGATGTCGCAGAAGGGGGGCTTCGAGCTCCCTCTCACCAACCTCGCCGTGGCGATCGCGCTGATCAGCTCCGGGTCGGGCCGCCTTCGGTTGGGCCCGCGCCTGTCGAAGTCGTTGACCGGGATCACAGTTCTGGCAGGGGCCGCCCTGACCGCAGGCTCGGTGGCACAGCTCCTGCGCGCGGAGCCACCGTCGCAAGCGGCAATGGAGGCCACCGCCGAGGCCACCGCCGAGGCCACCGCCGAGGCCACCGCCGAGGCCACCGCCGAGGCCGGCGACCGCGGGACCGCCGAGGCCGGCGCCGAGGCCACCGCCGAGGCCGGCGACCGCGGGACCGCCTGACGCCGAGGCCCGACACCGTGGCAAGCGGCGGGAAAGGGACGGCCACGTTCAGGACGGTGCCGGCGACGATCGAGTGCGCGCCCTCGGAGACCGGACACCTCGAGCCGATGCAGTCCGACCTCCGGGCAAGGGACTTCCGACTCTGGCCTGCCCCGGGCCGGTCATCGAAGCTGGGAATCGTGAGCAGTCATCGAAGACACGGCTGGAGCACGTCCACCGCGGACGCGACAGAAGTGAACGAGCGCTCACTCACACTCGTCGACGGTGCGGGCCGGTGCCGAAGCCCCCAGGTGCCCGTGCCGCGGTCTCGGTCGGCGCCCATGCTGCGGACAACGGTCCGCCGGCCGGCCCCGGGCATCCTGATCCGATCGCCCATGGGCTTGCCGCGATGACGCTGCCGGCCGCCGTCGTCGAGACCCACGTCTCCGTACTTTTCTTCCTCGGCGATCGGGTCTACAAGTTGCGGAAGCCCGTCCACTTCGAGTTCCTGGATTTTCGGCAGCCTGAAGCCCGCCAGGCCGATTGCCGACTCGAGGTGGACCTCAACCGACGATTGGCCCCTGATGTCTACCTCGGCGTCGCCGAAGTGCGAATGGACGGGGAGCCCATCGATCACATGGTCGTCATGCGGCGCATGCCCGACAGCCGGCGGCTGGCTACGCTCGCCCGGCAGGGGGATGAGCTCTCTGATTGGCTTCGGCAGGTGGCCGGGACACTGGCCGCGTTCCATGGCCGGGCAGCCCGGTCGCCGGTCATCTCGTCGGCGGCAACCGGCGCGGCATTGCGGGCCGGCTGGGAAGCGAACTTCTCCGAGACCGAGCCCTTCTTGGGGACTGTCCTCGATGAAGAGATCGACCGGGAGATCCGGTCCCGTGCGCTCCACTGGATCGAGGGCCGTGGGCCATTGCTCGACGCACGGATCGCCTCGGGCCGTGTATGCGACGGCCACGGGGATCTGCAGGCCGAGGACATCTTCTGCCTTGACGACGGGGTCCGTATCCTCGACTGCATCGAGTTCTCGGACCGTTTGCGCTACATCGATGTCAGCGCCGACGTGGCGTTTCTGGCCATGGATCTCGAACGGCTCGGACGGCCCGAGGCGGCCGCCCGCTTTCTCCTCGACTACCAAGAATTGGCCGGTGACCGATTCCCTGACACACTCGGCCATTTCTACTGCGCCTCTCGTGCCTATGTCCGGGCCAAAGTGTGCTGTCTCCGGTCGCAGCAGGGCGCAGGCGGTGCACGGACAGAGGCCTCCTTATTCCACGAAGTCGCGCTCAACCATCTTCGGCGGGCCCGGGTGACGATGGTGCTCGTCGGCGGGCTCCCCGGCACGGGCAAGTCCACACTCGCTGCCGGCCTCGGAGAGGCACGGGACTGGACCGTCCTCCGCTCCGACGAGATCCGCAGGGAGATCGGCGGACGCACCGATGAGCAAGGTTCCGGCTTCGCCGAGGGGCGCTACAGTCCTGCGGCAACGCGGATGGTCTACGAGGAACTGGTTCGAAAGGCCGAGCGATCTCTCGAGTTGGGCGAGTCCGTCGTCCTCGACGCCTCATGGGTGGACGCCGCCTGGCGAGATCTGGCTCGGGCTGCGGCCGATCGGACGGCGAGCGATCTCGTCGAGTTTCACTGTGTCACGACCCCGGAGGAAGCAGATCGACGAATCGAGCGCCGCCTCTCGGAGCATGCCGACATTTCCGAGGCGACACCTGACGTGAGGGAAGCCCTCGCCCGCTCCACGGACCCGTGGACATCAGCGACGGCCATCGCCACCTCGGACCGGACGCCCACGGAGGTGGTGGCCTTGGCCGAGGGGATGCTTCCCCCGCGGCGCTCCGGGTGACACCCGACCTGCTCCCTGCGCCGGCCCTCGGTGCCACGGCAAGGGGTCACCCGGGGTGTGCGAACATCCCTCCCATGGACTGGGGAGATGGGCGCCGGCGCTCGGGTCGGCGCGGGGGGTACCGGCCACCGTGAGCGGATCACCGACCGGGGGCTCGACGACGCGCCTCGCGCGCAGGGCTTCGATTGACGAGGTGGTCCCCGTCGCCGGTCTCCTGGCCCGAGCGTTCGCCGAGGACCCCATCGAGCGGTGGTGCCTGGAATGTGACGATCCCACCGGGCTGATCGAGCTCGAGCTCCTCCAGGCGACCCGCCAACTCGCCACCAACGGATGGCTGTGGGTGACCGAGGACAGCTCCGGCGCCGCGGCCTGGCTCCCGCCTGGGGCCAGCTACGACGACGAGGCCATCGACGCCGTGGTGGGCCCGGCCCTCGCCGCGCACGGCGGCCGGCCCGAGCGGCAGATCCGATTCTGGAGCTGGGTCGACGGCCGGCGCCCCGCCGCACCCCATTGGTACGTCGACCTGGTTGCCGTCGACCCTGACCGGCGCGGGTCCGGCGTCGGGCGCCTCCTCCTTGCCGATGGACTGGCCCGGGTGGATGCCCTCGGCCAACCGAGCTTTCTGGTGACCGGCAATCCCCGGACCGTGCCCTGGTACGAGCGCCACGGCTTCGTGATCCAGTCCGAGGCGCAGGCACCCGAGGCCGGACCGCGCGTCTGGTTCATGTATCGACGGCCATCCGCACCACGAACGTAGTGCCTGCCGGTCGCACCGTCCCGGCCGTTCCTCCGGGCGCACGCCCAGCCCAGGCACGCCCACCCGGAGCAGGGGACTTTCGGCCCTGTCGCGGGGTCGGGCATCGGCGTCACACTGATACCGAGGTCGTAGGAGGCAGAGGCAGGCCTGGGTCCGGCGCGGCGACAGGCTGCACGACCGAAGGAGGCGTGATGCCCTCGTATCTCCAGGACAAGGTTGAGAGTCTCGAGCGCCGGGAGCCGGTGTTCGCCCGTCCCGACCAGACGCTACGGGCTGTCTCACACGCGATGTGGGTCGAAAGCGTCGGTGCGCTAGTGGTCGGAGATGTGCAGCGACCCATGGGCATCATCTCCGAACGCGATGTCGTGTCACAGGTCGCCCAGGGGGCGGATCTTGATGCCGTCACCGCGGAGGAGGCAATGACGAAGCACATGGTCGCGGCGCGGGTGGGGGACACTCTCGACGACGCCGCGTACCTGATGCTCGACGGCGCCATCCGCCACCTGCCCGTGCTCGACCACCAAGGTCACGTCGTCGGGATGGTATCCGTCCGTGATCTCCTGCGTCCGGCGTTGTCGGGTGGGCCCGGGGGGACGGACTAGCGCACCATGCACGAGGAATGCCGAGAAGCACTGCCACCGATCCGGGATGCTGGGCGGCCGCAGGTGCGCCCGTTCCGGCCTGACGGTGGACACGGGGTGGAAAGAGGCGCTGACCGCTGGCGCGACGATCGGGGAGCTCTGCGATGTCCTGCGCCAGGAGTGGGGCACATTTGAGGCAGTGGACCTGCTCTGAACTCGGAGGGCGATGTGGACAAGGTACTGGTTGCCAATCGCGGAGAGATCGCCGTGCGGCTGATGCGGGGCTGTCACGACGCTGGGCTTGCCTGTGTTGCCGTCTACGCCGACCAGGAGCTGGAAGCGCCACATGTGCGCTTCGCTGATGAGGCCTTTGCCCTGGGCGGCACCCAGCCGTCCGACACCTACCTGGCCATCGGCAAGCTCATCGACGTGGCCCGGCGCGCCGGCGCCGACGCCGTGCACCCCGGGTACGGGTTCCTGGCCGAGAACGCGGACTTCGCCGAGGCCGTCGTCGCCGCCAGATTGACCTGGATCGGCCCGCCGGCGAAGGCGATCCGCGACCTGGGCGACAAGACGGTGGCACGGCGGCTCGCAGCCGGCGTGGGTGCGCCCCTCGTCCCGGGTCTCCCCGAGCCCGCCCGAGATGTGTCCGAGATCCGCTCCTTCGCCGCAGACCACGGCTTCCCGCTCTTGATCAAGGCCGCATTCGGCGGCGGTGGCCGGGGCATGAAGGTGGTCCGGAGGCCGGAGGAGCTCGACCAGGCGTTCGAGTCGGCCGTTCGCGAGTCGACGGCGGCATTCGGGCGCGGAGAGTGCTTCGTCGAGCGCTATCTGGAGGAGGCCCGGCACCTCGAGACCCAGTGCCTCGCCGACGGGACCGGCAAGGTGGTGGTGCTCTCCACCCGCGACTGCTCGCTGCAGCGGAGGAACCAGAAGCTGGTCGAGGAGGCTCCGGCGCCCTTCCTCACCGAGGAGCAGGAGGGCCGGCTGTACGAGGCATCCAAGGCGATCCTGGCCGAGGCCGGCTATGTCAACGCCGGAACCTGCGAGTTCCTGCTGGCGCCGGACGGCACCCTCTCCTTCAACGAGGTCAACACCCGCCTGCAGGTCGAGCACCCGGTCACCGAGTTGGTCACCGGATTCGACGTGGTGGAGGAGCAGTTGCGGATCGCGTCGGGCGGGCTGATCGACTACGACGACCCCGTCGTGACCGGGCACGCCATCGAGTTCCGGGTGAACGGCGAGGACCCGGCCAACGGGTTCATTCCGAGCCCGGGTCGACTCCAGCGATGGAGGGTGCCATCCGGGCCCGGCGTGCGCTGGGACGGTGCCTACGAGGAGGGTGACACCCTGCCCGCAGAGTTCGACTCGCTGATCGGCAAGCTGGTGGTGTTCGGACGCGATCGGGGGCACGCTTTGGCTCGCGCCCGCCGTGCGCTGGCGGAGTTCAGGGTCGAAGGAATTGCAACCGTGCTCCCCATGGACCGGCTCGTGGTCGATCATTCCGACTTCGTGTCCGAGCCGTTTCGCGTCCACACGCGGTGGATAGAGACGGTGCTGGACGACGCCCTCGGCGCCCTTCCCCGATCGGTCGGCCATTCCGAGGCGGTCCCCGACGGTGGGCGCCGCCGACTGACCCTCGAGGTGGACGGTCGCCGCGTCGAGGTCACGCTTCCCGCGGAGTTCGGGAGCTTCGGCGGACCGGCCCTTCCCCCACCGCCGCCCCGGCATCGGAAGGAGCAGGCCGACGCTGGCCACGGTGTCGCCGGCGATGCCGTGGCCAGCCCCATGCAGGCCAAGGTGGTCGTGTTGGTGGCGGTCAACGGGCAGCGCGTCATGCGGGGGGACACGCTGGTCGACGTCGAGGCGATGAAGATGGAGCAGTCCCTGCGCGCTCCGAGGGACGGTTGGGTCCAGGGCCTGACCGTCAAGGTCGGGGACGAGGTACAACGTGGGGAGGTACTCTGCCGGGTCGTGGACACGCCTTCGGGGGAGGGAGCACAGTGACTTCGGTTCCCGGGGAGCCGGGCACCGCGGCCTCGAGGCTCGCGGGCCTCGACGAGAGGCGCCGAATCGTCTACGAGCAGGCCGAGTCGGTCGCCGTCGAGCGACAGGGTGCCCACGGGAAGATGACCGCCCGCCAGCGGATCGAGTCCCTGGTCGACCCCGGTTCGTTTCGCGAGTTCGACGCGTTCGCCCGGCATGGCGCCAGTGGTCCGGATCCGGGCGCGGGCCGACCCTATGGCGACGGTGTGGTCACCGGGATCGCCACGGTCAACGGACGGGACATCTGCCTGTTCTCCCAGGATTTCAGCGTGTTCGGAGGGTCCCTCGGAGAGGTGTTCGGGCAGAAGGTGGTGAAGATGATGGACGTGGCGTTGCAGATCGGCTGCCCCATCGTCGGGATCAACGACTCCGGAGGCGCACGCATCCAGGAGGGGGTCGCTTCCCTCGGACTGTACGGTGACATCTTCTACCGCAACACCGTTGCTTCGGGGTTCGTGCCTCAGATCTCGGTGATCGCCGGTCCCTGTGCGGGAGGGGCCGTCTATTCACCCGCGCTCACCGACTTCACGGTGATGGTCGACAAGCTGTCCCACATGTTCATCACCGGCCCGGACGTCATCAAGGCCGTCACCGGTGAAGTCGTCGGATTCGAGGAGCTCGGGGGTGCCGTCGTCCACGCCCGCCGATCGGGCAACGCCCACTACGTGGCAGCGGACGAGTCGGACGCCTTCGACTTCGTGCGGGCCCTGCTCAGCTACCTTCCCCAGAGCAGCCAGTCGGAGCCGCCGCGCTACACCGGTGCCGCCCCCACCGCCGTGACCACCCGGGACCTCGAGCTCGACCATGTGATCCCCGACTCGGATACGACGCCCTACGACATGCGGAACGTCGTCTCGAGCGTGCTCGACGACGGGTCGCTGCTCGAGATCCACGAGGCGTTCGCCCCCAACCTCATCTGTGGCTTCGGGCGCGTCGAGGGTGCGTCGGTCGCCGTCGTCGCCAACCAACCGATGCATCTGGCCGGAACGCTCGATATCGACGCCGCCGAGAAGGCCGCCCGATTCGTGCGCACCTGTGACGCCTTCGGCATCCCCATCGTCACCTTCGTGGACGTCCCCGGCTTCCTCCCCGGCACGGACCAGGAGTGGCAGGGGATCATCCGCCGGGGAGCCAAGCTGATCTATGCCTACGCCGAGGCGACCGTGCCCAAGGTGACGGTCATCACCCGCAAGGCGTACGGAGGCGCCTATGTCGTCATGGGCTCCAAGCACCTGCGGGCGGACGTGAACCTGGCCTGGCCGACCGCCGAGGTCGCCGTCATGGGCGCCGACGGGGCCGTCAACATCGTCCACCACCGCGAGCTGGTGGCCACCGACGATCCGGCGCTGCGGGAGCGCCTGGTCGCCGAGTACCGCCAGGAGTTCGACAACCCCTACCCGGCGGCGGAGCGTGGCTATGTGGACGCAGTGATCCGACCCTCGGAGACCCGGGCGCAGGTGGCCTCGTCACTGCGGACGCTCCGCCACAAGCGCTCCGATCCCCCCGTCGCGAAGAAGCACGGCAACATCCCCCTGTAGGAGGCGGGCAGATCGTCCCGTTCCGGGCGCGTGCGGCCGCCGGCCATCGGTAGTGCCCGGGAGACCGGCGACCAGGCCGAGGGCGCCGGCACTCGGGTCGGCCCCGAACGCACCCGGACCCAATCGTGGCCCCGGCGCTACGGAGCAGTAGCACTCATGACGTGCTTGATCCGTGTGTAGTCCTCGAGGCCGTAGACGGACAGGTCCTTCCCGTAACCGGAGTGCTTGAACCCCCCGTGTGGCATCTCTGCGACCAGCGGGATGTGCGCGTTGATCCACACGCAACCGAAGTCGAGGCGCGCCGACACCCGCATCGCCCGGGCGTGATCCCGGGTCCACACCGAGGATGCAAGCCCGAACTCCACGTCATTTGCCCATTTCACCGCTTCGTCCTCGTCGCCGAAGCGCTGCACGGTGACGACGGGACCGAAGACCTCCTCCTGGATGATCTCGTCGTCCTGAGCGAGGCCGGTGACCACCGTGGGCTCGTAGAAGAACCCCC
>DAIMIK010000089.1:0-9603 GCA_036722795.1 Acidimicrobiales bacterium | reverse complement strand
GCGCTCCTCGAACTGCAGCTCGTTGTTGTTCACGGCCATCTCAGAACTCCAGTCCTTCGGCGCGGGCGGCGTCGGCCAGCGCGGCCACCCGCCCGTGATAGGCGAAACCGCCGCGATCGAAGACCACGGTCGTGATACCGGCATCCTTGGCCCGCGTGGCCACCAGGGTGCCCACGGCACGGGCCGCCTCGACGTTGCCCCCGCCGGCGTCCCGCAGGACGTTCTCGACCGAGGACGCGGCGGCGAGCGTGCGGCCGGCGGCGTCGTCGATGAGCTGGGCGGAGATGTGCTTGTTGGAACGGAAGACGGCCAGGCGCGGGCGTTCGGCCGAACCGTGCACCCGGCGGCGGACCCGGGCGTGCCGGCGGCGGCGGAGTTCCAGTTTGTGATCAGTGCGTGCCATTACTTGGCTGCCTTCCCGGCCTTGCGCACGACCCGCTCGCCCAGGTAGCGCACGCCCTTGCCCTTGTAGGGCTCGGGCTTGCGCAGCTTGCGGATGTCCGCGGCCACTTGGCCGACCTTTTCCTTGTCGATTCCCTTGACGATGATCCGGGTGGCGCTCGGCACCTCGAAGGTCACGCCCTCGGGGGCGCTCACGTTGACCGGGTGGGAGAACCCGAGGGCCAGCTCGAGAGCCGAGGGGCCCCTGGGGATGACCCGGTAGCCGACCCCCACGATCTCCAACTCCTTGGAGAAGCCGTCGGTCACGCCGGCCACCATGTTGGCAACCAGCGAGCGGGTGAGGCCGTGGAGGGCGCGGTTCTGACGCTGGTCGTCCGGCCGCTCCACCACCAGGACGTCACCGTCCTGGCGGATGGTCATGGCGGCGGGGACCGACCGGGCCAGCTCGCCCTGGGGCCCCTTGACCGTCACCGTGTGGTCCTCGCCCAGTGCCACCGAGACCCCGGAGGGGACGGTGATCGGCGAGCGTCCGATGCGCGACATCAGCGGATACCTCCTGCAGCGATGCGGCCCACCGGGCCGGCGGCGCGGCTACCAGACATAGCAGAGCACCTCTCCACCCATACGACGCTTGCGCGCCTCACGATCGGTCATCAGGCCCTTGGAGGTCGACACCACGGCGACTCCCAGCCCTCCGAGCACGCGGGGGATCCTGTCGGCACGCGCGTAGATGCGCAGGCCCGGCTTGGACACCCTCTTGATGCCCGAGATGGTGCGGGCGCGGTCAGGGGCGTACTTCATGGTGATCTCGAGGGTCTTGCCCGGCCTGCCGGGGACCGCGTTGATCTCGTAGCCCGTGATGTAGCCCTCGTCCACCAGGATGGCGGCCAGGGACTCCTTGAGCTTGGAGCCGGGCATCTTGACCGTGTCGAAGTGAGCGGTATTGGCGTTCCGGATACGGGTCAGCATGTCGGCAATGGGGTCGGTCATCGTCATCGTCGGTCGCCTCCTCTCACCAACTGGCCTTCGTCACGCCGGGGATCTCACCGGCATGGACCATCACTCGCAGGCAGATCCGGCACAGGCCGAACTTGCGGTACACCGACTTGGGTCGGCCACACCGACGGCATCGGGTGTACCCGCGCACCTTGAACTTGGGCGTGCGCTGCTGCTTTTCGATCAAAGCCTTCTTCGCCATGGGGTTACTGGTTCTCCTGTCGGAACGGGAAGCCGAACGCGGCCAGGAGTGCCCGGCCCTCGTCGTCGGTACGTGCGGTGGTGGCGATGGTGATGTCCATGCCCCGGGTGGTGTCGATGCGGTCGTAGTCGATCTCGGGGAAGATCAGCTGCTCGGTCACCCCGAAGGTGTAGTTGCCGTGCCCGTCGAACGAACGGGGGGACAGCCCGCGGAAGTCGCGGATCCGGGGGATGGCCATGGCCAGCAGTCGGTCGAGGAACTCCCACGCCCGATCGCCCCGCAGGGTCACCTTGGCCCCGATCTCCTGTCCTTCACGAAGCTTGAACGAGGCGATCGACTTCTTGGCCTTGGTCACGACCGGCTTCTGGCCGGCGATGATCTCGAGGTCCCGCATGGCCCCTTCGATCAGCGACTTCTGCTGGGTGGCCCGACCGACGCCCATGTTGATGACGATCTTGGACAGCCGGGGGACCTCCATGATGTTCTCGAGGCCAAGCGTCTCCTTCAGCCCCAGCCGCACCTCGCCGTCGTAGCGCTCCTTGAGCCGGGGACGTGCCCCGGCGGACGTGGTGGCCATCACAGATCCGCCCCACACTTGCGGCAGACCCGGATCTTGCGGCCCTGCTCGTCCATGCGCATCCCGATGCGGGTGGGCCCGCACGTGCCGCAGACGATGGCCACCGAGGACACCGACACCGGCATGAACTTGTCGATGAGGCCTCCCTGCATGGTGGCGCGGGTCGGCTTGGCCGACTTCTTCGCCACATGGACCCCTTCGACGATGACCCGTCCCTGGGTGGGAATGGCCCGTACGACATGGGCCTGCTTGCCACGGTCCTTGCCACTCAGGACCTGGACCTTGTCTCCCTTGCGAATTCGCATCTACAACACCTCCGGTGCCAGCGAGACGATCCGCATGAAGCGCTTGTCGCGCAGTTCACGGCCGACAGGGCCGAAGATGCGGGTCCCGCGTGGTTGCTGCTGGTCGTTGATGAGGACAGCGGCGTTCTCGTCGAAGCGGATGTAGCTGCCGTCGGGACGGCGCTTCTCCTTCTTCGTGCGGACGACGACGCACTTGACCACGTCGCCCTTCTTGACCGCAGCCCCGGGGATGGCGTCCTTCACCGTGGCCACGAAGACATCCCCGATCGAGGCGTACCGGCGGCGGGAGCCGCCGAGCACCTTGATGCAGAGGACCTCCTTGGCGCCGGAGTTGTCGGCCACGCGGAGTCGGGATTCCTGTTGGATCATCGTGCACGCTCCAGTACTTCCGACAGGCGCCAGCGCTTGAGCTTGGACAGCGGGCGGGTCTCGACGACCCGCACCCGGTCCCCCACCTTGGCGAGGTTGTCGCCGTCGTGGACGTAGAGGCGCTTGGTGCGCTGCACCGTCTTGCCGTAGCGAGGGTGGCGGACCCGCTCGATCACGGCCACCACGACCGTCGCCTCCATGGCGTCGGACACCACGAGGCCCTCACGCACCTTGCGGGCGTTGTCCCGGGGCTCGGCCGTCCCGGTGGAACTCTGCTCGTCAGCCATCAACTCTTCTCCTCGGTGTCGGCGCCGCCGACGACGGCCGTGCCGTCGTCGGCCGCCACGTCGGCGGTCGACTCGTCCTCATCTGCGGTTGCATCGGCATCGTCGGTGGCGCTCTCCGCCGCTTCGGCATCGGCCGCGGCCCGACGCTCCGACGCGGTGGTCTTGGACCGGCCGAGTGCCTCATCCTCAGAGCGGCGGCGGGCCGCCGCCTGGTGGGCCGGTAGCTGGTCGACGGCGAGGCCCTCGGCCTCGGCGATCTCCCGGTTCCGCAGCTCGGTCAGCATCCGGGCGACGTCCTTGCGGACGTGGTTGACCCGCGAGAAGTTGTCGAGCTGGCCGGTGGCCAGTTGGAACCGGAGGTTGAACAGCTCCCGCCGGGTTTCGCCCAGCTGGCGCTCCAGCTCCTCGGTGTCGTACTCGGAGATCTCTGCCGCAGTTGCCATCAGACCTGCACCTCCGGGGTCCCATGCGTCCCAGGCCGGACCACGAAGCGGGCCTTGAACGGCAGCTTCTGGATGGCCCGCTCCATTGCCTCACGCGCCAGCTCGGGCTCGACGCCGGCCAGCTCGAAGAGGATCCGGCCCGGCTTGACAACGGCCACCCAGTGCTCGGGGTTGCCCTTGCCGGAGCCCATGCGGGTCTCCGCCGGCTTCTTCGTCACCGGGCGGTCCGGGAACACCCGGATCCACACCTTGCCGCCGCGCTTCACGTGACGGGTCATGGCGATTCGGGCCGCCTCGATCTGGCGCGCCGTCAACCACGCCGGCTCCATGGCCTGGATGCCGAAGTCGCCGAACGTGACGTCGCAGCCGCCCTTGGCCTTGCCGCTCATCCGCCCGCGCTGCTGCTTGCGGTGCTTGACCTTCCGTGGCATCAACATGTCAGTCGACCTCCTTGCGGAAGTGCGGGGTCTCGTGGTGCTCGCGGGTCCGGCGCTCGATCTCCTCGTCCTCGGTGAGGATGCGCTCGAGCTCGTCGGGCACGGCAGGCGGTGCGGCGATATCCGCCGTCGACCGATCGACCAGTCCCTCGGGGATCTCCGGCTCGGTGGTGTCGGAGTCGACCGTCACCACGCTGCCCGGAGCGCCCTGCTCGGCACGACGGCGGCCACCGCCGGCGGTGATCAGCCGGCGAGGGGCATCGCCGCTCTGGCCCGACGTCTCGCCCACGGCCATGGCGGCCTCGCGGGTGATCTTGTCCTCGGTCGAGATCTTGTAGGGGAGGATGTCCCCCTTGTAGATCCAGACCTTGACGCCGATGCGGCCGAACGTGGTCTTGGCCTCGCGGAAGCCGTAGTCGATGTCGGCCCGCAGCGTGTGCAGCGGCACCCGACCCTCGCGGTAGGACTCCTTGCGCGACATCTCGGAGCCGCCCAGGCGACCGGAGCACTGGACACGCACGCCGAGGGCGCCGGCCTTCTGCACGGTCTGGATCGAGCGCTTCATGGCACGACGGAAGGCCACCCGGCGGGCCAGCTGGTCGCAGATGCCCTGGGCGATCAGCGCGGCGTCGAGCTCGGGCTGCTTGATCTCCTGGATGTTCAGCTGGATCCGGTTGTTGAGCCCGGTGATCTCCTCGATCTTCTTCTTCAGCCGGTCGGCTTCCGCACCTCGCCGACCGATGACGATGCCCGGGCGGGCGGTGTGGATGTCTACGCGCAACCGGTCACGGGTTCGCTCGATCTCGATGCGACTGACCGCAGCCGACTCCAGCTGCGACATCAGATAGTCACGGATCTTCCAGTCCTCGATCACACAGTTCTGATAGTTGCGCTCCTCGAACCAGCGCGACTTCCAGTCGGTGGTGACGCCGAGCCGAAACCCGTAGGGGTTTACCTTCTGGCCCATCTACTCGCCCTTCTCTTCGGCGGAATCGCCGTCTGTCTCTTCGAGCTCGGGGCCCGCGTCCTCCGCGGTGTCCACGGTCTCGTCGTCGGCGTGCGCCGACTCGGTGCCGGCCTCGGACTCGATGCCCTCGGACTCGACCTGTTCGGTATCGTTCTCGTCCGCCTCGGCGGCCCCGGCCGGCTCGGATACGAGCTCGGTCTCCTTGCCGCCCGTGACCGGCGCAGTAGACGCCGAGGCCTCCGCCTGCTGGCGACGACGGGACCCGGCCACCCGCCGTGAGCGCTGCGAACCACCGGCCGCCTGCTTGGCCCGGCGGCGGGCGATCCGCTCATCGGGGAGACGGCCCACGATGATCGTGATGTGCGAGGTCCGCTTGCGGATGCGCGTGGCACGGCCCCTGGCCCGGGGCCGCCAGCGCTTGAGGGTGCTTCCCTCATCGGCGTAGCAGGCGGACACATACAGGTCCTCGGCATCGAGCCCATCGTTGTGGACGGCGTTGGCCACCGCGGAGGCGAGCACCTTGCCCACCGTGGCCGCGGCCTCGCGATCGCCAAGGGCGAGGATCTCCGCGGCCCGATCGGCATCCTGCCCACGGATGAGGTCCAGCACCTGGCGCACCTTGTAGGCGGACGTCCGGCTGTGACGGAGCACCGCACGGGTGCCCTCACGCTCGTTGGTCTTCACTCCGGGCACGTCAGCGCCTCCCCGCCCGCTCTTGGCCAGCATGGAACTTGAAGGTCCGGGTCGGGGCGAACTCGCCCAGCTTGTGGCCGACCATCGACTCGGTCACGTAGACCGGGATGTGCTTGCGACCGTCGTGGACGGCGATGGTGTGGCCGACCATGTCGGGGATGATCGTGGAACGCCGGGACCAGGTCTTGATGACCTTCTTGTCTCCGGCCGCGTTGAGGACGTCCACCTTCTTCAGGAGGTGGTCGTCAACGAACGGACCCTTCTTCAGGCTACGGGGCATAGTGTGACGTTCCTTCTGTCTTTCCTACCGCCGGGCACCGCGTGTGCGGCGCCTGCGGACGATCATCTTGTCGGACTCCTTGTTGCGTGCCCGGGTACGGCCCTCGGGCTGGCCCCACGGGGACACCGGGTGGCGTCCACCCGAGGTCTTGCCCTCGCCGCCACCCAGCGGGTGGTCGACCGGGTTCATGGCCACTCCGCGGGTCTGCGGGCGCTTGCCCTTCCAACGGTTGCGGCCGGCCTTGCCGATCTTGATCAGTTCGGCTTCGGAGTTGCCCACCGTGCCCAGGGTGGCCCGGCAGTCGATGGAGACCCGGCGCATCTCGGTCGAGGGGAGCCGGAGTGTGGCGAACGCTCCCTCCTTGGCCACCAACTGGACGCTCATGCCGGCTCCGCGGGCGATCTTGCCGCCGGCGCCGGGCCGCATCTCCACGTTGTGGATCACCGAACCGACGGGGATGTAGCGGAGGGGGAGGGCGTTCCCCGGGCGGATCTCGGCGCCCTGGCCGGACTGCAGACGATCGCCCACCTGGACCAGGGCCGGGGCGAGGATGTAGCGCTTCTCGCCGTCGAGGTAGTGGAGCAAGGCGATCCGGGCATTGCGATTGGGGTCGTACTCGATGGCGGCGACCTTGGCCGGCACGCCGTCCTTGTCGCGCTTGAAGTCGATGATCCTGTACTGCTGCTTGTGGCCCCCGCCGCGGTGGCGTGAGGTCTTGCGGCCATGGCTGTTGCGGCCGCCGGTTGACGGCTTGGGCGCAAGCAGCGACTTCTCGGGACGGTCGCGGGTGATCTCGGCGAAGTCCGAGACGGTCTGGAAGCGCCGGCCGGGGCTGGTGGGTTTGCGTGAACGGAGTGGCATGGTGTGCTCTCGGTCTCTCAGCTCTCGAAGAGGTCGATCGAGTCACCCTCGTGGAGGGTGACGATGGCCCGCTTGGTGTCGGGACGGTGGCCGAGGGAGTTGTTCTTCCGGTTGCGCTTGGCCTTGCCCTTGCGGTTGAGGGTGTTCACGTTGGTCACCCGCACGCTGAAGGCCTGCTCCACGGCATTGCGCACGTCGATCTTCGTCGCCGAGCGGTCGACCACGAAGACGTAGACGTTGTTGTCCATCAGCGAGTAGGACTTCTCCGACACCACCGGTCGGATCAGCACGTTGTGGGGGTCCCTCATGATCCGGTGCCTTCTTCCTCGGTGGTCTCGGCCTCGGCCACTTCGCCAGCCTCGCCCTCGGCCTCCTCGCCGGCCTCGACCGTCTCGCCCTCGGCCTCCTCGGCCCGTGCCGGGCTGTCCGCCTCGGCTAACGGTGCCGCTCCCTCGGATCGTGAGCCGCTCGCGTCGGAGCTCTCACCCGGCAGCGTCCCGTCGGTGAAGACCACCCAGTCGTTGACCAGGATGTCGTAGGAGTTCAGTTCCCCCACCATGATGGACTGGATCTCGGGCAGGTTCCCGAAGGACCGGTCGGCGTAGCCGTCCTCGTCCCCCAGCACCACCAGCACCCGTCCGGACACCCCCAGCGCCTCGAGGGCGGCGACGGCACGCTTGGTGCTCGGTACCTCGAAGTCCCACGCATCGACCAGGACCACCCGGTCCTGGGAGGCACGGTCGGACAGCGCCGAGCACAGGGCCAGCTTGATCATTTTCTTGGGTGTCTTCTGCGCATAGGAGCGGGGCTTGGGCCCGAGGGCCACGCCTCCTCCGACCCAGATGGGCGAACGGATCGAGCCCGCCCGGGCCCGTCCGGTGCCCTTCTGCCGGAAGGGCTTGACCCCTCCGCCCCGGACCTCGGACCTGGTCTTCGTCGACTGGGTCCCCGCACGGGCGGCCGCCAGCTGGGCGGTGACCACCTGGTGCAGCACGGCCAGATTGGGCTCGATGCCGAAGAACGAGGGGTCGAGCCCGACCAGGCCGAGCTCGGCGCCGTCACTCGACCGCCGGGTCACCGTGCGCACCTGCGGGGCAGGGCGCAGGAACCGCCGGATCTCGGCCGGGGTCGCCGTTTCGAGGTCGATGGTGTCGATGGTGGTCTCGGTCGCGCTCATGATGCCTTGCCCCCCCTGACCAGGGGTGCCTTGACCGCGTTCCGGAGCACCACGATGCCCCCCCTCGGCCCGGGCACCGCGCCCTTGACCAGGATCAACTCGCGCTCCGGATCGGCCTGGACGATCTCCAGATTGAGGGTTGTCACCTGCTGGCCACCCATCCGGCCGGCCATCCGGGTCCCCTTGAACACGCGGGAGGGAGTGGCGCAGGCGCCGATCGAGCCCGGTGAACGGTGCTTCTTGTGGTTGCCGTGGCTGGCGCCCTGGCCCTTGAAGTTGTGCCGCTTCATGCCGCCGGCGAAGCCCTTGCCCTTCGACACCGCGATGGCATCCACCAGCTCACCGGGCTGGAGCAGGTCGGCGGTCAGCTGCTGGCCCACCTCGTAGCTCGACGTGTCGTCGATCCGCAGTTCGACCAGGCGCCGGCCCGGGTCCACCCCGGACTTGTCGTAGTGGCCCTTCTCCGGCCTGGTCAGCGCGGATGCCCGTCGGTGACCCCAGGTCACCTGCAGGGCGGAGTAGCCCTCGTGCTCGGGGGTCTTGACCTGGACCACACGCACCGGCGCCACGCGCACCACCGTCACCGGGATGGCCCGGTTCTGGTCGTCCCATATCTGGGTCATTCCGACTTTTTCGCCCACGATCGCCTTGGTGGCCACTGGAGCTTCTCCGTCTCGACTCTTTGCCTGGATCGACACCGGCCGGTGTCGATCGTTTCCTGCTGGACTGCTGTCCCTTCCCTGTTGACTCCACCGATGCACTGCTGGCATCGGCTCGCACGCAGACGCTCCGCTCGGAACAACCCGAGCGGAGCGCTCGCCTGGTTTGGCCCGAGGTCCCCGCCGTCTTCCGGCGGGCGCTCGAACACGTCCCATTCACATGGTGTGGCCCAGAACCAGGCCGACCAATGACTCTACACCAAACCGGTGGCTCCTGACGAGCCGCCTACTAGACGGTCTGGATCTTGATCTCGATGTCCACCCCGGCCGGCAGGTCGAGCCTCTGGAGCGAGTCAACCGTCTTCGGGGTGTGATCCACGATGTCGACCAGCCGCTTGTGCACCCTCATCTCGAAGTGCTCCCGGCTGTCCTTGTACTTGTGGGGCGACCGGATGACCGTGTAGCGGTGCTTCTCCGTGGGGAGGGGCACCGGGCCCAGCACCTTTGCCTGGGTGCGGAGCACTGTCTGCACGATCTTCTCGGTGGACTGATCGAGAATCTCGTGATCGTAAGCCTTCAGGCGGATTCGGATCTTCTGACGGGGGCCCTCTGCGGCCATGGGTACAGCGTCCTCTCGTGGGTGTTCGCTACAGCTGGACTATGCGAGGATCTTCGTGACCCGGCCCGAGGCCACCGTCCGACCACCCTCACGGATGGCGAACCGCAGACCTTCGACCATTGCGATGGGCTTGCCCAACTCGACGGTCATTTCCGTGTTGTCGCCGGGCATGACCATCTCCGTCCCCTCGGGAAGGGTGATCGTGCCGGTCACGTCGGTGGTCCGGAAGTAGAACTGGGGCCGGTAGTTGGTGAAGAAGGGCTTGTGCCGCCCACCCTCGTCCTTGTTCAGCACGTAGACGGTCGCCTCGAACTTGGTGTGCGGGGTGA
>DAIMIK010000088.1:0-9694 GCA_036722795.1 Acidimicrobiales bacterium | reverse complement strand
CTCGGTGGCTACTCCGCCACCAAGGCAGCGCTCAACATGCTCTCCCAGGTCGGACGGCTCGAGCTGGCCGATGCGGGCGTGACGGTGTCCGTCGTCTACCCCTCGGTGACCGCCACCGAGTTCCACAGCCGGCTCCGGGCGGGCCACCTGGTCAGCGGGGCCCGACGCATAACGCCCGACCCGCCCGAGCTGGTGGGACAGGCCATCGTCCTCGCCATCCGCAGCGGTGAGGCCCACCTGCTGGTCGCCGATCCCCCGCTGGCGATCGTCCCCGGCGAGAGCGAGGGCTGGGGCGCCCTGCTCGCCCGCCAGGCTCCCGGTGCTGCTTCCACACCGGCGCTGCACGAACCGGACGGTAACCCTGGCGGACGGCCATCCGAAGGGGACCGGGACGGAGGGCACCCGAGGTGATCCTGGTGACGGCGGCCAACGGTCGGACCGGACGGAGCGTGGTCCGCGCCCTGGCCGGCGCCGGGCACCCCGTCCGGGCCTTCGATATCGCCACCGGGGTCGAACAGCTCGTGGACGAGGGTGCGACGGAGGCCCGTGTCGGCAACCTGCTCGAGCCGGCGGACGTGCGCCGGGCCCTCGACGGTGTCGAGTCGGTCGTCCACATCGGTCCTCCGATGCACCCCCGGGAGGCCGAGATGGGACATGCGGTGGTGACCGCCGCCCGCCGGGCCGGGGTCGTCCACTTCGTGCAGTTCTCGGTCACCCACCCCCAACTCGAGCCGCTTCTGAACCACCAGGCAAAGCTGGCGGTCGAACGGGTGGTCCTCCTGTCGCGGATGCCGTTCACCATCCTCCAGCCCATGCACTACATGCAGAACATCGACGTTGCCCGCGTGGTCGGCGAGGGGGTCCTGCGCCAGCCGTACGGGATCGGGACGCCCCTGGCCCACGTGGACCTGGAGGATGTCGCCGAGGTGGCGGCCGCGGTGGTGGGGAACGCCGACCACCACTACGCAACCTACGAGCTCTGCGGTCGGGATTTCCTCACTGCCACCGCGCTGGCGCAGGTCATCTCGGCCGAGTCCGGCCGGCCGGTCACGGCCGAGACGGTTCCCTTCGCGGTCCGAGCCGCCGACGGTCCCCGGGCATCCGAAGAGGACGACTACCGTCTCGACGCCATGGAGCGCCTCTTCGACCACTACGGCCGCTACGGGATCACCGGGAACTCCAACGTGCTCGGTTGGCTGCTGGGTCGTCGGCCGACGGGCTTCGACGAGTTCGTGCGCCGCAGCCTGGCCGCACGCTGATCGGAACGGTACGGCACCATCGGTAATCCGGATCTGGCCGGGCTCGGCCTCCGTCAGCCCCGGAAGGGCGGTGCGCCTCCGAAGTGGTCGTGCAGCACCGATCGCGCCGCATAGACACCGCACATCCCGTGCACCCCGCCCCCCGGCGGCGTCGACGCAGAGCACAGATAGACGCCACGAAGCGGCGTTCGGTAGGGATTCCACTGCACCGTCGGCCGGAAGAGGGTCTGGACCAGGCTGGCCGCACCTCCACCGATATCGCCGCCTACGTAGTTCGGGTTGTCCCGCTCCACATCGGCGGCGGTGCGGGTGGCCCGGGCCAGAATCAGCTCGGAGAAGCCGGGTGCGAACCGCTCGATCTGGGACTCGATGGCCGCCGTCATGTCCACCGTGGATCCCGGCGGGACGTGGCAGTAGCCCCACAGGGTGTGCCGGCCGGCCGGGGCACGAGTGAGGTCGGCCACCCCGGGCTGCGCCACGATGCAGTAGGGGCGCTGCGGGTGCCGCCCGGCGTTCACCTCGGCCTCGCTGGCTGCCACCTCGGCAAAGGTGCCCCCCAGGTGGAGGGTCCCGGCCCGGCGGCACACCTCGGCGTTCCACGGCACCGGTCCGGACAGCGCCCAGTCCACCTTGCACACCCCCGGCCCGTAGCGGAAGCGACGGAGCGCCCGGCGGTAGCGGTCCGGCAGGGCGGTGCCGGCGATGGCCGCAAGACCCTTCGGTGACGTGTCCAGTACCACGGCGGTGGACCGGGGGAGCTCCGACAGCGAGCTGATCCACTGCCCGGTGGTGATGGTACCGCCGAGCCGCTCCAGCTCGACGATCAGCGCATTGGTGATGCCCGAGCTACCCCCTTGCACCACCGGCCAACCCACCGCATGGGCGGTCAGAGCCAGGATCAGGCCGAAGGCGCTGGTGAGCGGCGCGGTCAACGGGGCCATCGAATGGGCGGCCACGCCGGCCAGCATCGCCTTGGCCTTCTCGGACTCGAAGCGGCGGACCAGGACGTTCGCGGGCAGCAGGCCGGGAAGGCCGAATCGGGCCAGGGCGAACGGGTGCTCGGGGACCGATCGGAGGGGGGCGACCACGGCGTCGGCGATCTCCAGAGGATGGCGGACCAGCGGGCCCAACAACCGTCGATACGCGGTGCCGTCGGGACCGAGGGATGCCGCTGTCTCATCCAGAGACCGGAAGGCCGGGGCTGCATCGCCACCGTCGAGTGGATGGGCGAAGGGGATCTCGGGCTGACGGAGGGAAGTGCGCAGGCCGTCGAAGGCCGGCTGGCGGAAGAAGGGGGATGCCAACACAAAGGGGTGGACGGCCGAGCAGACGTCCTGGAGGAACCCGGGTGCTGTCAACGCATCGGTGCGGCAGCCGCCACCCGGGATCCCAGCGCCTTCGATCACCGCAACCGAGAGGCCGGCACCGGCAAGTGTGACGGCGGCGGCCAGGCCGTTGGGGCCCGATCCCACCACCACCGCGTCGAGACCGCTCACGATTGGGCCACGCTCACCCCGAAGGCATCCATCCCCGCAGTCTTACCGGTGAGCATGCCCAGAGACAGGGTGTCTGCCGGCCTTACCACCGGTGGGTGGTAACACCACCACAAGGGGTGCTCGCGTCCGGGTTCTCGTGCTGGAATGGAGACATGCTCCTCGCCGTGGACGACCGACAGGCCTCGGCGCTGCTCGGAGCGGCCAAGGCGGTGGCCACCGGGGGCGGCCACGGCACACTGTCGGACGCTGCTGCCGGCGCCATCTGCTCGCTGGCCGTCCTCGGGCTGGGCATCGACCCGCCGGACCTCGACACGCTCAACCCTTCGAGCCCGGCGCAGCTGGTGGCATGGGATCGCGGCCTCCATGCCACTGCGGACACGTTCAGCCGCGACTTCTGCTCTTGGGACCGGGTGGAAGACGCCATGGAGGAGATCCGCGACAAGCTCGGCGTCCCACCCCTCGATCCGACCCACGCGGCCAGCAGCCGGGGGGCCGTCGCCGGCGTCGACTACCACCCTATTGCCTGAGCGCTCGCATTCAGGCACCTCGGGCCGCAAGCCGCGGAAGATCAAGGGACGTTCCGGTGTTAAATAGAGGCAGTGGGGGTACATCCCCCAAGGGCAGGGCAAGCACGAAACGAGGCACACGCCATGGATCAGGTGCATACCGAACAGACCAACAGTGGGCAGGTCAATCAGGCGAACGCCGATCACGAGGATCTCGACAGCATCGATCTCGGGCGAGTCAATCGAGTCAACACCGACGGCCACGACCCCACCCCCGGGGACGTCCTGCGCACCCTCCCCTCCGAGGCGGAGCAGCGTGGCACGCGCTTCGTGTCGGCACAGGCCATGCAGGCCAAGCTGTTCTCCGTGTACGACGCCGCCGCCGCCGCCGAGGATGCCCTGGCTCTGGTTCAGCACCAGCTCACACTGACCTTGAACCGCAACTACTACGAGGCGGACGAGATCGAGAGCATGGCGGCCCAGCTCGATTCACTGCTCACCCTGGAGTCGCTGGACCTGACCGAGGGTGACCTGGTCTCCGAGAACTGACCCATTCGGGTCATTCGGCCCGCAACAAGACCGCGGTCGGGGTGCGGGCGGCGATGCGGCCCGGGAGCACGGCAACGAGGTTGGCGAGGATCAGTGCACCGACGGCGACGAGCAGGATGGTCGTGGCGGGAACGGTCGGGGTCGGGACGACATCGATCTGGTGGGCGAAGAGAACCCAGAGCTGGCGGCCCACGATGATCCCCAGAGGCACGCCGGCCGCGGTTCCGATGGCGACGGCAACGGTGGACTGCCAGGCCACGGTGGCGGCCAGTTGGCGGTGGGTGAAGCCCAGCATCTTCATCAATGCCAGGTCCCGCCGCCTTCTGCGGACCGAGGCGATCAGCGTCAGGCCCAGCGCGGCGACCACCCCCGCGGCCAGCGCGGCACCGAGGACGGCCGGCGTGCTTCCCATGGCACGGTAATTGACGATCTCGGCCGGCCGCTGCACCGACAGGACGGATACGCCGTAGTCGGCCGGTGTGCTCGTTGCGCCGGCGATCCGCTGCAGGGACCCGAGCGCGGCCCCGTCGGTTGGATCCTTCATCCGCACCAGGATCGCTTCGGGGCCCGGCGCCGCTCCCGGCAGGTTGTAGCCATTGTCATTGGTTTGGGGGAAGACGTGGGAGGACACCAGTGCCCCGCTCCCCATCTCGAGGTGCTGGTTGCCCTGCCCTCCACCGATGGTGGGCATGGTGGCCGTCCCCACGATCCGGAGCGGGTTCGGTTTGCCCACACCGGTGTCCAACTCGACGGTGTCTCCGACCTGCTTGTGCAGCTGGGCCAGGGTGAGCGCGCCTAGAACGACCTGGTCGTTTGCTTCGACCTCGTGCCCGGACAGCAGGGGCGGTGCCACGGTCGCGCTCGTGGGCTCACCCAAGGTCGGCACGGCAGCCTGGCCGTCGATCCTCATGGTCCCAAAGGAGATCCCGGACCATGCGGCAACATGGTGATCATGATCGAGGAGGCGAGCGGCTTGGCTACCGGGGATCACGCCCCCCTGATTGGCGCTCAGTTCGTATGTCCAGTTCCACCCGTAGAGCGCCGGATGCGAGATGAGCGTGTTGAGGCTGGCGCCGAAGGTGACCGTGGCGATCACCACGATGACGGCGAGGGCCGACCCGAGGATGGCTGAGCGCACCGGTACTGCGTTGCGACCGACACCTGGCTCGAGCGCGAACCGGACGCCGGTCACCGCCGATTCCGGCAGACCGGAGGCGGCGACGTGCCCGGCCACCACCGAACGTCGTACGACCGGCCGTTGTCGACCCGGTCCGAACCGGTGGGGAGCGAGGCGGTAGGCGATGATCAGGCCCACCGCGCTGAGAGCAAGGACCAGAACGAGGACGCCGGCCCCGAGGACGGTCCAGTCGACGGCCACCCCGGGCGCAGGGTCCACGGCGCGCACCGGACCCAGCGGGGAAAGGGGAGAAAGGCCGATGGCCACCCCTGCAGCCAGCAACGATCCGATGACCACTGCCCCGACGATCCCGATGAGCCCGTCGCCGACCGTCATCTGCGGGTCCCCACCCAAGGCGCGCAGGGTACCGAGGTCCTCGGTGCCCAGCCGCAACTGTCGACCGATGATCTGGGCGGCGATCAGCAGGGCAGCCAGCGCACAGATCGCCCCGAAGACGCCGAGGGCGATGGACTCGGGCTTGATGGCCCGTTCGGCTTTGGCCTCGATGGCCGGCGCCGGGTTGGCGGCGAACGGCGAGAAGCCCGGCGGCAGGACGCGCGTGATCTCCCGCTGGACGGTGGCCACGTTGCGGTGGCCGCCCGAGACCTTCACCGCGGAGGCGGCGTAGTACGCGCAACAGGCGAGGATCGGTCTGGTCAACGCCGGCGTGAAGGACAGGAGATTGTCACTGTTCCCCCCATCGGTGTCGTCTTGGACCACCGAGCTGCTCTGGAGCACGATTCCAACCAGCTTGGCCTCGAACCGACGGTAGGGCGCGACCGCGGCGGTGCCGAATGCCGGCAACGCGGTCTGCGCATTTGTGTAGACCCCGAAGCGAACGACCTCTCCGACGCGGAGACGGAAGATCCGGGCGGTCGTCGGGCTCACGACGAACTCGTCGGCGCGCCTGGGGTCGGGCAGCCGACCCTCAGTGACGGAGACGTTGTCAAGGTTGACAGGCGAAGCATCGGCGACGCCATTGACCTCACCGGCGCTGGCCGGGTAGGCAGCGGGGCTCTCGGGAGTGCCGTGGGGTCCCAGGGGGATGACGTTGAGCCCGGCCTCGGTCGTGATCTCTTCGACATGGGGTAGGTGTGCGAGCCGTGCCTCGATGAACGGGTCGTAGCCGGCGCCGGCGATGCCAGGCATGGGGTTCACGAACGAGGTGACGCCGTTCAGATCAGCAGGATCGGTGCTGGCCAGATAGGTGGGGAACGACGACTGGGTGCGACGAGCGGCGGCGACCGAGCCCATGGCCAGGCCACCCACCAGCCCGATGAGCACGATCAGTGCCAGGTAGCCGCCCCGCCTTCGCGACAGCGTGGCCACGAAGCGGTACCACACCACCCGGACTACCTGCCTGCTCACGACCCGATCACCACATTCGTACCCATCAGTCCGCTCGCAGCACCAGTGCCGTCGGGGTGCGAGCGGCAAGGCGACCGGGGATGGCAGCGACCAGGTTGGCCAGCACCAGGGCGCCGACCGAGATGGCGACGATCCAACCCACCGGCACGGTCGGGGACGGCACGGCGTTGATCTCGGTGGCGAACAGATTCCACAACAACCGCCCGGTGACGATTCCCAAGGGCACGCCGACGACCACCCCGATGACCACCGACACGCTCGACTGCCAGGCCACCGTGGCGGCCAACTGGCGACGGGTGAAGCCGAGCGTCTTGAACACGGCCAAGTCTCGTCGGCGCCGACGGACCGACGCCACCAGGGTCAGGGCGAGCGCAGCCACTGCACCAATGGCCAGGGAGATCCCGAGCAGCACCGGCGTGGTCCCCATGGAGCGGTAGTTCACGATTTCGGCCGGCCTCTGTACGGCGGCCACCCCCACTCCGAAATTGGATGGCGTGCTGGTGGCGTTGGCGATTCGCTGCAACGACGCCAGGGCCGCTTCTTGACGGGCACCATCCTTCAGCCTCACCAGGATCGCCTCGGGGCCGGTCATCGGGTCGTCGAACGGGTTTCGGCCAGTCGGCGAAATGATCATGGAGGAGAGCAAGGCCCCACTCCCCATCTCCAGATGGAGTCCGGAGAACCCGAGGGTGGGCATGGTGGCCGTACCCACGATCTGGAGCCGGGTCTGTTCGCCGGCACCGCTGTCCACCTCCACCGTGTCTCCCACCTTCTTGCCGAGCTGGGACAGCGTCACCGGGCCGAGCACGATCTGGGTGGGCCCGTCGAGCCCCTGGCCGGACAACACCGGGGGCTGCACCGGTGCGTTCGGAGTCCCCCCGAGCACAGGCACCGTCCGTCCGTCGATCTTCAGGTCGGCGAAGTAGACGCCCGACCACGAGGCAACCGAACGGTCGCCCTCGAGGAGTTGCGCGGCCCGATGGGAGGGGATGTCTCCGGAACCGCCCCCGCCGATCAGGATGTAGTCCCAATTCCATCCGTAGAGGTTGGGATGGGAGACCAGTGAGTTGAGGCTGGCCCCGAACGTCACCGTGGTGACCACCACCCACAGGGCCAGAACGGTGCCGAGGATGGCCGAGCGCACCGG
Source organism: Acidimicrobiales bacterium (assembly GCA_036722795.1). Lineage (GTDB taxonomy): Bacteria > Actinomycetota > Acidimicrobiia > Acidimicrobiales > RAAP-2 > Bog-756. The sequence continues at coordinate 2,192 of DAIMIK010000088.1, read as the reverse complement.
TACGGAGTTGCGTCCGGCCCCCGAGTCGAGGGCGAAGCGGACGCCCTCCACGGCCGGCGCCGGCAGACCCCAACCGGCGACCACGGTGGCAGGCCCCGATTCCGTATGAACCGAAATACTTCTTCGCCGGTCCAACCGATGTGGCGTCTGGCGGTAGGCCATCGCCGTGGCGATGGCGGCCAGGCCGACCATTAGGAGGGCGAATCCAAGACCGAGCACGGTCCAGTCCCAGGCCACACCCGGATCGGGATAGACCGGTCGGATCACACCGATGGGGGCGATCGGAGACAGCGCGACGGCCACGGCCACTGCCAGGACCGAGCCGATCACGATGGACATGAGCAGTCCCAAGAGACTGTCGATCACCGTCTCGGCCGGATCGGCACCGAGGGCCCGGAGGATGCGTCGCTCCTCAACACCGAACCGGAGCTGGCGGCCGATGACCTGGCCGGCCACGATGAGTGCCACAAGGCCGGCGATCCCGCCGAACACCATCAGGGCGATGGCCAGGGGCTTGACGGACCGTACCGCCTTGGCCACGCCCGCGGTCGCGGTCGCGGAGAGGACCACCGGGAATCCCTTGGGGAGTGCGTCTTGCGCCTCATGCTCCACCTGGTTGACGACACCGGCATCGCCCGTCACCTGTACCCCGGTGATGGTGTAGTTGGCACAGCACGCGCGCAACTGTCGGGTGAGCGCCGGAGAGAAGATCTGCAGCGTGGTACCGCTGTCGATCTGGTCCGACGCCACGCTGCCGGGGTCGAGCACGATCCCGACCAGCTTGATGTCGATCCGGCGATACGGCTGCACGCTGGGGGTGCCGAAACCGGGCATTTCGGTCTGGGCGTTGGTGTAGATCCCGAAGGGGACGACCTGTCCCACATGCAGTCCCAGACTGTCCGTGACCAGGGAGTTCGCCACGAACTCGCGTGGGTTGTCGGGATCGGGCATCCGTCCCTCAACGACGGTTGCCTTGCCCTTGGTGAAATAGGCACCGTCGGTACTTCCGGATCCATTGCCGGGCTGGGCATCGTTCTGGACGGGGGAGCCGTGCTCGTCCAGTACGACGAGATTGAGACCCGAGACACTTGCACTATGGGTGACATGGGGCAGGTGGGCGATGGTGTTGATGATGACCGGGTCGTAACCGGACGAAGTGCCCAGCAGCGGATCGAGGATTCCGGTGCCGATGGAGAAGCTGGCGGGATTGGTACTGGCCATGTACACCGCCGGCGATGCGAGGGTGCGCCGGGCTCCGGCCACCGCCCCCATGGCCAGGCCTCCCACCAACCCGATGAGGAGGAGCACGGTCAGATAGCCGCCCCACTGGCGGCCGAACGTGGTGCGAAACCGGTACCAGGCGGTTCTGAGCGCCGTTACGTTCACCGCGCGCCTCCGCCCGCGGCCCGTCGGTCCGCCCCCTCGTCGTTCCCCCACGCCGAATCGGTTGCGCCCATGCTCCTTGCAGTCTGATCGGCCCGGAGCCACCCGCCAAGGGCGTCAACCCACCGCCGGGCGGGGTGTTACCACTACTCCCCCCGGACCGGCCAGGTCGCTCGCCCGGCGACCGGCTCAGCCTGGTCGACAACACGGCAGACTACGGTTGTCAGCCATGGGAACGGTCCGGGTGGTGCTCGCCGAGGACAACGTGCTCCTGCGCCAGGGCGTGGAGAAGCTCATCGCCCATCAGAACGGGTTGGAGCTGGTGGGGACGGCCAACGACCTCCCGGGCCTCCTGGCTCTTGTCGAGGAGGTCGAGCCCGATGTGGTGGTCACCGACATCCGGATGCCCCCGACCGGCACCGACGAGGGCGTCCGGGCCGCCGCCCACCTGCGCGAGCATCAACCGCACATCGGCGTGGTCGTGCTCAGCCAGTACGCCAATCCCGAATATGCGCTGGCCCTGCTGGCCGACGGCTCCGCCCGCCGGGCCTACCTGTTGAAGGAGTCGGTCGCCGGGGTCGACGAGCTGGTCCGGGCCATCCATACCGTGGCCGAGGGAGGATCGGTGGTCGACCCCGCAGTGGTCGACTCCCTGGTGGGGGCGACGGCACCACGGCGACCCTCGGACCTCGATCGGCTCACCGTGCGCGAGTTGGAGACGCTGGCCGAAATGGCCCAGGGCAAGAACAACGCGGCCATCGCCGCCTCCCTGTTCCTGTCGGAGCGGGCGGTGGAGAAGCACACCAACG
>DAIMIK010000087.1:0-9856 GCA_036722795.1 Acidimicrobiales bacterium | reverse complement strand
CCCTGCGAGCGCTGCAGGTCCTTGCCCTCGGTCTGCAGGGCCGGGGCCACCATGACCTCGGCCTTCTGGAACTCCTTGACCGTCTGGTAGCCGCAGGTGGCCATGGCCGTGCGCAGCGCCCCGAACAGGTTCATCCGGCCGTCGTTCTCGTGGGCGGGCCCGAGGAGGATCTCCTGGAGCGTGCCCCGGGTGGTGGTCTGGACCCGGGCGCCGCGGGGCAACGTGGGGTGGAACGTGGCCATGCCCCAGTGATAGCCACGGGCCGGCGCCTCGACCGCGGAGGAGAGCGGCGAGCCCAGCATGACCGCATCCGCACCGCAGGCCACCGCCTTGGCCACGTCCCCGCCCTTGGACATGCCGCCATCGGCGATCACATGGCAGTACACGCCGGTCTCGTCGAGGTGCCGCATGCGGGCGCCGGCCACATCGGCGATGGCCGTGGCCTGGGGGACGCCGATGCCCAGCACGCCCCGGGTGGTGCAGGCGTTGCCCGGCCCGACCCCGACCAGCACGCCCACCGCGCCGGTGCGCATCAGGTGGAGGCCCGCCTGGTAGGAGGCGCAGCCGCCGACGATCACCGGGATCTCGAACTCGCGGATGAAGCGCTTGAGGTTGAGCGGCTCGGCCGTCTTGGACACGTGCTCGGCGGAGACCACCGTCCCCTGGATGACCAGCAGGTCCAGCTCGGCGGCCAGGAGAGCCGGGGCGAAGGTCTCCGTCCTCTGCGGTGTCACCGAGGCGGCGGTGGTGATGCCCGCCGCCTTCATCTCCTTGATGCGCTCGGTCACCAGCTCCAACCGGACCGGTTCGGCGTACATCTGCTGCATCCGCGCCGTCGCCTTGTCCGCCGGGAGCTCCCGGATCTCGTCGAACAGCGGCGTCGGATCGTCGTAGCGGGTCCAGAGCCCTTCGAGGTTCAGGACCCCGAGGCCGCCGAGGCGGCCGATCTCGATGGCGGTGGACGGACTCACCCCCCCGTCCATGGCCGACGCCATCAGGGGGAGCTCGAAGCGGTAGGCGTCGATCTCCCAGCTGATGTCGACATCCTCGGGATCGCGGGTACGGCGACTCGGGACGATGGCGATGTCGTCGAACCCATAGGCCCTCCGGCCCGACTTGAAGATGCCAATTTCTAGCTCAGCCACGTGAATGTCCTCCGGACCGTGATCGCAGTTCTCCGAACCTCCCATCGGTGGCAGCCCCGAACAATGCGCCCACCGACTGCCCCCACGATACCGCCTGGGCACTCCGCCCCCGTCCCCGCCCGTGGCCGACCGGGTCGGCACCCGGGGCGCCGACGCCGGGGGCGCCCACCGGCGTCAGGGAGACGGCAACGAGGTGGGGACGCGCACTCCGAGCACCAGGCAGAGCAGCTCCACCAGCGTCCGGGCCGTGGCCCCCCACACCGTCTCGCCGGCCACCTCGAAGAACCACACGGGGAACTCCCCGTCGGGGATGCCCGGGAGACGTCGGCGACCCGGCACCGACCACCACTCCTCGTGGAAGGCGTGCTCCGCCACCAACTCGGAGAGGGCGACGTCGAAGACCCGGTCCACCTCGTCGGGGTTGGCCACCAGTGCCGGGCGACCCTCGAGGGTCGCCACCACCGGCGTCATCACGGTGTTCGACGACACCGTCGGCATGGCGGTGAGGGCGGCGACCACGGTGACCAGCCCGGGGTCGAGCCCGACCTCCTCGCGGGCCTCACGCAGCGCACCCTCGGCCACCCCTTCGCCGAGGTCGAGGCGACCACCCGGAAACGCCACCTCTCCCCGGTGGGACCGGAGCCGGTCCGACCGGACGGTGAGGATCACCCGGGCCTCGCCGTCCTCCTCGAACAGGGGGACCAGCACTGCGGCGGGATGGCCGTCGACCGTCTCGCCGGACAGGGAGCGCCACGGCTCGCGTGACCCGCCCTGGCCCTCGCCGGCCCGGTCGGCGGCGAGGGCGCCCGTCACCCGGTCGAGGGTGATGCCGCGCCGTACCTGCACCGGCAGGTGCGCCCAGGAGGCGGGCTGGCCGGTGCGGCTGAGGGGCGGCCGTGGGATGGCCTTCCTGGCGGCGGGAATCGGTGCGTCCGAAGTGTCCATGGAGGAGATCAGACTAGGGCGGGCAGCGGCCCCACCCGCCGGTCCGGTCCGTTCGCTAGCCTTCCCGGGCACACATTCGGTGCCGTGCCGGAACGGGCGCGGCCCGCAGCGAGGAGGAGAACCATGGCCGATGCGACCGAGGCCCAGCCTGCGGCCTCTCAGTTCCCGATCACCACCGCCCTCGAGTTCCCCGAGTGGTCGAACGACCGGAGCCTCGGCATGGTCTTCGGTGTCGTGGTCCGGTCGATGGGCGCGGCCAAGGGAGTCACCGCCGGATTCCGCGCCCTCGCCGGCGGCGAGGTCAAGCAGTACACCAAGCTGGTCGAGGACAGCCGTCGGCACGCCCTCGACCGGATGATCGAGAACGCCCGGGTCCAAGGGGCCAACGCCATCGTCTCCATGCGGTTCGACTCCTCGGAGGTCGGCCAGTCGCTGACCGAGATCGTCGCCTACGGCACCGCGGTGGTCGTCGGGCCCCGCCACTGATGGCGGGAGGCACTCGGGTCGTGGCGCGATGCTCGCGGTGATCCTCCTCGCGCTCCTCGGCATCGCCGTGGTGGTGGCCGTCGTGATCAGCCTCTTCGTCAAGCGCCACGGCGAGTCGTCCGATCCGCAGGCGGGCTGGACGCCGACCGACGAGGTGTTCAAGGACCCGGGCACCGACCGCACCATGCGGGTGTGGGTCGATGCCGCGGGCGAGCGCCACTACGTGCCCGAAGCGGGTCGCTGACCGGGCCGGGGCTCGCCCCCGCACAGCAGACCGGCCGGGCCCGAGGGCCCGGCCGGTGCACACGTCTGGTTGCGCCAGGGCGGCGCGTCCGGCTCGAGGACGAGCCGGAGCGGATCTACATCATCCCGCCCATGCCGCCCATGCCGCCCATGCCGCCCATGCCGCCGCCCATGGCGGCAGCAGCTGCGGCAGCGGCGCCCGGATCGGACTTCTCGGGCTTGTCGGCCACCAGTGCCTCGGTGGTCAACAGCAGCCCGGCGATCGACGCCGCATTCTGGAGTGCGGAGCGGGTGACCTTGGCCGGGTCGATGACGCCCGCCTTGACCAGGTCCTCGAGATGGCCGGTGTCGGCGTTGAGGCCGATGGAGCCCTTCTCGGCCTCGACCTCGCGGACGAAGACGGTGCCCTCGAGGCCGGCGTTGTTGGCAATGGCCTCCAGCGGGGAGGCCAGGGCCTTCAGCACGATGGACGCCCCGGTGGCCTCGTCCCCGGTGAGGGAGTCGACCACGGACTGCACGGCGGCACGCGACCGCACCAGTGCCGTCCCACCACCGGCCACGATGCCCTCTTCGACAGCGGCCCGGGTAGCGGAGAGCGCATCCTCGATGCGGTGCTTCTTCTCCTTGAGCTCCACCTCGGTGGCAGCACCGACCTTGACCACGGCCACGCCGCCGGCCAGCTTGGCCAGGCGCTCCTGCAGCTTCTCGCGGTCCCAGTCGGAGTCGGTGTCGTCGATCTCGCGCTTGATCTGCGCGATCCGGCCCTTCACGTCCCCCTCGGCCCCGCCACCCTCGACGATGGTGGTGTTGTCCTTGGTGACGATGACCCGGCGGGCCTTGCCCAGCAGGTCGACGGTGGTGGTGTCGAGCTTCAGGCCGATCTCCTCGGAGATCACCTGGGCGCCGGTCAGGACGGCCATGTCCTGGAGCATCGACTTGCGGCGCTCGCCGAAGCCGGGAGCCTTGACGGCCACCGAGGTGAACGTGCCGCGGATCTTGTTGACCACCAGGGTGGCCAGGGCCTCGCCCTCCACGTCCTCGGCCACGATCAGCAGCGGCTTGCCGGTCTGCATGACCTTCTCGAGGACAGGAACCAGATCGTGCACGGCGCTGATCTTCTGATTGACGAAGAGGATCACCGGATCGTCGAGGACGGCCTCCTGGCGCTCGGCGTCGGTCACGAAGTACGGGGAGAGGTAGCCCTTGTCGAACTGCATGCCCTCGGTGAACTCGAGGTCGATGCCGAACGTGTTGGACTCCTCGACGGTGACGGTCCCGTCCTTGCCCACCCGGTCGATGGCATCGGCAAGCACCTCGCCTATGGCGTTGTCGGCCGCCGAGATCGAGGCGACCTGGGCGATCTCGGTCTTGGAGTCGATCTCCTTGGCCTGCTTCTTGATGGACTCGACCGCGGCGGTGACCGCCTTGTCGATACCCTTGCGCAGCCCGAGCGGGTTGGCGCCGGCGGCGACATTGCGGAGCCCCTGGCGGATGAGGGCCTGGGCCAGGACGGTGGCGGTGGTGGTGCCGTCACCGGCGACGTCGTTGGTCTTGGTGGCGACCTCCTTGACCAACTGGGCGCCCATGTTCTCGAAGACGTCCTCCAACTCCACCTCACGGGCGATGGAGACCCCGTCGTTGGTGATGGTGGGGGCACCGAACTTCTTCTCGATGACGACGTTGCGGCCCTTCGGCCCGAGGGTCACCTTGACCACGTCGGCCAACTTGTTGACGCCCGCCTCGAGGCCGCGGCGGGCGGCCTCGTCGAACTTGAGGATCTTCGGCATTACTTGGTGACCTTGGCCAGGACGTCACGGCTCGAGAGGATCAGCAGATCCTCGCCGTCGGCGCTGATCTCGGTCCCTCCGTACTTGGAGTAGACGACGGTGTCACCCACGGCGATGTCGAGGGGTACCAGCTCCCCGGTGGTCTCGGAGCGGCGCCCGGGTCCGACGGCCAGGACTTCTCCCTGCTGGGGCTTCTCCTTGGCGGTATCGGGGATGACCAGGCCGGAGGCGGTGGTCTCCTCGGATTCGCCGGGACGGACGACGATGCGGTCGTCAAGGGGGTGCAGACTCATGTGATGGGGCCTCCTGTGGCACGCGTTAGCAGTCGAGGGTTGCGAGTGCCAACGTTACCCAACTCTGCGGCATTTGGCAACCGGCGAGCGAGAGTGCCAGCACGGGCCCCGGGACCCGCCGGGCCGCAGCCCCGTCAGCCACCCGCCGCCAACGCAAGGTTGGGGTCGGCGCCGAGCGTCAGGGGGCTGGCCCCCCCGTGCTGCAGCCGCCACCACCCGGCCGCGGCCACCATCGCCGCGTTGTCGGTGCACAGGGCGCGGCTGGGGACGAAGGCGCCGATCCCGTCCTCCTCGCACGCCTCTTCGACACGGCGCCGGAGCAACGAGTTGGCGGCCACCCCCCCGGCCAGGCAGAGGGCCGTGGCACCCACGTCGGCAGCGGCCCTGCGCGCCCGGGTCACCAGGACGTCCACCACCGCCAGGCGGAACGACGCCGCCACGTCGGCGGTGGTGGCGTCGGGCTGCTTCCTCACCGTGTTGACCACCGAGGTCTTCAACCCGCTGAAGGAGAAGTCGTACCCGTCGCCGGGCAGCGACCTCGGGAAGGCGAAGGCGCGGGGGTCCCCCTTCTCGGCGATCCGGTCGATGGCCGGACCCCCGGGGTACCCGAGGCCGAGGAACCGGGCCACCTTGTCGAACGCCTCGCCGGCTGCGTCGTCGATGGTCCCGCCCATCAACCGGTAGCGGCCCGGACCGGTGACCTCGATCAGCAGGGTGTGGCCACCCGAGACCAGCAGCACCACCAGGGGCCACCCCAGATCGGGCTGCTCCAACAGTGATGCGAAGAGGTGGGCCTCGAGGTGGTTGACACCGACCAGCGGGACCCCCCAGGCCAGCGAGAGCGCCTTGGCCTCCGCCACACCGACCAGCAGGGAGCCGATGAGGCCCGGCCCGTAGGTGACGGCCACCGCGTCGATGCCCGCCCCCGACGCAGAGGTTCCGGCCTGCGCCAGGGCGTCGGCCAGCACCGGGGTCAGCAGCTCGAGGTGGGCCCGGCCGGCCAGCTCGGGGACCACGCCGCCGTAGCGGGCGTGCAGGTCGACCTGGCTGCTCACCACCGAGGAGACGATGACCGTCCCGTCGTCGACCACCGAGGCCGCCGTCTCGTCGCACGAGGTCTCGATCCCGAGGACCCGGCGGACGGCGCGATCGGCCCGCTGGGCGGGCGCCGAGGAGGTGGACGCCGGAGGGGTGGGCACAGTCGTCGACACTACCCAACGGGGGCCCGACGCCGGCCGGCGGTCACCGGCGGGTGACGACCTCCAGGTCGGGAGGGAGCGAGCGCTCGACAGCAGCGAGGCGTTGCGCGTACTCGTCCGAATCGATGTCACGCGCCCACATGATCAACGCGTCACCGCCTTCGGGGTAGTAGTTCGGCCGGACCCCCACCGGGGCCAGCCCGAAGCGCGCGTACAGTGCCAGGGCCGGCTCGTTCCCCACCCGCACCTCGAGGGTCAGGTGGCGGGTCCCGTGGGCCAGGGCGGTGCGGACCAGGTCCAACAGGAGCACCGCGCCCAGGCGGCGGCCGTGCCAGCCCGGGTCGACGGCGATGTTGTTCACGTGGGACTCGTCGTCGATGAACATCTGGCCGGCGAACCCCACGATGCGGCGGCCGATCCACGCGGCACGGTAGGCCCGGGACGTCTGCTGGGCGAGCTCGTCCGCGAACAGCCGGCGGGACCACGGCTCGGGGAACACCGCTTCTTCGATGGCCAGCACCATCGAGAGGTCCTTGGCCCGCATCGGGGCCACGATCACCTGGTGTGGCCGGTCCGGCGCCCCGGGTCCCACCGTCACGCCCGCCGCTGGTCCGGCTCGTCCGGGACCGGTGCACGTGGCGCCCGCTCCTCCCAGTTGATCCGGGCGTCGGCGTGGCGGCGGTAGTCGGGCACCAGGTCCTCGGGTGCCGACGGCTCGGTGCCCCGGGCCAGGCGCTCGACGGCCAGGCGGCCCACGGCAAGCGGTGGCGGGGCGGAGAGCTCGGCGGCCAGGTCGAGGTCGAGCGAGGGATACACGGACAGCAGCTGGCGATAGCGGACCGCGCCATCCCCGACCACCACCACCGAGCCGGCCTCGGCGGCGATGTCGGTCAGCCAGGCGACCAGCACCCCGGGGTCGATCGGCTCCACCCGGTCGTCCCGGACCGACGCCGGGTCGATCGGACCGGAGGCCGTCGGCGCCCGATCGAAGCGGTAGGCGGCGGCGAACACCTCACCGCGCCGGGCGTCCACCACCGACACCACCCGCCCGGGGGCCTCGGAGCCGGACCGCCCGTGGGCCGCCGCCGCCAGCACGTCGAGGCTGCTGACGCCGAGGACGCCGAGGCCGAGGGCCTGGCCCAGCGCCTTGGCCGTCGCCACCCCGACCCGGAGGCCGGTGAACAGACCGGGACCGATGTCGACGGCGAGGGCGTCGATGTCCCCGATGGTGCACCCCGACACGGCGCAGACCTCCGCGATGGCCGGCGCCAGCAGCTCGGCGTGCGCCCGTCCCCCGAGATGGACCCGCTCCGCCTCCCCGCAGTCGTCGCGGATGAGGGCGACACCCACCATGTCGGTGGCCGACTCGATGGCCAGAAGCGTCACCGGGGCACTCCCGCCGTCACCCGTCCACCAGCCACTGCCCCAGTGCAGCCCGCAGTGCCGCCCCACGCTCGGACCACGGGCCCTCCGGGGCCGTGAAGGTGATCACCCGGCGGTAGTCGTCGTCGTCGGCCAACGCCAGGCGCACTGAGAGCGACCCCCGACCGAGGACGGGCTCAGCCACGTCCCCCCACTCCACCAGGGCGACTCCCTCGTCCTCGACCTGTTCGCCCAGCCCCAGGTCGGCGATCTCCTGCAGGTTGCCGAGGCGGTAGACGTCGGCGTGCAGGAGGGTCCGCACCCCGCCCTCCGGCGGGCCGGCCGACCGGGGGCCGACCGGGTACTGGCGAACCAGGGTGAAGGTGGGGCTGGTCATCGGCTCGGTGATGCCCAGGCCGGCGCCGAACCCCTGGGCGAACGTGGTCTTCCCCGCACCGAGGTCCCCCGCCAGCAGCAGGACGTCCCCGGGGGCGCACAGCGGGGCCACGGCCCGGGCCAGTGCCCGGGTCTGCTCGGCGCCGGTGGTGGCCGCCACCAGGCGGAGCGGTCCGGGCCCGGGCGTCATCCCCACCCCACCAACTGCTTGGCCCGGATCAGGTCGGCCCGCATCTCGGCGACGACCACTCCACCCGAGCGGAGGGCCGCGGCCGGGTGGTAGGTGGGCACCAGCTGCCAGTCGCCCATCGGATAGGCCCTGCCCCGGACCTTGGTGATCCCGAGGTCGGTCCCAAGCAGCAGCCGGGTGGAGAAGTTCCCCAGGGTCACCACCACCTTGGGGCGGATCAGCCGGAGCTGGGCCTCGAGGTAGGGCCGGCAGGTGGCGATCTCGTCGGCCTTCGGGTCACGATTGTCGGGAGGCCGGCACTTGACCACGTTGGCGATGTAGCAACGGTCCCGTCCGACGCCGAGCTCCTCGTGCATCAGGCGGTCGAGCAGCCTGCCCGAGCGGCCCACGAACGGCTCGCCCCGGAGATCCTCGTCGCGACCGGGCGCCTCTCCCACGAACATCAGATCGGCCTCGGGGTCGCCGACGCCGAACACGACCTGGGTCCGCTGGGCGGCCAACGGGCAGCGGGTGCATCCGGCTGCCTCCCGGGCGAGGTCGGCCAGTTCGGTGCCCGGTGCCACGGCCGCATGGTACCGCCCGGCACGTGGGGGCGGTCCCCGCTGCACCTTGGCGCCCCCTACCACGAGGGGCCGGCCTCAGGTCGGGCGATCGACCCCTCCGCCCCTCACCAGGCGCGGCACCCGGGGCCCGATGTCGCACAACACCTCATAGCTGATGGTGCCGAGCAGCTCCGCCCACTCGTCGGCGGTGATCTCCTCGTGACCCTGCCGGCCGAGCAGGACCACCTCGTCACCCACCTCCACCGGCGCGGCTCCGGCGGGGCCGCAGTCCACCACGATCTGGTCCATGGTCACCACGCCGGCCAGGGGCCGGCGGACGCCCCGGATCAGGACCTCCCCGCCCTCGTCGAAGAGACGGCGGGGCACGCCGTCGGCGTAGCCGACGGGCGCGGTGGCCACTGTGGAGCGTTCCGCCAGCGGCCGCCGCCGACCGTAGGAGAGCCGCTCGCCCGCGTCGAGATCGCGGACGAAGGTGACCCGGGTGTGCAGGGACAACACCGGCTCGAGCCGCCGACCGCCGGTGGCGGCGGCGAGCTCCTCGGCCAGTGCCGGGGTGGGGGCCACCCCGTAGAGGGCGATGCCGCAACGGACCAGGTCCCGGCGTGCCGCGGCAACGGCGATGGTGCCCGCCGAGTTGGCCACGTGGGTCATCGGGGGCCGGAGCCCGGCGCCATCCAGGCGGTCCAGCACGGCGTCGAACCGCTCGAGCTGCAGCGCGGTGAACTCGCGGTCGGCCGGGCCTGCCCCGTCGGCCACCGCCAGATGGGTCCACACCGCGCCGAGTCGGAGTGCCCCGTCGTCGGCGATCATCCGGGCCAGGGAGACCACGTCCCCCGCATCGGCCCCGACCCGGTGCATGCCGGTGTCCACCTTGAGGTGGACATCGACCGGAGGGGAGCCGCCGTCCCCCACCACCGTGCCGAGCGCTCGGACACCGGTCCTCGTGTACACGGTGGGGACCAACCGGCGGGCCACCGCCTCGGCCATCGCCTCGACCGGGGGCTCGGACAGCAGGAGGATCGGCGCCTCGATGCCGGCCTCGCGGAGGGTCACCCCCTCCTCCACCAGGGCCACGGCCAGCCAGGACGCGCCGCCGGCCAGGGCGGCCCGGGCCACCGGCAGGCCCCCGTGCCCGTACCCGTCGGCCTTCACCACCGCGCACAGGGCGGCCGGTGCGGCCAACCGGCAGAGGACCGAGGCGTTGTGCTCCACGGCATCGAGGTCGATGTCGGCCCACGCCGGCCGCC
>DAIMIK010000086.1:0-9987 GCA_036722795.1 Acidimicrobiales bacterium | reverse complement strand
ACCGTCGGTCAGTTGCCGATAGGCGCCCGAATCGAGCAATGCGTCCAGCGAGGATGGATCTACCGGGACGATCTCGCAGATCCACCCCTCGCCGTACGGGTCGGCGTTCAGCCTCTCGGGGGCGTCGGACAGTGCGGAGTTGGCCGCAACCACCTCACCGGCGACCGGAGCGTAGATCTCCGAGACCGACTTGGTCGACTCGACCTCGCCGATCAGCCCGCCGGCCTCCACGGTGGTGCCCGGGGTGGGGAGCTCGACGAAGACCACGTCCCCGAGCGCATCCTGGGCGTAGTCGGTGATCCCCACCGTGATCCGGTCCCCGTTGGGCCGGGCCCATTCGTGATCGGTGGTGTAGCGCAGTTGGTCCGGCACGTTCATAGCTGCGGACGATACCTGACACACGGCGGCGGCGCCGATGTGCTGGTCAGGTGGGTGATGTGCGTGGAGCGCCCGGCGGCTCAGCGCAGCAGTTGCTCGAGGCGGACCGCATACTCCTGCACTCTGGCCTCGGCGTGGGCGTCGCTCGGGGCCTCCGCCCAGACGTGGGTCACCGGCTCCTCAGGATCGGGCAGCACCAGGGCCCATCCATCCTCCTCGATGACCTTGACCCCGTCCACCAGGACCAGCTCGCGGCCCTGGGACCGCTCCACCAGCGTGCGCATGACCATCCCCTTCTGGTCCCATGGGGTGTGCACGGACTGGTGGGCGATGTGGACAGCGGGCAGCTCCGCCACGAGATCGGAGAGGGTCCGTCCGGCGGTGGTGAGGAGGGCAATCAGGTTGACCAGGGTGGCCGCCCCGTCGAAGGCAGGCAGGAAGTGGGGGAAGATGAATCCGCCCGACTGACTGGCTGCCAGGGCCACCTGCTCCGAGTTGGCCACCTCCATCAGGTGGGAGGCGGAGAGCTTGGTCCAGACGATCTCGGCCCCCGCCTTCCGGCAGATCTCCTCCGCGGCCCCGCTGGCGGCCACCGGCAACGCCACCCGGGCGCCGGGCTGCGCCTCGGTCACCAGGGTCAGCAGTGCCAGGAGGGCCTCGTCGTGGGTCAGCGCGTGGCCGAGGTCGTCCACGATGGTCACGAACTCTCCACCAGGGTCGAGGACCGCCCCGAGGTGGGCACCGGATGCCCGCACCAGATCGGAGACCCGGGCGGCGCTGGCCTGGCGGTCGAAGGTGAGCACACTGGCCGTGTTGGCGTAGGGATTGACCACCAGTACCTCCGCCTCCAGCTTGGCCAGAAGGTTGGGCATGACGAAGCTCGTGGTCCCGAACGAGTAGTCCAGGACCAGCTTCAGATCGGTCGACCGGGCTGCGGTGAGGTCGACCGAATTGATCAGCGCCGCCGTGTAGTACTCGAGCGAACGGGGCGGAAACCCGATGTCGCCGATCTCACGGGCCAGCACCCGCCGGAAGTCCTCACGGTGGTAGAGCCGCTCGATCTTGCGTTGAGTGCCCTCGTCGACGTCGATCCCGTCCTTGTCGAAGAACCGGAGCACCACCGACTGCGGGTCGTCGGGGACTAGGCGAACCGTGATGCCGGCCATGCTCGACGATGACGTGATCTGGAACCTGGTCACCGGCACGGTGGCCGCCTCGAGGTCGTCGACGTTGACGCCGGCCGCGTTGCAGCCCACCATGATGGCCCGCTTCAACACCCGCGCCGCCCGGCTCGTGTCTCGCGACGTGGTGACCGTCGCCCCCTTCTCGAAGGTCGACGCCCAGGCCATCGAGAGGCGGACGGCCAACTCGGGGCTGATGTCAACGTTGGCCAGTCCCTGCACCCCGTCACGGCCGAACAGGGACCGCGCTCCTCGTGACTCCCACACGATCGACGAGTTGACGATGGCACCCGCCTCGACCGTCTTGAAGGGGTAGACCTTGACCCCCGCCCTGATCTCGGCGTAGGCGCCGACGAAGCACTCGTCTCCGAGGACGACCCCTTCCTCACACCGGACCCCCTGGCGCAGGTCCGACCCACGGCCCAGCACGCTTCCGTCGATCCGGACCCCCGAACCGAGGTAGGTGTTGTCATGCACCACCGACCGCTGGAGCACGGCGTTGTCCCCGATCCGGATGTTGCGTCCCAGGGTGCAGTGGGAACCGAGCCGGGCACCCGGGCCGATCATGCAATTGTCACCGATGACCGCAGGGCCCTCGATCACCACGCTGGGGTCGATCTCCGCCCCCTTGCCCAGCCAGACGCCGGGCAGGAGCTGGAACCCGCTGATGTCCACCTGCACCTTCTGGTCGAGGATGTCCTGGTGCGACTTGAGGTAGGCCTCGAGGGTGCCCACGTCCTCCCAGTAGCCGTCGGCCACATAGCCGTAGAGCGCCTTCCCCGCGGCAAGGGCCGCGGGGAAGGACTCGCCCGAGAAGTCGACCGGCTGGCCCTCGGGGATAAAGTCGAAGATCTCGGGCTCGAGGACGTAGATGCCGGTGTTGATGGTGTCGCTGAACACCTGCCCCCAGGTCGGCTTCTCCAGGAACCGCTCGATGGATCCGTCCTCACGGGTGATGACGATGCCGAATTCGAGCGGGTTGTCGACTGCCTTCAGGGCAAGGGTGGCCAGACCGCCCCGGCGGTCATGGAAGTCGACCACCTGGGTCAGGTCGATGTCGGTAAGCACGTCCCCGGAGATGACCAGGAACCGCTCGTCCAGCTCGTCGCGGGCGTTCCGGACCGAGCCGGCGGTGCCCAGGGGGGTGGACTCGGTGGCGTAGACCATACGGACGCCGAACTCCGATCCGTCCCCGAAGTAGGTGCGGATGGCATTGGCCATGAAGGCCACCGTCACCACGACGTCCTCGAAGCCGTGCTGGCGGAGCAGATTGACGACGTGTTCCATCATGGGGATGTTGACCATGGGGAGCATGGGCTTGGGTTGATTGGAGGTCAGGGGGCGGAGCCGTGTTCCCTCGCCACCTGCCATTATGACTGCCTTCACGATGCCACTCCTTCTGTTCTGGCCCTCCGGCCGGCCGCCAACGCCTTCCTCGCCACCGGCAGATAGGAGCCGGCGGCCACCCACGCCAGGGTAAGTCCGATGATGCCGGTGACCCAGGCGAGGACGAGGAAGGGACCCTGCCAGCGCGCGTCGCCGTCGCCGAGGAGAAAGGCCGGATAGGAGAACATCAGCGCGAACGTACCCGCCTTCCCCACCCACAGGACGTCGATCCGCTTGGCCCCCAGGGATGCCAGCAGGAGCACCGCTACCGACACGACCACCTCACGGGCCAGGGTGGCGGCACCGAACCACACCGGTACCGCTCCGTGGATGGTGATGGTGATCACCGCGGTGACCACCAGTACCCGGTCTGCCACCGGGTCGAGCACCTTGCCGAACGTGGAGACCTGGTGGTAGCGGCGGGCCACGAAGCCGTCCACCCAGTCGGTGGCCCCGAGGGCGGCCAACAGCAACGCCGCCGCGGTCTGACGGTCGGCACCGAACAACAGCCACACGAACAGCGGGATGCAGGCCAGCCGGACCAGGGTGATGGCATTGGGCACGGTGACGATCCGGTCGAGGCCCGGGTCCTCGGGCGCGGCGTCGTGTCCCACCGTCGAAGTCACTGCGCCTCTGGTCCCCGGGTCCACGCCATCCACGCCATCCACGCCATCCACGCCATCCACGCCGTGAGTCTACGAGCAGGGTTGCCTCCAGCCGAACCGGAGCATCCGGAGCGTCGCCGGTGGTCACCCCTACGCTGTCTGCACTCCCTCTCGGCGCCACCTTCCATGAAAGCCACTTCACCCCGATGAGCCCACCGGACGCACAGACCACCATGACACCGGGCATGGTGGCACTGTTCGCCGTGGCGTGTGGCATCTCGGCAGCCAACCTCTACTACGCCCAACCGCTTCTCCCGCAGATCGCCCGCGACCTGCACGCCGGCTCCGGCCGCACGGCCCTGGTGGTCACGTCCGCCCAGATCGGTTACGGGATCGGGCTGGCCCTCATCGTCCCGCTCGGCGACATCTTGATCCGGCGGCGCCTGGTCCCGGGAATCCTGCTGGTGGCGGCGGCGGCGCTGCTGGTGGCTTCGGCGGCACCGGACATCACCGTCCTCATCGTGGCCGTGGCCGTGGCGGGCCTGTGCTCGGTGGCAGCTCAGATCCTTGTCCCCTTTGCCGCGTCGCTGGCCACCGACCGGCAACGGGGGCGAGTGGTGGGCACGGTGATGAGCGGCCTGTTGCTCGGGATCCTGTTGGCCCGCACGTTCTCGGGGCTGATAGCGCAGGCCGCCGGATGGCGCACCGTCTACGTGGTGGCCGCCGTCGTCGTCCTGGTGCTGTCCGGCCTGCTCCACCGTCGCCTGCCCGACGAGCACCCGCGCCCGCGCATCCTCTACGGGCAGCTGCTTGCCTCGGTGGTCCTCCTCATGCGGGGCGAGCCGGTGCTCCGGCTGCGCTCGGCACTGGGCGGCCTGGTCTTCGCCACGTTCAACGTGATCTGGACCAGCCTGGCCTTCCTGCTGATCGGTCCGCCCTACCACTACAGCGAGGCGGTCATCGGGTCGTTCGGCCTGCTCGGCGCGGCCGGGGCCCTGGCCGCCTCGTTCAGCGGGCGCCTCGCCGACCGCGGCCTCGAGCGCTGGGTCACCGGCGGGTCGCTGGTGGTCATGGTGGGCTCGATGGCCCTGCTGGCGGCTGGGGCGCACCAGCTCTGGGCGCTGGTCGCCGGCATCGTGGTCGCCGACCTCGCCATCCAGGCGGTGCACATCCAGAACCAACAGTTGATCTTCGCCCTCGAGCCCTCGGCCCGCTCGCGGCTCAACACCGGGTACATGGTCACCTACTTCGTGGGCGGGGCGATCGGATCGGCCACCACCGGGCTGGCCTACAGCACGGACGGCTGGCCGGCGGTCGTCGTGCTCGGAGCCTGTTACTCCGGGTCCGCCCTGGTCCTGTGGATCATCAGCGAGGCCACCGGCATCGGCCACAGGAGAGGCGCCGGGGCCACCGGGGCGCTCCCCCGCACCCCGGCACCTCGCTGAGCAGCCAGACTGGTAGGCGTGTCCCAGATCAGCCGGGTCGACCGCGCCATCGGGGCGCTCGTCGTCATCCTCCTGGTCGTCCTGGCGGCCCTGGGCGTGAAGAGCCGCTACAACCAGGCCCTCTCCGCTGCTCCTCATCCGAGCCTCGTCACCGTCACCACGGACCCATCGGCCGCGGCCGCAGCACCGAGCGCGGCCCCCGCCTCCCTGCCGACGTCGGCGCTCCCGGCGCTCCCGGCGCTCCCGGCGCTCCCGGCGCTCCCGGCGCCCGCCACGACAACCACCCTCGCCCCCTCGGTGATGCCGGAGGCCGGGCCGGTGTCGGCAGTGGGCGACTCGATCATGCTGGACATCCGGTCCTACCTCCAGGTGGCCATCCCCGGGGTGCGGGTCGACGGACAGGTCAGCCGGCAGTTCCAGGCAGGGATCCAGGTGGTCGAGGGGGAGAAGGCGACCGGGACCCTGGGGACAGTGCTGGTGGTCGAACTCGGCACCAACGGCCCGGTGGCCTCCTCGGACTTCGACGCCTTGATGCGGGCCGCCTCAGGGGTGAAGCGGGTGGTGTTCGTCGACATCGACGTGCCCCGGCCGTGGGCGGCGCCCGACAACGCGGTGCTGGCCGCTGGCGTGGCCCGGTACCCGGGTGTGGCCGTGCTCGCCGATTGGTATGCGCTGTCCTCGGCGCACCCAGAGTGGTTCACCCCCGACCAGGTCCATCTCGAGCCGGCCGGCGCCCAGGCCCTGGCCGACCTGGTCGCACGGTACGCCTGAGCGCCTGAGCGCCTTCTCGCCGGGCTGTCCGGCTACGCGGGGCCCGGGTCGGAGTGGCCCAGGAGTTCGACGCAGCGGGCCGCCTGCTCCTCGAGTCGCTGCATCATGATGGCCAGGAGCTCCTGGCGGGCGGTCACCACCGCCCGCAGCTTCTCGTTTATGGCCTTCGCCTCGAGCAGGATCTCCCGTCTGCGGGCCAGGTCTGCTCCGGCCCGGTACTCCTGGCGGAGGCCGTCCAGGGCATCCTCACCGTGGAGGATGTCCCGGATCTCCCCCAGGTCGATCCCCAGCAGGGACTGCAGCTCGCGGATGTGGAAGATCCGGCGCAGGTCGTCCCCGCTGTAGCGCCGCGCGCCCCCGGCCGAGTGACCGGTCGGGGCCAGCAGGCCGATCTCCTGATACCAGCGCAGCGTGCGCGGCGACACCCCGGCGAGTTCAGCTGCCTCGCCGATCCGCAGCAGTCCCGGGCCGCCGCCCGTGTCGTCCCCGGCCCCGCCGTCGCCGGTCACGTCCCTGTCGCTCATACCTCCACCACATCGGGGAGGGCGCCATCGATTCCGTCGATCGGAGCGGTGGAGTGGCCGTCGACGAACGACTCGTGGGCGAAGGCCTCCGACAGTTCTTCCTTAGCCGGCCGACAGTCGCCGGCCCACCAACTGAATCCCGCAGCCAACCCGCAGAGTACGGCGGAGGCGGCGAAGGCGACCTCGAGGCCACTGTGGAAGGGGCCGGAGATGAGCGATGGGAAGAAGGACTTGCCGGTGATCACCTGGGCATGGGCGATGCCGACCTGGTGGAGCACGCCGGGTCCGAGCAGCTGGCGCATCGGGTTCACCCCGAGGAACGCGGCGAACAGGGTGGCGACCGCCGGCAGGGCGGCGACCCTGGCCGCGGTGGAGCCCGGCACCCCCTGGCTTATCAGGCCGTGACCCAGTGCGGCGGGAAGGTGGGCTGACAGACCCACGATCATCAACGAGAAGAAGATGCCGATGGACAGGACGAATCCGGCGTTCATTGAGGTGGCCCGCATCCCCGATGCGGCGCCACGGTCCTCGGCGGGCACGCTGTTCATCATCGTGGTGGTGTTCGGAGCGGAGAACATCCCGACACCGAGCCCGTTGACCAGGATCAACAGTGCGAAGAGGGGATAGGGGAAGTCCACCGGTAGCGCCAGCAGGAGGAGGAACGTGCCTGCGGCGGCCGTCATGCCCAGGGTGGAGAACCACTTCTGCCCGTACCGGTCCGAGAGCCTTCCGGCGATCGGGCCGGTGGCCAGGAACCCGATCGACATCGGCACCAGGTAGATGCCGGCCCACAACGGGGTCGACTCGAACGAAAACCCGTGTAGGGGCAGCCAGATGCCCTGCAGCCAGAGGATCAACATGAACTGCAGGCCGCCCCGCCCCATGCTCGAGCACAACAGGGCGATGTTGGAGCCGAGGAACGCCCGAATACGGAACAGGCTGATGTGGAACATCGGATCGGTGACCCGCTTCTCCACGTAGACGAACAGGAAGAGGAGGGCGACGCCGCCGAGCAATTCAACATCCACCCAGGGGCTCGTCCAACCCATCGACTGGCCACCATACGGCTCCAAGCCGTACGTCAGGCCCATCATCACCAGGACCAGTCCCCCGGCAAAGGCGATGTTCCCCACGTAGTCGATCCGGGCCGGCGAGCGCACCCCGTTGTCGGGCAGCTTGAGGTAGGCCCACACCGTCCCGAACAGCCCGAACGGAACACTGACCAGGAAGACCAGGCGCCAGTTGATGCCGGCCAGGAGACCACCGGCGACGAGACCGAGGAACGACGCCGACACCCCGGCCATGATGTTGAAGCCGAGCGCGAACCCACGCTTCTCGGGGGGGAATGCGTCGGTCAGGATGGCGGTCGAGTTGGCCATCAGAAGGGCACCGCCGATGCCCTGGACCACCCGCAACCCGATCAGCGCACTCGCCCCGGTGGTCCCTGTGAACGGCATCAGGGCGAGCCCGATCGATGCCGCGGTGAAGATGGCGAAGCCCGCGTTGTACATGCGCACCCGGCCGAAGATGTCGCCGATGCGCCCGAACGTGACGACCAGCACCGCCGTGACCACCATGTACCCCTGCAGCAACCACAGTAGGTAGCCGATGTTGGACGGCTGCAGCGGATCGAGGTGGATGCCCCGGAAGATGGCCGGCAACGAGATGATCACTATGGACTGGTTGAGCATGGCGATGAACACCCCGAGCGTGGTGTTCGATAGGACCACCCAGCGGGCCCTCCCCTCGGCCGCGGTCGGAACCCCCGATGTCCCGGCGACGCTCACATGGAGAGTTTACGTCAACGTGCATTTTCCCCCGTCTGGCCGTGCCCTCCGGCGCCGTACCGGCCGGCCCAACCGGTCCTCCGGGGCGCCGGGCACGGCGCGGCGATGTGCTAATCAGTGGCCATGCCCCGATTCGAACCGTTCACCGGACTCCGGTACGACGCCTCACGGGTCGATCCCTCGATGGTCGTCGCACCGCCCTACGACGTGATCGGCCCCGAGGAGCGGGCCCTCCTGGCGGCAAGGCACAGTGCGAACGCCGTCCGGGTGGAGCTCCCCGAACCCGACCACCGGGCCGGCCTCGACCGGTATGCCAACGCGGCCAGGCTGGTGGCGGAGTGGCAGGAGCAGGGAATCCTGGTCCGCGACCCCTCTCCCGCCTTTTACGCCTACCGCATGACCTCGCCCGACGCACACGCCACCAACGGCGTGATCGGCGCCGTGGGGATCGACGACCAGAGCTCCGGATCGATCCTCCCCCACGAGCAGACCCTGCCCAAGGCGAAGAGCGACCGGCTCGAGCTGCTCCGGTCGACCAGGGTCAACCTCTCACCCATCTGGGGTCTTTCCCTGAGCGCCGGGCTCACCCGACAGTTCATGCAGAGCGCCCCACCCGACACGGAGGCCGTCGATGACGACGGGGTGCGCCACGAACTGTGGGTCCTCGACGACCCCGAGACCATCGACGCCGTGGGCGAGTCGGTGGCGGCCTCCCCGCTGGTGGTGGCCGACGGCCACCACCGGTACGAGACGGCCCTCACCTACCGACGCGAGCTGGTCCGACCGGGGAGTTCGTCGGCCGCCACCGGGCAGGCGGGGGCTGAACTGCTCATGGCCCTGGTGGTCGAGCTCTCCGAGGAGCAGCTCGATGTGGGACCCATCCACCGGGTGCTCTCGGGGCTCCCCGACGGGCTCGACCTGGTCGACGCGTTCGCCTCGTGGTTCGAGGTGACCCGGGCCGGTGACTTCGACGAGCGGACCACCGGTGCCCTGGGTGCATCCGGTGCCTTGGCGCTGGTCATGCCCTCGGGCGCCTGGATGCTCTCCCCCAAGGATGGGACGGCGGAGGCCGCCGGGGCCGGACTGGACTCCTCCATGGTGGCTCTGGTCATCGCCGAGCTCCCCGATCACGAGCTCGAATTCTCCAATTCGTGGCAGGAGGCCATCCGGGAGGTCGAGACCGAGCGCGCCCAGGCGGCCATCCTCTTGCGTCCGGTGTCCGTGGACCAGATTGCCGAATGGGCCCGCACCGGCCGACGGATGCCACCGAAGACCACGTACTTCCGCCCCAAGCCCCGCACCGGGATGGTCTTCCGCACGCTCGACGACCCCAGCTAGGGCCACCAGGGGGGCCGACTTTGGCGCGCACCCCTGCGCCCACTAGCCTTCAAGGTCGGTCAACGCGGTCGAACCCACGTGAGGGGGGCAGGTGGCAGAGAGGCGGTTCGCCGCGGGAGTGTCCTGCGCTGCACTGATGATCACGGCGGCCGCCTGCTCCACGCAGGCGTCGGTGGCTCCGACCGCGGCGCGCCACGGGACGACCCTGTCGAACAGCCCCGCCACGAGCACCACCGTCCCCGCCCCGACCACGACCCTGCCCTCGGCCACGCCGACCACCGTGGTTGCCCCGGTCGCCCGGGCACCGGGATGGACCGGGTCCCTCACCACACTCCCCCCGGGAGGGGGATTCACCTCGCTGTCGTGCATCTCGGACACTTTCTGCGTCGCCGTCGGCGGCGGCGCCAACGCCGCCGACAGCAGTGGCACCACCGGGTCGGGGGTCTCCGTCTCGTGGGACGGGGCGGCCTGGTCCGAACCGTCCGTCTACTACGCGGCCCCGGCCGTCGGACCGACCCTGGCCCCGGTCCTCCCCGCCGTCGCCTGCACCGGCGGGCCGTTCTGCATGATCG
>DAIMIK010000085.1:0-10078 GCA_036722795.1 Acidimicrobiales bacterium | reverse complement strand
CGCGGCCTCCAGGCCAG
This sequence comes from Acidimicrobiales bacterium, assembly GCA_036722795.1. Lineage (GTDB taxonomy): Bacteria > Actinomycetota > Acidimicrobiia > Acidimicrobiales > RAAP-2 > Bog-756. The sequence goes on along the minus strand of DAIMIK010000085.1, from coordinate 10,061 downwards.
CGGCCACGACGTGCTCCTCTACACCACCGGTGACTCCCCCTGCCCGGTCCCCCGCCAGTGGGTGCTTCCCACCGCCGAAGGTGAGCGGATCGGCATGGCCGTCCCCGAGATCCGCCACGTGATCCACGCCTACGAGGCCGTGAAATCCTGCGACGTCGTCCACGACCACACCGTGATGGGCCCCTTCACCGCCGAGCACTACCCCGGGTTGCCGGTGGCCACCACCATCCACGGCCCTTTCAACGAGGAGCTTACGGACCTCTACCGGGCCACCGCCGATCGGGTCCCCCTGATCGCCATCTCCCACGCCCAGCGCCGGGCCGCCCCCGAGATCCCCATCGCCCGGGTCATCCACCACGGGGTGGACGCCTCGCTGTTCCCCGTAGGTGACGGGGGCGGGGACGAGGAAGGGCCCTACGTCGTCTTCCTCGGACGGATGGCCCACGACAAGGGCGTCCATCGTGCCGTGCAGGTCGCCCGCGCCGCCGGCATCAGGATCCTCTTGGCCGCCAAGATGCGCGAGCCGTGGGAGATGCGCTACTTCGCCGAGGACGTCGAACCCCTCCTCGGGCCCGAGGCCCAGTACCTCGGCGAGGTCTCCCACGAACGGAAGCTCGAGCTGCTGGCCGGAGCCTCCGCCCTGCTCTTCCCCATCCGGTGGAACGAGCCGTTCGGGATGGTCATGATCGAGGCCATGGCCTGTGGCACGCCGGTGCTGGCATTTCCGGAGGGCGCCGCCCCCGAGGTGGTCGACGACGGCCGGACCGGCTTCCTGTGCGAGGACGAAGACGCAATGGTCGAGGCCATCGGCCGGCTGGGCGAACTCAAGCGGAGCGACTGCCGCTTGGCGGTCGAGGGCTACTTCTCGACGAACCGCATGGTCGCCGAGCACGTCGAGCTGTTCGAATCCATGGTCCGTGGACAGTCGTCGGCGCCCGGGATCAGGAGCGGCGGCGGAACAACAGGCGGGCCACCAGGGCAACCAGGGCGACGACCACCGCCACCTTGATCACGAACCACACCACGCCGACGACGAAGCCGAGCAGCGAGAAGGCCACCCAGAGAGCGATGAGCCCGCCGCCGACGATCAGCACCCCGTCGAACAGGCTCAGCCCGGAACGTTCCTCGTCGGCCATGCCCCCACGCTAACCGACATTGCGGCGCGTCCAGGCTCGCCGGCCCGGCCAAAGGGCAAGTTCGGCACTCGGTCAGGTCGTCGGTCCTGCGGGCCGGTGATACGGTCCGCCCGTGTCCCTGCGTGCCCGGAGGCAGACGCTCATCGAACGCACCGACCTGCGTGGGGACGCGTTCTGCCGGGCCTATGCGGACGCCGCCGACGAGTGGCTGACCGACCTCTTCGACGGGGCCGCAGGGGGAGACACCAGGGGGATGGCCCTCGTGGCCGTGGGTGGGTACGGGCGAGGCGAGCTCTGCCCGTTCAGCGACCTCGACGTCGTCCTCCTCCACCGGGGCCGACGTGACGTCTCGGCCACCGCCGACCGGATCTGGTATCCGGTGTGGGACGAGGGGATCTCCCTCGACCACAGCGTCAGGCGACCGAACGAAGCGCTGGACATGGCCGCCGAGGACCTCCGGGTGGCGCTCGGACTACTCGACGCACGGGTGATCTGCGGCGATCCGAAGGTGGCCGATCCCGTCCTCGAGGGCGCCCGCGACCGCTGGGTGAAGCAGAATCCACCGTGGCTCGGGGTGCTGGCCAACCAGGTCGCCGAACGGCACCTGACCTCGGGGGATGTCGGGTTCCTGCTCGAACCGGACCTGAAGGAGTCCCACGGGGGCCTGCGGGACATCGCCGCCCTCACCGCCATGATGCAAGCCGTGCCCGTGCTGGCCGACTACGTCGACACAGTGGCCATCGAGGACGCCCGGGTGGTTCTCACCACGATCCGGGTCGAGCTGCACCGGCGGGCGGGCCGGGAGCTGAACAAGCTGCTCCTCCAGGAGCAGGACCAGGTTGCCAAGGCGCTCGGGGAGCCGGACGCCGACTCGCTGATGCTGGCCGTGGCCACGGCGGGACGTACCGTCGCCTGGGAGGGCGACGACGCCTGGCGCCGTCGGGGCGCATGGTCGCGGGCCCAATCCGGCCGAGGTCGGCGACGCGGCGGCCAGGCGGCGGCCGCTCCACTCACCCCGCTGCCCAACGACCCCGGCATCGGCGTCGCCGAGGAAGAAGTCGTCCTCACCGCCACCGCCGACGTCAGCGGAGACCCGTCGCTCTCGCTCCGGCTGGCGGCGGTGGCCGCCGAGAAGAACCTCCCCATCTCGCGGGACGCGCTCAACCTGCTGGGCCGCAAAGCGCCCAACCCGCCCGTGCCCTGGTCGGACGACCTCCGGGCCACACTGATCCGGGTCCTCGCCACGGGACCCGCGGCCATCACCGCCCTCGAAGCCCTGGACCAGCGCCGCCTGCTGGAGCGGTACCTCCCCGAATGGGCGACTGTCCGGAACAAGCCCCAACGAAACCCCTACCACCGGTACACCGTCGACCGGCACCTCCTCGAGGCGTCCGCCAACGCAGCCACCCTGGCCCACCGGGTCAACCGCGTCGACCTGCTGTTGCTCGGCGCCCTGCTCCACGACATCGGCAAAGGGTTCCCGGGCGACCACACCGAGGTGGGGATGGAGGTCGCGGCGGACATCGCCACCCGCTTCGGGCTGGCGCCCGAAGACGTCGACGTGATCGTGAACCTGGTCCGGTTGCACCTTCTCCTGCCCGACTCGGCCACCCGCCGCGACCTCGACGATCCGGCCACGGCGGAACGGGTGGCCAAGGAAGTCGGAGACCGCCCCACCCTCGAGCTGCTCGCCGCGCTGGTCGAGGCGGACAGCCTGGCCACCGGACCGTCGGCCTGGGGATTGTGGAAGGCGGGGCTGGTCGCCGACCTGGTCGACCGGACGAGCAGCCTCCTGGCCGGCGAGCCGGTCGCACCTCCCACCGCCTGGGTCACCGACGAGCTCCGACTGATCATGGAAACCGTCCGGGCCCGCGGGGCGCCGGCGCTGTCCATCGAGGACCCCGTCGTGACCGTGGTGGCGCCCGACCGATCGGGACTGTTGGCGGAGGTCACCGGGGTGCTCGCCCTCCACGGGCTCAACGTCCGCTCCGCGGTGGTCGCCGGAGAGGACGGAGTAGCGGTCGAGGTCTTCACCGTGGAGCCCTCCCGTGGCCGGTGGCCGGCGGCGGCCCGTCTGGCCGACGACTTGGCCGCCATCATGGACGGCACGCTGGCCATCGACAGGCAACTGGCCGAGCGGGCCCACACCTATCGGAACGAGAAGCGGGCAAGCAGCCCGAACCTGGTCTCGACGCAAGTGACGGTGGACAACCACGCCTCCGACACGGCCACCGTGGTCGAAGTCCGGGCAGAGGACGTGGTCGGCCAACTACACCGCATCACGAGGGCCCTCGTCGAGTGCCGGCTCGACGTGATCTCGGCCAAGGTCTCGACCTTCGGGTCCGCCGTCGTCGACGCCTTCTACGTGCGGGGCCCCGACGGCAGGAAGCTGACCGACCCCCACCAGATCGCCGCGCTCGAGCGCGCCGTCGTCGAGCAGGTGGCCGAGCACTCCCGCGACTGACGGGAGCGCCTCCGCCACCGTCCGGCCGGATTCGATCCCGACCGGCGCGGCGAAACAGGTATTGCCTGGTAGATTTGGGCTGGAGCGCCATGTCGAACATCTACGCACACTCCAGCTCGTCGCGAGCCGCTCGCTCCCCCAAGAGGCATAAGAGCTGGGTCGTGGCCATCGTGCTGGTGGCGGTGGCCGTCGCCGGTGTGAGCGTGGCCGCGGTGGTCGTGCACTCGAACGCCAATCGGGCCGCCGCCTCGCCGACATCGGCCCCGGTCACCCACCCTGCCGACACGGGACCGCTGAGCATCGTCTCGGTGAGCCCGGCGGACGGGACCACCGGGGTCCCGAGTGATGCCACCATCTCGGTGCAGTTCTCGGTGCCGCTCAGCCCCCACTCACCCGCTCCCACGCTGACACCGCCGATTGCGGGCTCGTGGCAGGTGGTGACACCCACCTCCTACGCCTTCGTGGCCTCGGCCCCGCTGGTTCCCTCCTCCACCGAGACGGTCTCGGTGCCCGCCGGCCCCGCCGGTGTGGAGAGCGCAGCCGGCAAGAAACTTGATCAGCCGTCGACCGTTCGGTTCACCGTGGCCTCGGGCAGCACGCTCCGACTGCAGCAGCTGTTGGCCCAACTCGGCTACCTGCCGGTGAGCTTCACCCCGGCCGGATCGCTGACCGCCCCGCAGGAGGCGGCCCAGGCGCAGGAGGGATCGTTCATCTGGCGGTGGACGGAGCCGGCATCCCTCGAGAGCCTGTGGACGGTGGGCACCGCCAACGAGATCACCCGTGGGGCGGTGATGGCCTTCGAGTCCCAGCACGAGATGAAGACCGACGGCGCGGCCGGACCGGCTCTGTGGGAGCAGCTGATGGCCGATGCATCTGCCGGCACCGTCAACCCCTCCGCGTACAACTACGTCTACGTGTCCAAGGCCCTGCCCGAGACCACCACCGTCTACAGCAACGGGTCCCCGGTGTACTCGACCAGGGCCAACACCGGTGTCGCGGCCGCGCCCACCGCGTCGGGCACCTTCCCGGTCTACCTGCGCTACAAGGTGACCACCATGTCGGGCACCAACCCGGACGGCTCCAAGTACTCCGATCCGGGCATCCCGTGGGTGAGCTACTTCAACGGCGGCGATGCCCTCCACGGATTCGTGCGGGGCAGCTACGGATACCCGCAGAGCGACGGCTGCGTCGAGATGCCGCCGGCCAATGCCGCCGTGGTGTACCCGCTGACGCCCATCGGCACCCTGGTCACCGTCTCGTAGATTCGGCACGCTCCGAATCCCCGCGTGCCCGGCCACCGGGCTCCTTCGCCGTCACTCCGGGGGTCGGGCCGAGGGAAAATCCGGTCGGCGCCGCTCGCGGATCGCCGCCACTCCCTCTTTCGCATCGGGTCCGAGGAAGCCGATCATCTCCAGGGCCAGCGACTCACCGAACACCGGTGAGTTGGTGATCATCCACTGGTTGAGCACCCGTTTCGTCCACTGGACCGCGGTCCGGCTCCCCCGGGCCAGCCGTTCGGCGACGGCCAGGGCCTCGGTGACCACGTCCTCGTCGGGCACGCACCGGGTCACCAGTCCGATGCGCTCGGCCTCGGCACCGTCGATGAACTCGGCGGTCATCAGGTAGTACTTGGCCTTGGCCATCCCACAGAGGAGCGGCCAGAGGATGGCGGCATGGTCGCCGGCGGCCACCCCCAACCGAGTGTGACCGTCGGACAGCCGGGCCGATGCGGCAACGATGCTGACGTCGGCCAACAGGGCGACCGCCAGGCCGGCCCCCACCGCCACACCGTTGACCGCGGAGACGATCGGCTTGACCGAGCCCAGCATCTCCTCCACGATCGCCCGGGCGTCACGCCACTGCTCGACGACGGAGGCGTGGTCGGTGGTCATCTTCTCCACCATGGCCAGGTCCCCCCCGGCCGAGAACGCAGTTCCCGCACCGGTGATCACCGAGACGGCCACCGAGTCGTCGGCATCCACCACCGACCAGATCTGGGAGAGCTCCCGATGCAGGCGCTCGTTGGCCGCATTCAGCACCTCGGGCCGATTGATGGTGATGAGCAGGACCCCATCACCCGGTCGCTCGAAGGCGAGATGCTCGAAGTCGCCGTAGTCGGCAAAGCGAACGGAGCCCAGGTGGTCGGTCACGCCCCGATCATTGCTCCATCAACGGATGGCGCAACCCGAGCTCGACCAGCGACTGCTCGGGATGGCGCGGCTCGACCGCGGCCGGCCAGGCACCGGGGGCGGCAAGGACGTAGATGTTCCAGAATGGTGCCAGCCCGGCCGGCTCGATGTCGGCATAGAGACGGCGCTCCACCTCGGGGCACCGGGTGAAGCCGGCATCGGCGAATCGCAGCGTCCACCACGTGAAGGAGGCGATGGTCAGATGTCCCTCCACCAACCGGCCCTCGGCATCGACCGCCAGGTCCTCCTCGGGCACCGGACCCAGGTACTCGGGGCCGAGCCCACGGTAGTGGTCCAGCCGCTCGGGCCGGACCTTGCCTTCGAAGTGGCCGTCGGGCCCGGATGCATTGACCCCGAATGACGGGATGGTGGTGTAGAGGTAGCCGCCACAGACCCGGGCCAGCTCGGTAAGGGCGACCGGCACCCGATCGGGCGGAAGATGCTCCAGGATCTCCAGCGCCGTCACCAGCTCGAAGGCGCGCTCGGCCCACGGAAGGCCGGCGAAGAGGTTGGCCACCCGGACGTGCCCGACGGCCCCGGGGGTGGCGTGGTCGATGGCGAACTGGCTGAGGTCACAGCCCTCGGCGTCGATGCCCCGTTCGCGAAGCACCTCCACCAGGTAGCCGGTGGCGCACCCCACGTCCAGGGAGTTGGCCACCTCGAAGTTCCTCCACAGCAGCCACCCGGCGATATCGGCGTTGGAGGCGATGCGGTCGTAGCGGGCGTACCCCGAACGCCCGGCGCGATCACCCGACGCGTCGCGGCCCTCACCGAAGTAGCTGCCCCCGTAGGTGTCGGCGATGCCGACCTCCCGAGCCTCGGCCAGGGCGAGACCCTTCCCGGCCGCGCCGGCCAGTTCTCGGCCCGAGATTGCCATCAGCCGGCGGGTTCCCGGGGAGATGGTGGCCAGACGAACCAGCGCGCGACGCGCCCTGTCGACGACCGGCTTCCATCGGGCACTCGCCATGGGAAGGAGGTTAGCCGTGGTCCGATTTGGCCCTTTGCCGGGCGAGGCCGGCCGGCGTTCGGTCCCGTCCGCCATCCACATGGGAGCACGATTGTCACTGATCGTGTGGATAAGATCACTCTGAGCAGTTATCGTAGGACGTCAGGAGCCTCGACCGAAGGACAGGGTGGATGGTCAGGAGACGCGGGTCCACGGGAGGATCACCAATGGACGAGCAGCGTGTGGCAACGGAGCAGAGCCCCTTCCGGGCGTTCGGCTCACCGAGTGGCGCAGCGACGCACGATGTCGAACCTCTGCCCACGCCGACACTGACGGCCGCCCCCCTCTCGCCCCGTGGCGAGGACGAAGCCATCACGAGCCAGGCTCGGCCCTCTGACGGGGCACCGACCGCGTCGCTGGTGGGTTCGCTGTCGGACTTCACCCTCCCCGACGTCCTGACCCTGCTGGCCACCACCGGGAAGACCGGTGAGTTCCAGGTCGCGGGCCAGACCGTGGACGGCAGGCTCTGGCTCGACCACGGCACACTCTCCAACGCCCATGTGGGACCGGCCGCCACCATGGGCCAGGCCGTGTTCGAACTGGCCTGTGTGACGGACGGCTGGTTCTCCTTCACTCCCGGACTCGTCTCCTCCAGCGACCAGCCGAACGTTCCGGTGGTCACCGTCCTGCAGGAAGTCCGCCCCCGTGTCGAGGAGTGGAAGGAGATCCGCGACGTGGTGCCCCTCGAGGCAATCGTCGCCCTGTCGCCCGCTCCGCCCGGCCAGGATGTCCAAATCCGCAGTGACCAGTGGCAGGTACTGACGACGGTCGGCACGAGCGGCCACTCGGTCAAGACCGTGCTCGAAACCGTCGGGGGCGACCAGGTCGCCGGTCTGCGCACCCTGCGCGACCTGCAGGCAGCGGGTCTCATCGTCGTCCTTCCGGCCCCGGACGGACCGACCGGCGACGAGGGGACGCCGGCGCCAGCCGTTCCGTCCCCCTCCGCCAACGACATCACAGAGGTGTCGCCGCCGACCTCCGGCCTCATCGAAGAGGTCCGGGCCGACGACCTGGCGAGCATGCCTCCCCCTGCCGACCCGGTCCCGGTGGCGGCCGCTTTCGACGACCGGTTCGGGAGCCTGGACCAGGTGGCCATCATGCCGCCGCCGATCGACGCCGATCCCTGGGCGTCGGTCGTGGAGCCCGAAGGGAACGGTTCCGGCACCGACCTCGGAGACAACGGGGTGGCCTGAGGGCCACCGGGCAGTCCTACCCGCGGAAGGGCCACGCCCGCGCCGCTGGTTGACCTCTCAGGTCGTGCCTCAGTCGTCCCTCACGTGGTCGAGGTGACCGTGCAGTTGCCGGTCTGCTGGCAGTGATGGACCACCGCGACGATGACGACAGCCAGGACGACCCCGATCACAATGCCCGCGAACCCGATGATGATGCCGGCCAGGGCCATCCCGCCGCCGCGTTGCATCCCCGCTGACCGCTTGATCTGGGATCGGGCGATGAACCCGAACACGATGGCCAGCACCGCGCCGATGCCGTAGAGCCAGAAGAAGAAGGAGCACACCAGCGAGGCGATGGCCAGGCCGTTGGTCTTGGGTACCGCCAGGTAACCGTACGGTGCGCCGGCAGGTGGATAGCCGTAGCCGGCGTCACCCATCGGCGGGTACCCAGGTCCCGCCGGCGGGGGGTCGTAGCCCGGGACACCCGGTGGGGAGCCGTAGCCCGGGGCACCCGGTGCGGGGCCGTAGCCTCCGGCGCCCGGTGGTGGGCCGTAGCCCGGCGCAGGTAGGGGGCCGTAGCCCGGGGGTGCTCCCCCGGCATCCGGGCCCGGGAGCGGAACGGACGGTGGCCCCGAACCGTCGGGGACGGACAGGGTCGGCATCACCGGGGACTGGGTGGCGTCTCCGGGCACCAGTTCGGGCGAGTACCATTTCCCGTCCGAGGCCTGCCACCAACCTGGTCCCTGCCCTACGTCACCCACGCCATGGCCTCCTGACCGCTCGGAGCACGACGCTAGTGCCCGTCACCGAGACGAGGGGGAATCCGTTCCCGTGGTCAGACGCGCAGCGAGTGCCCGGAAGGCCCTGCCCCGATGGGACACCTCGTGCTTCTCGGCCGGGCTCATCTGTGCGAACGTGCGCCCTTCGTACCCGTCGGGGGCGAACACCGGGTCGTAGCCGAAGCCCGAGTCACCGACCGGCGACGGGGTGATCGTGCCGGCCACCTTCCCGTCGGCCCACACGTCGCTGCCATCGGGATACGCCACCAGGGCCACGCAGCGGAACAGCGCCGACCTGCGCTCCGGTGCCACGGCACCCGCCCGCTCCAACTCATCGAGCAGCTTGGCGACGTTGTCGGCGTAGGTGGCGTGCTCGCCCGCGAACCGGGCCGAAAAGACCCCGGGAGCACCGCTAAGGGCGTCCACCTCCAGGCCGGTGTCGTCGGCCACCGCCGCCAGTCCGGTCGCCTCGACCAGCGCACGGGCCTTCAGCCGTGCATTGTCCACCAGGGTGTCTCCGGTCTCCTCGACATCGGGGACCGACGAGGATCGCGGTACCAGCTCGATCCCCGGGACACTCCCCAGGATCGCGGTGATCTCCGCGACTTTGTCCGGATTGGCACTGGCCACAACCAGAAGGTGCGTCGGCCCGGTCACCGGGGGGAGGGAGGCTCCGCCAGCTCCTCGACCTGCAGGTCGAGGAGCTGGGCGATCCCATGCTCGGCCAAGCTCAGCATCTCGTCGAGCTCGCCCTTGGTGAAGGGCATCCCCTCCGCCGTCCCCTGGACCTCGATGAACCGCCCGGACGAGGTCATCACCACGTTCATGTCCACCTCGGCCCGGCTGTCCTCCTCGTAGGGCAGGTCGAGCATGCACACCCCGTCGACCACGCCCACCGACACGGCAGCCACCGCCTCGGTCAGCGGGTTGGCCCGGAGCACCCCCTTCTGGACCAGCCGGGTCAGCGCGTCGTGGAGGGCGACGTAGGCGCCACAGATCGACGCGGTCCGGGTGCCGCCGTCGGCTTGCAGCACATCGCAGTCCACGGTGATCTGCAGCTCACCCAGGGCCACCATGTCGCACACCGAGCGCAGTGACCGCCCGATCAGGCGCTGGATCTCCTGGGTCCGGCCCGACTGCCGGCCCTTGGCCGCTTCGCGGGCGACTCGCTCACCAGTCGACCCCGGGAGCAGCGAGTACTCGGCGGTCACCCAACCCTTGCCACTTCCCCGCATCCACGGCGGCACCCGCTCCTCGACCGAGGCCGTGCACAGCACTCTGGTCCGGCCCATCGAAACCAGCACCGACCCCGGCG
>DAIMIK010000084.1:0-10122 GCA_036722795.1 Acidimicrobiales bacterium | reverse complement strand
GGCTGTTGCGTCGGTGGCCCTTCCATCGGAGGGCGCTCCGTCGGAGCCGGACCCGGCCCCTGAGTAGCATGCCTGGCTGATGTCCCTTTCCGTACGAGCCATCCGCGGCGCCACCACGGTCGGCGACGACACCCCCGAGTCCATCACCGAGCGCGTGGTGGCACTGCTCGCCCGGATCATCGAGCGCAACGGCCTGGTTGAGGCGGACATCATTTCGGTTCTCTTCACGGCCACCGAGGACATCGTGTCGGTGTTCCCGGCCACCGCGGCCCGGTCGATGGGCCTGGGTGCCGTTCCCCTGATCTGTGCCCGGGAGCTGTCCATCGTCGGCGCCGTGCCGCGCTGCATCCGGGTCATGATGCACGTCTCGACCGAGCACTCGCGGGAGGAGATCCACCACGTCTACCTCGAGGGCGCCCAGGGACTCCGTGACGACCTCCCCGACTGAGGGCGACGGCAGCGATCGATCCGAGGCCGAGTCCGTCGACGGGGCCCGGTCCGCGCCGACAGCTCGCGCCATGATCTTCGGCACCGGCCTGATCGGTGGCTCGATGGGGCTGGCCCTCCGCCAACGGGGCTGGCACGTGAGCGGGGTGGACACGGCCGACGGAGTCGCCTCCCGCGCCGTGGAGCTCGGGGCGCTCTCCGCCGAGGGCGTCGACACCCGGGCCGACCTGGTGGTGGTGGCCACACCGGTCCACGTGGCTGCAGACGTCATCTCCGGCATCCTGTCCTCGACGGAGTGGAACCCCCGGGCCGTCATCACCGACGTGGGGAGCGTGAAGGGGACCCTGGTGGCGTCGATCGACCATCCCCTGTTCATCGGGGGCCACCCCATGGCCGGATCGGAGCAGGTGGGGGTGGACGGGGCCTCGGGCGAGCTGTTCGTGGGCGCCACCTGGGTGCTGACGCCCACGGCGACCACCGATCCGGCCGCATACACCCAGCTCCGCAACGTCCTGGCCGACGTGGGTGCCGACGTGGTGGCCCTGGCCCCGGCCCAACACGACTCGTTGGTCGCAGTGGTGTCCCACGTTCCCCACCTCACCGCGGCGACCCTGATGGCCCTGGCCGCCGACCTCGGCGAGGAGCACGCCGCTCTCCTGCAACTGGCCGCCGGCGGGTTCCGGGACATGACCCGCATCGCGGCCGGGCAGCCGTCCATCTGGCCGGACATCTGCGACGACAACGCGCAGGCCATCGTGGAGACGTTCGACCTCCTGATCGACGCGCTGGTGGCCATGCGCCGGCGGGTGGCCGATCACGACCACGCCTCGCTCCTCGAGATCCTGGGCCGTGCCGCCACCGCGCGGCGTGCCCTGGCCGACGATTCCCCCCGTCCCGAGGGCATGGTCGAGGTGCGGGTTCCCGTCCCGGACCGCATCGGGGTCATCGCCGAGATCACCACACTGGCCACCGAACTGGCCGTGAGCCTCTTCGACATCGAGATCGCCCACTCGGTGGAGGGCGACCGCGGCGTGCTGGTGCTGGTGGTGGACGGGCACGCAGCGCCCGCCCTCCTCGACGCCCTGACCGAGCGTGGCTACCGGTCCAGTGGCACCCCGATGGGACCGACCCGGTGAGCCGGAGCACCGGTCCGCACCCGGCGGGCACCGAAGAGGGGGGACGCATCCGCCAGGTCGCCGGCGGCCGGCCCCTGGTGGGGACCATCGAGGTCCCCGGTGACAAGTCCATTTCGCACCGGGCCCTGCTGCTGGCCGCGCTGGCCGAGGGGACGTCGACCATCACCGGGCTGTCGGACGGCGACGACGTGGCACGCACCTCCGCCGCGGTGGCGGCTCTCGGTGCCGTGGTCGAGCACCACGGGAGGAAGGTCACGGTGCAGGGTGGACGGTCGCTGCTCCACGCTCCCGTCGACCCGGTCGACCTGGGCAACTCCGGCACCGGGATGCGCCTGCTGGCCGGCGTCGCCGCCACGCTCTCGGGGACCACCACCCTCACCGGCGACGACTCGCTGCGTGGGAGGCCGATGGACCGGGTGGCCGAGCCCCTGCGGGAGATGGGTGCCCGGGTGACCGGCCACGGGCTTCGCTGCCTGCCCCCGATCACCGTGACCGGCGGGGGCCTCCACGGCATCGAGTACACCCCACCCATGGCGAGCGCCCAGGTGAAGTCGGCCGTCCTCCTCGCCGGGATCGCCGCCGACGGTCAGACCGTCGTGCACGAGCCGGTGGCCACCCGGGCCCACACCGAGGAGATGCTGGCTGCCGCCGGGGCCGACATCATCGTGGAGCGGGCCGGTGCGGGACGGGTGGTCCGGGTGCGGAGGAGCACCCTGCGGGCCGGGCCGTTCACCGTGCCGGGTGATCCCTCCCAGGCAGCCTTCTGGGTGGTCGGCGGGACGATCGTTCCCGGTAGCCGGGTCACCGTGTCCGGCATCCACCTGGGTGCCGAACGCGTCGGATTCCTCGACGTGCTCCGACGGATGGGCGCGGAGATCGAGGTCGAGGAGACGGGCGAGGGGATCGGATCGGTGACCAGCCGCACCTCACGGTTGGTGGGCACTGTGGTCGAGGCCGCCGAGATCCCGTCGCTCGACGAAGTCCCCGTCCTGGCCGTGGCGGCCGCACGGGCCGAGGGGCGAACCATCTTCCGGCACGTTGGCGAGCTGCGGGTGAAGGAGTCCGACCGCCTGGCCGGAACGGCCGACCTGGTCGAGGCGTTCGGCGGCCGGGCGGCCGTGGAAGGTGACGATCTGGTCGTGACCGGGGTCGGCGCACCGCTCCACCCGGGCCGGGTCGATGCCCGTGGGGACCACCGCATGGCCATGGCGGCTGCCATCGCGGCCGCCGCCTGCCCCACGGCTGCCGACGTGACCGTCATCACCGGGTGGGAATCGGTGGCCACCAGCTACCCGGGGTTCACCGCCGACCTGCACCGGCTCAGCTCGCACGGGGAGGACGGCAGATGATCGTGGTCGACGCGGAGAGCCGGCCCTACCCGGTCATCGCCATCGACGGTCCCGCCGGCTCCGGCAAGTCGACCGTGTCGAGGGCGCTGAGCGAGCGCCTCGGCGTGGAGCGCCTGGACACCGGGGCCATGTACCGCGCAGTGGCGTGGGCCGCCCTCGCCCGAGGGATCGAACCGGGCGATCGCCGAGGTGTGGCCGCCCTCGCCCGCTCACTGGCCATCACCGTGGGCGAACGGGTGGTGGCCGACGGCTCCGACGTCACCGAGGCCATCCGGGGGCCCGAAGTCAGCGCGGCGGTGTCCGCCGTGGCGGCGAACCCCGGTGTCCGCGCCGTCCTCGTCGAGCGCCAGCGCCAGTGGGTGGTGGCACGGGGAGGGGGCGTCGTCGAGGGAAGGGACATCGGCTCGGTGGTGTTCCCCCAGGCCGACCTCAAGATCTACCTCACCGCTTCCGAGAGCGAGCGGGCCCGCAGGCGGCCCGAGGAGGGGGCCGACGCAGTGGCACGCCGGGACCGGCTCGACAGCACCCGTTCGGTGTCACCCTTGGGGGTGGCCCGCGGTGCTCGGGTCATCGACACCACCGAGCGGTCGGTGGAGGACATCGTGGAGGAGGTCGTGGCATGGCTGTGAGTCCGAACGGGGAGGAGAGCGGGGCCGGCAGCGTCCCGGTGGACCTCGAGGTCCGGGTGGACACCCGGTTCACCCCGATCTACCGGTTCCTCCGGCTGCTGGTCCACGGGCTGAACCGCCTGCTGTTCCGCACGACGGTCGAGGGGGCGCACCGGGTGCCGGCCGAGGGGCCGGTGATCATCGCCCCGGTGCACCGCTCGTTCATCGACTTCTTCGTCGCCTCGGAGGTCACCGATCGGAAGCTGCACTACATGGCCAAGGACACCCTGTGGAAGAACGGCCTGCTGGCCAGGATCCTCCCCTCGGTGGGGGCCTTCCCGGTCCACCGAGAGTCGGTCGACCGCGAGGCACTGCGCAGGGCCCAGCGGGTGCTCGAGGCCGGAGAGGCCCTGATCCTCTTCCCGGAAGGGGAACGCCGTTCGGGCCCGGTCGTCGGGGACCTCCATGAGGGGGTGGCCTTCCTCGCCGCCCGCACCGGGGCCACGGTGATCCCCGTGGGCATCGGCGGGTCGGCGTCGGTGATGCCCAAGGGGAAGAAGATCCCGCGCCCCCAGCACATCCACATGGTGGTGGGCGAGCCCATTTCCGCCCCGGAGCGCACCGGCAGCGGCCGGATGCCGCGGAGCAGAACCCATCAGCTCACCGAGGAGCTGACCCGGTCGATCCAGGATCTCTACGACCGTTCGGTGACGGTCACCGGACGGTACTGATCCGGGCGTCGGCTCGAGGTTCGGAAGCGCTCACCAACGCCGACGGTTGCCGACGGTGACCCGGTACCAGGTGGTGAGGATGACTCGGCCGTACTGCAGGCCGAAGAACAGATTGCCGCCCTTCTTGGACGGGCCGGACGCACGGGGGCGCCACACCGTGGGCTGCTGGGTGATGCGCCAGCCGCGGCTGGCCGCGGTGATCACCACCTCGGCTGTCTGGTACTGGTCCTGCACCAGATGGGGAAGGATGTCGTCGAGCAACTCGGTCCGGAAGGCGCGGTAGCCGTTCGAGGAGTCGGAGAGCCGCAGGGACACGATGGCATTGAGGATCCACGCGTAGAGCTGGACGCCCGCCTGTCGGAACCGGTCGGTGGTCTGGTCGACGCCCAGTCGGCGGGAGGCGATGACGAAGTCGGCGGTTCCGTCCAGCAGCGGCTCCAGCATGGTCGGCATCTCGGAGGGATCGTTCTGACCGTCGGCGTCGAGGGTCACCACGAAACGGGCCCCGTGCCCGGCGGCCAACTCGTACCCGAGCCGGAGGGCGGCACCCTGGCCCAGGTTGACCGGCAGAACGCAGGTGAACACACCGGCGTCGATTGCGACCTTGGCGGTGTTGTCACCACCGCCGTCCACCACCACCAGGGTGGAGACCTCCAGATCTCCGATGAGGGTCGGCATGCCCTTGAGGACGTCGCCGATGTTGAGCTCCTCCTCGTAGGCGGCGATCAGGGCCAGCACCGGGCCGAACCGGGCATGGGGATGGCGCTGTTCGAAGTCGGACCGTGCCGTGTCGAGCGCCAGCCGGTGGAGCTCCTGGTTGCGCCGCTGCTCACGACTGTCCGGGAGGGTCAGCCACCGGTGTCGCTGGGTGGGTGGCATCAGATGCTGTGTGGCCTGGCGAAGACGGCCCGCACCTTCGGCTCGAAGTGGGCGAGGGGCTCGGTGGGGTACTCGGGGTCGAAGCTGGCCTGGTCCCACTCGTCGGCGAACCGCTCGGCCAGCTCGTACCACGGCTCGTCGCGGTGGTTGTCACGCAGGTTGGGGTCCATCCGGAAGTGGTGGTAGTAGTGCCGGCCCTGGAACTCCTGGTGGTAGAGAATGGCTTCGACCACGTCCGGACGCACGTAGGGGCGCAGGATCTCCGCGGCGATGCGCGGGTGGTTGGGCACCGACACTGCCTTGCCGATGTCGTGGCACAGCGAGGCCACCACCAGTTCGTCGTCCGCCCCCGCCCGCTCGGCCCTGGTGGCCGTCTGGAGGCAGTGGGTCAGTTGGTCCACGGCGAAGCCGTCGACGACCTCGGACAGCGACTCGAGCATCCCCAGCACCCGGTCGGCAACCCGGCCCTGGCTCTTGGCCGTCTCGGCGCCGATCAGCGCCCAGTCGTCGCCTGTCGAGACATCCATGCTGGTGAACGAAGTCGTCGTCATCGTCTCATTCTCGCGCCGATCGTCGGTCCGGGATGTCCCCGGACCAGCCGGCCAGCCGCTCGAGCACATCGGCTGCAGCGGTGCTCCGGTCGTCGGCCAGCACCCTGGTCTCGGCGTCGGCGGCAGATGGCCCGGTCCCGCCCCGGTTGGGGTCGGGAGCCCCATTGAGCAACGACAGCGCCGCCTCCAGCGCTCGGAGCAGTTCGCGGAGCTCCGGCGGGGGAGGGAAGTACTCCTCCTCGATCGTCACCGCCGAGCTCTGCACCCCGTGGACCGGGGCCAGGCGCTCCACCACCGCCCGCACCAGGGCCTCCGGGGCGGAGGCTCCCGCGGTGACCCCGACGGTGCCGAACAGGTCGTCGGGCAGCTCGGAGGCGTCATTGACCCGGATGACCCGGGGACAGCCGAAAGCCATGGCCACCTGTTCGAGGGCGACCGTGTTGGACGAGTTCTCCGAGCCGATGATCACCACGGCGTCCGCGCGCCCGGCGATGGCCTTGAGGGCCGCCTGGCGGTTAGTGGTCGCGAAGCAGAGGTCGCTCCGATTGGGCATCCACAGGTCGGGAAACCGTTGCCGCGCCCGGTCGACGATGCCGGCCCACTCGTCGTGGCTGAGGGTGGTCTGGGCCAGAAGTGCCACCTGGCGGGCCTCCCCGCCACTGCCATCGAGATCCACGATCCGGTCGACGTCCTCGACCCGCTCGAGCAGCTGCACCGAGTCGGGGGCCACGGCCATCGTTCCCACCGCCTCCTCGTGGCCGTGGTGGCCCACGTAGAGGACGGTGTAGCCCTTCCGGGCCCGGACTTTGAGCTCGTGATGGACCTTGGTGACGAGGGGGCAGACCGCGTCCACCACCACCCGGCCCTCGTCGCGTGCGGTCGAGACCACCTCGGGCGCCGATCCGTGGGCAGAGAGCATCAGAGGGGCGCCGGCGGGCACTTCCCGGACGTCGTCGACGAAGATGACCCCCTGGGCGCGGAACTGGTCGACCACGTGCTGGTTGTGGACGATCTCGTGGTAGCAGTAGACGGGCGGCTCGAAGACCCTGACCATCCAGGCCAACGCCTTGATCGCCTTCTCCACCCCGGCACAGAACCCCCTGGGCTCAGCCAGGAGCACTCGATCGACGGGCACCTGCCCAGGCTACCGGGGCATTCGGCCTTCCCGGACCGGTCCCGACGTCGGAGCGGAGCAGGGGACAAGGTAACCTGGCTGCATGTCGGCGCCCAGAGTGACGACGGCACCCAAGGTCGTCGCCGTCACCGAATCGTCACCGGCCGCACGGTCCGGGCTCCGATCGGGTGACGAGCTCCTCTCCCTCAACGGGCGCTCCCCGCGCGACGTGATCGAGTACAGCCTGCTGGTCGATGAGCCGGAGCTGGATCTGGTGGTCCGCCGGCGTGGCCTGCCCGATCCGGTGGCACTGGCCGTCCGGAAGCAGCCCGGGGAGCCCCTGGGCATCGAAGTCTCCTCGGCCGTCTTCGACCGGGTGCGCACCTGTGACAACCACTGCGAGTTCTGCTTCATCCACCAGCTTCCCAAGGGAATGCGCCGGAGCCTGTCCATGAAGGACGACGACTACCGCCTGTCCTTCCTCTACGGCAACTTCACCACCCTGACCCGATTCACCGAGATGGACCTCGAACGGGTGCTGACCGAGCGCCTCAGCCCCCTGTTCGTGTCCATCCACGCCACGGATCCGGACAGGCGGGCCGACCTGCTGCGGAACCGGCGGGGCGCCACCAGCCTGCGCTGGCTGGGCGCACTGCTCGAGGGGGGCATCGAGGTCCACGGGCAGGTGGTGGTGTGCCCCGGGCGCAACGACGGGCCGGTACTCGAGGACACCCTTGCCGGCGTGCTCGACCGCTATCCCACACTGGCCACCGTGGCCTGCGTCCCGCTCGGGGTGAGCAGGTTCTCCCACGAGGAGGCCATGCGCCCCCATACCCGGGACGAGGCCGGCGCCGTGTGCGACACCGTGGCCGGATGGCAGGACACGTTCCTCTCCGCCATCGGGCGCCGGATGGTGTTCGCGGCCGACGAGTACTACCTGATGGCCGAGCGGCCCTTCCCTCCGGCCCACACCTACGAGGGATTCCCCCAGCACGAGAACGGGCTGGGCATGGCCAGGGCCTTCGAAGCCGCCTTCGGCGGGGACGAGCACGCGGCCCTCGGCGTGCGCCCGGGGTTCTTCGCCGCCGTGGACGGGGCACCGGCCTCGGGCTACCGGGCGCGTCGGGCGCCGGGCGCCGTGCACTCCACCCACCGCGGCGCACCCGTTGCCATCCTGACCGGGGAGTACGGCGCCAGGGTGCTGGCTCCCCTGGTGGGGTCCCTCCCGCGCCGCGACATCCGACTGGTGCCCGTTGTCAACCACTACTTCGGGGGGAACATCGGGGTCTCGGGCCTCCTGACCGGCACGGACCTGATCGAGGTGCTCCGGCACCAGCCCGAAGGGCACCGGTACCTGCTGCCGGACTCGTGCCTCTCGGAGGGACGGTTCCTCGACGACCTGACCGTCGCCGACCTGCCCCGCCCGGTCGAGGTGGTTCCCACCGACGGGCTGTCGCTCCGGCGTGCGTTGGAGCGCGTCGACGCACCGGCGGCGGTGATCGGGGGCGGTCCGTCGACCGAAGCGCCCATCCCCGGGCGGGTGCCCGTCACCCTGGGCGCACCCCGATGACGCCCACCGACGTCGGACGCGGCCCGGAGGAGGGCAACCGGCCCTTGGTGGTCGTCGCCGGCCGCCCCAATGTGGGGAAGTCGACCCTCGTCAACCGCATCGTGGGGCGCCGGGCGGCCGTGGTCGAGGAGCGGCCGGGTGTCACCCGCGACCGCAAGGAATTGGACGCGGAGTGGTGCGGGCACGCCTTCACCGTCGTCGACACCGGTGGGTGGCTCTCCAGTGACGATCCGCTCGATGCCCAGGTCAGCGCTCAGGCCGAACGGGCCATCGCCGAGGCCGCCGTGATCCTGTTCGTCGTCGACGTCACCATCGGCCTCACCGACGAGGACCTGGCCGTGGCGCGCGTGCTCAAGCGTTCGGGTCGACCGGTCCGGGTGGTGGTCAACAAGGTGGACTCGTCGCAACGGGAGTCGGACGCGTGGGACGCCGTCTCCCTCGGCCTCGGCGATCCCTGGCCGATCAGCGCCCTGCACGGTCGGGGCACCGGTGACCTGCTCGATGACGTGGTCCGCCTGTTGCCCGAAGGGCCCGGGCCGGACGACGAGCCGGAGCAGGCCGAGCCGGAAGGTCTCGAACCAGCCGAGGGGCAGGGGAGTGGGTCGCAGGTCCCGAGAGTGGCGCTGGTGGGACGGCCCAACGTGGGCAAGTCGACGCTGTTCAACCGCCTGGTGGGCGACGAGCGCTCGGTCACCCACGATGCGCCCGGCACCACCCGGGACGCGGTGGACACCGTGGTCGCGACACCCGAGGGCACCGTGTGCTTCATCGACACCGCCGGCATGCGCAGGAAGTCGCGAACGGAACGCGGTACCGAGTACTTCTCGGTGCTCCGGGCCCTCGACGCCCTCGACCGCGCCGACATCGCCCTGTTGGTCATCGACGCCACCGCCGGCATCACCCACCAGGATCAACGGTTGGCGGAACGGATCGGCGCCGCCGGCTGCCCGGTGGTGGTGGTGCTCAACAAGTGGGAGCTCGTCGCAACCGAGGACCGGACCGACATCCTGGTCGACGTCGGCGACCGGCTGGCGTTCCTGGGCGAGGCACCGGTCCTCAAGGTCAGCGCACTCTCGGGACTGGGAGCGCACCAGATCCTCCCGGCCGTCGCCGCCGCCGAGCAGGCCTACCACTCGCGTATCCCGACGGGCGAGCTCAATCGGGCCCTCAAGTCGATTCAGGTGGCACACCCCCCGGTGGGTGCCAGGATCCAGTACGCGGTGCAGGGGGCCAGTGATCCCCCGACCTTCACGCTGTTCACCAACGGGCGCCTCCAGCCCACCTACCTCCGATACGTCGAGCGGGGACTGCGTGAGCGGTTCGAGCTGGGGCCGACGCCGATCAAGTTGCGGGTGCGGGCCAAGGGCGCAAACGGGGGTGGAGGGCGCAGACGGTGACGATGGTGAGGACAGCCGCGGCCAACGCCGGAACCAGGCCGGTCCTGCTTGCCGCCGGGCAGAGCCACTCCCGTCCGGACGCCGCGTCGGGTCGGGCCCGCGGTGTTGATGAGGGACCGGTGCGCCGTGCCCTGGTGTGAGCAGTGCGACGAGCGGATCGGGAAGGACGAGCTGACCGAGGAGGGTACCTGCCCGTTCTGCGGCTCGGCGCCGTTGGAACACCGCAGCTCCCCGTGGTACTTCAAGTTCATGGTGGTGGCCACGGTCATCTACCTCGGGTACCGTGCGTTCCAGGGGATCACCTGGGTGATCCACCACATCTAGAGTCACCGCGCTGCGT
>DAIMIK010000083.1:0-10282 GCA_036722795.1 Acidimicrobiales bacterium | reverse complement strand
AGGATGTTGGAGAACTCCTCGATGAAGGTCTCCAGCTTGATCGCGACCCGGTCGCCCGGACCGATCCCGTCCCTCCGCCGCCCGGCGCTCCACCGCCCGGGCCCAGCCGCGCCCCGCACCCTCGGGTCCCAAGCGGCCGCCGCTGCGAATCTTCGAGCCGGCGCCGCGTCGCCGGCCCGGGATCCGCCTCGTCCGCCGGCCGACCGTGTGGATCTCCGGGATCCTGGTGGTCGGGAGCCTCCTTGCCGTCGTGGCCGGTGACGCCATGGTGACCGAGGGGCAGATCCGGCTGTCCACCACCCAGGCCGAGGTGGCGGCAGCGGTCACCGCCCAGAAGGCGCTGCAGAGCACGGTGGCCGAGATGTCCGCCCCGACCCGGGTCGTCTACCAGGCCGAGACCCAGCTGGGCATGGTAGCCCCGGGGCAGGTGGTCGATCTTCCCGAGGTGCCGCTCAACGTGCCCCTGCCGGCCCCGCAGACTGCGCCGCCCCCCGCGACTGCCCCTGCTGCTCGGACTGCTGCTCACGCTGCCCCGGCCGGGTCGGCTGCCCCTGCTGGTGCCACGGCGCCGTCACCCACCGGAACTGCCGGCTCGACCACCGCGACCACCACCCCGGCCACGCGGTGAGCCCCTCGGTGCTCCTGGGTCGGCGCACTCGAGCCATGCGCCTGGTGCTGGTCATGGTCTTCGTGGCCCTGGTGCTCCGCCTCGTTGCCGTCCAGGAGTTCTCCCATCAGCACTACGCAGCGCTGTCGGCATCCGAGCTGTCCCAGACGGTGTCGGTTCCGGCCGTCCGTGGAGGCATCTACGACCGGAACGGCGAGGTGCTGGCCGAGACGGTGACCAAGCAGACCGTGGTGGCCGACCCCCTCCTGATCACCCACCCGGCACCCATGGCGGCCGCCCTGTCGCCGGTCCTCGGGGTGCCCACCGACCAACTGCGCGCCGAGCTCACCGAGAACTCGGGCTTCGTCTACCTGGCCCATCGCGTGCCTGACGCGGTCGCCGCCAAGGTGGCCTCCCTGAACCTGACCGGGATCAACCTGATCCCCGAGTCGCAACGCGTGGAGCCCGACGGCCTGCTGGCCGAGCCGGTGGTGGGATCGGTCGGCTACGACGGCAACGGATCATCGGGAGTCGAGTATCAGGACCAGTCACTGCTGGCCGGGAGGGCGGGGACGAGGAACCTGATGCAGGCACCCGACGGCGCCACGCTGCCCGGCAGTGTCGGCACCGGTGCCGCCGCCGTCCCGGGAAGCGGCGTTGAGCTCACCATCGACGAGTCGGTCCAGTACATCGCCGAACAGGCGCTCGGGGCGGAGATCGTCGCCTCCCATGCCCAGGGCGGAACGGCTGTGGTGATGGACGTGAAGTCAGGGGACATCCTGGCGATGGCCGATCTGCGGGCGACCTCGTCGGCCTCGGGGAGCGCGGCCTCGGGGAGCGCGGCCTCGGGGAGCGCGGCCTCGAGGAGCGCGGCCTCGAGGAGCGCGGTCCCGGCGGGAAGCGGTGCGGGCGCCTCTCGGGCGGCGGCGTCGGGTCCGACCCTGGTCTCCTCGGCGGTCACCCTGCCCACCGGGGTGGAGGAGGCACCGTCCAACACGGCGGTCACCCAGGTATACGAGCCCGGATCGGTGTTCAAGCTGGTCACGTTCTCGGCGGCCCTGGCCGCCGGGATCGTCCATCCCAACCAGGTTCTGGCTGTGCCCGCATCGCTCCCGATGGGGAAGTACACCTTTCACGATGCCGAGCAGCACGGGACCGAGAGCCTGACGGCCACCGGCATCCTGGCCCAGTCGTCCAACATCGGCACCATCGAGGTCGCCGAAGGGCTCGGGGAGAGCCGGCTCCTCGCCCAGATCGGCAACCTGGGGTTCGGGAAGCCGACCGGCCTGAACTTCCCCGGCGAGTCGCAGGGCCTGGTGCCGGGCCCGTCCGCCTGGACGGGCACGTCGATCGGGTCCACCCCGATCGGGCAGGATGATGCAGTGACCGCCCAACAGATCCTCGACGCCTACAACTCGGTGGCAGACGGTGGCGTCTACGTCGCCCCCCGGCTGACCCGGGCCACGGTCAGCCCGTCCGGCTCGGTCACCGCGGCGCGGCCCTCGCCGACCCGCCGGGTGATCGACCCGACCACCAACTCCGAGCTGGCGTCGATGCTCGGGGCGGTGGTCGCCACGGGCACGGGCACCAGCGCCGCCATCGACGGCTACACGGTGGCCGGCAAGACCGGTACCGCCCAGATCCCCGACCCCAACCACCTGGGCTACATCCCGGGCGCCTATGTGGGGTCCTTTGCCGGCTTCGCACCGGCCGAACACCCGGTGCTGTCGGCAATCGTGGTCCTCGACCACCCCACGCCCATCTACGGTGGAGCCGTGGCAGCCCCTGTCTTCTCGACGATCATGGCCTACGCCCTGCACCACTTCGGCATCCCCACCACCGCAGCCGCCACCACCTCGGCATCCAGTACGGCCATCGGCAGCACCGGTACCATCACCGTGCCGGCCGGAGCCGTCACGGAAGGTCCGTAGGTGGCGCCGGACGGGAGCCGACCGACACTTCCCAGCCCTTGGAAACGGGGGAACACCCGCCTGTGTTGATGGCCAAGTTGATCCAGGACATCGACGTGG
This sequence comes from Acidimicrobiales bacterium, assembly GCA_036722795.1. Taxonomy (GTDB): domain Bacteria; phylum Actinomycetota; class Acidimicrobiia; order Acidimicrobiales; family RAAP-2; genus Bog-756. The sequence continues at coordinate 7,645 of DAIMIK010000083.1, read as the reverse complement.
TCGGCGTGCGCGGCGACCCGGCCACCACGGAGGTCGGCTCGATCGAATTCGACAGCCGCCGTGTGGGGCCCGGTGCGCTCTTCTGCTGTGTACCGGGGGAGCGGACCGACGGCCACCTCCATGCCTCTGAGGCCGTCGAGGGCGGAGCGACCTCCCTCCTGTGCGACCGGTTCCTCGATCTCGAGGTGACCCAGGCGAGAGTGGCCCCGGGCGCGGTCCGTCCGGCCATGGCCGAAGTGGCCTCGGCGTTCTACGGTCACCCGTCCCGGGCCTTGACCACGGTGGGTGTCACCGGCACCAACGGCAAGACCACCGTGGTCCAGCTGGTCCGCTCCGTCCTCGACGGCACGGGGAGGCCGACCGGCGTCATCGGCACGCTGGAGGGCGAGCGGACCACGCCGGAGGCGCCGGATCTCCAGCGGCTGCTGGCCGAGCTCCGAGGTGCGGGCCGGACCGCCGTGGCCATGGAGGTGTCCTCGCACGCGTTGACCCAGCACCGGGTCGATGGCATCGTCTTCGACGTCGCCGCCTTCACCAATCTCAGCCGCGAGCACCTCGACCACCACCGCACAATGGGGGAGTACTTCGAGGCCAAGGCCGGCCTGTTCGACCGGTCGAGGTCCAAATTGGCGGTCGTCAACGTGGACGATCCCTGGGGCGTGCGGCTCGCCGGGCAGTTGGCGGGCACGGAGGTCGTCCCGGTGCGGCGGACGGACGCCGAGGACGTCGTCCTCTCGGTGGGGTCCTCCTCGTTCCGCTGGCGGGGGCGCCCGGTGACCCTGCCGCTGTCGGGGATCTTCAATGTCGACAACGCGCTGCTGGCAGCGGCGATCGCCGCCGCCCTCGGGGTCGGTGACGAGCAGGTCGCCGAGGGCCTGGGCGCGGTGGCCGTCCTGCCCGGGCGGATGGAGGTGGTCTCGGCCGGTGCGCCGTTCGCGGTGATCGTCGACTATGCGCACACGCCGGCCGGGCTCGACGTGGCACTGTCCGCTGCCCGCGCGCTTGCCGGATCCGGGAGGGTGATCTGCCTGTTCGGGTGCGGCGGCGACCGCGACCCGGGCAAGCGCCCGGAGATGGGTGCCGCCGCCGCCCGCTGGTCCGATGTGACCGTCCTGACCTCCGACAATCCGCGATCCGAGGACCCGGTGGCCATCATCGACCAGATCCGGCCCGGCATCAGCGCCGACGTGGACCTCGTGGTCGAGCCCGATCGTGGTCGGGCGATCGTGGTGGCGGTGGCTCTGGCCCGGGCCGGGGACGTGGTGGTCCTGGCCGGCAAGGGCCACGAGACGACCCAGGCGGTGGGGGAGCGGCTCCTGGCGTTCGACGACCGGGCCGAGGCCCGTCGAGCGCTCGACGGCCGGTTCGGCGGCCGGGCCCGATGATCTCCCTGATGACCTCGGGCGGCATCGCGTTGTGGGTGGCCGTCCTCTCCACCCCTCTGCTCATCCGTTGGCTGGTCAAGCACAACATCGGCCAACAGATACGTGAAGACGGCCCCCAGGTGCACATCGCCAAGGCAGGCACACCCACCATGGGCGGCATCGGGATCGTGGCCGCCGTGATCGTGGGCTACCTCACCGCCCACGCCGTCCCGGACGTGACCTTCTCGCGATCGGGCGCCTTGATCATGATGACCGTGGTCGGCGCCGCGCTGATCGGCTTTGCCGACGACTGGATCAAGGTCCGGCACCGACGGAGCCTGGGTCTGAACAAGCGGGCCAAGTTCGGGGCGCAGATCGGCCTCGGGCTGCTCTTCTCCGTGTTGGCCGTGTACTGGGCCCATGCCTCGACCACCCTGTCGTTCACCCGGTACAACCGGATCGGCCTGCACATGGGTACCGGGGTGTGGGTGGTGTGGGCCACCGTGATCATCGCGGCCGCGGCCAATGCGGTGAACCTCACCGACGGCCTCGACGGCCTGGCCGCCGGTTCGTCCACCTTCTGCTTTGCCTGCCTGGCCATCATCGGGTACTGGCAGTACCGGCACTTCCCCATCTACCACGTGGGCGATGCCCTCGACCTGGCCCTTGCCTCCGTGGCGCTGGCGGGTGCCTGCCTCGGATTCCTCTGGTGGAACGCCGCCCCGGCCAGGATCTTCATGGGGGACACGGGCTCGCTCTCGATCGGATCCGGGCTGGCGGCACTGTGCCTCCTGATGAACCTCGACCTGTTGCTGCCCGTCATCGGCGGACTGTTCGTCATCGTCACGCTGTCGGTGGTGATCCAGGTGATCAGCTTCCGGGTCTTCCACAGGCGGGTGTTTCTCATGGCACCGCTCCATCACCACTTCGAACTGATGGGATGGCCCGAGACCACGGTCATCGTGCGCTTCTGGATCCTGGCCGGCCTGTTCGCCGCGTTGGGCCTCGGCATCTTCTACGGGGACTTCCTGTCGGTGGCGAACGTCGCATGAGGCGGGCGGCTCGAGACGTGTCGGTTCCGAGGCTCCACCACTGGACGGCTCTGGTGGTGGAGGCTATAGGAATGGAACGGGCAGATCCGAGGTCGAATCCGGCGACCACCGTCGCGTCGACCACTCGAGGAGTGCACTGTGGCTGAGCGACCCGCATCGCCGCGGACCGTGACCCGGGGGCGGCATCCCTCGAGTCCCGCAGCCGGCGCCCCGTCGCGCCCGGCGAACCGGCCGACTCCCGCGGGCAGGTCGAGGTCGGCCGGCCCGAAGCCGACGCCGCAGCCCGCTGCGGTGCGTGGGTTGGCCCGTCTGCCCACCGGCCCCTCGCTGGCCGTCCTGGTCGGGATTTTGTGCGTCATCGGCCTGGTCATGGTGGGCTCGGCGTCGCCGGTCATCTCCCTGGGGCTGTACGGCTCGCCCTGGGCCATCCTGATCCGCCAGGTGATGTGGATGGGTGTCGGCCTCGGGGCGTTGCTGATCTTCTCGCGGGTGGACTACCGCAGATGGCGCTCCATCCGGGGCCCGCTGGTGGTGGTCACCATCGGGCTGCTGGTCGTGGTGCTGGTGCCCCATCTGGGGGTCACTGCCGGTGGGTCGTCCCGGTGGATCGGGTTCGGCCAGCTCCGCCTCCAGCCCTCGGAGCTGATGAAGCTGGCCATGGCCGTGTTCGCCGCCGACCTCCTGACCCGCCGGGCCGATCGGACCGGTGATCCGAAGATGGTCATCGTGCCGGTCCTGGCCGTGCTGGGCGTCTCCTCGGTCCTGATCCTGAAGCAGCCGGACATGGGGACCGCCCTCGTCCTGAGCTGCATCGCCTTGGGCATCCTCTTCATGGGTGGCGTGCCCATCGGCCCCATCGTGAAGGTCCTGCTCGCCTTCGGCGCACTGGCCGTCGTGGTGGGCCTCGCCGATCCGTATCGGCGCGACCGGATCCTGTCCTTCCTCAACCCCGGCGCACACCAGTCGGGCTCCGGCTACCAGGTGTGGCAGTCGCTGATCGGCCTGGGGTCGGGGCATCTGTTCGGCCTCGGACTGGGTGGGGGACGCCAGAAGTGGGGACTGTTGCCCAACGCCCACACCGACTTCATCTTCTCCGTGGTGGGCGAGGAGCTCGGGTTGATCGGGGCTGTCGTCGTCCTGGCCCTGTTCTTCGCCCTGGCCTGGTTCGGCTTCCGGGCCGCCACACGAGCCCCGGACCGCTTCGGAAGCCTCCTGGCGGTCGGGGTGACGATCTGGATCACCAGCCAGGCCGTCATCAACATCGGGGCGGTGGTCGGGGTGCTGCCGGTCACCGGCATCCCCCTGCCCTTCATCTCCTTCGGTGGATCGTCGTTGGTGATCACCATGGCTGCCGTCGGGATCCTGCTCAACATCGCCGCCCACGAGCGCTCGGCACGCCCGGCCCCGCACCTCCGGCGGCGGGCCTCCCACGCGTGAGCGGTGAGCGGTACGCGTTGATAGCCGGGGGTGGGACCGCAGGCCACCTCCAGCCGGCACTTGCCATCGCCGAGGCGCTGGTCGATGCCGGGCACGATCGGGGCGCCATCGAGTTCGTAGGATCCGAACGGGGGCAGGACCGGGCCACGCTGGAGGGCCGGGGGTTCCCCTTCACCCTCCTGCCCGGTCGGGGCATCGTCCGCAGCCTGAGCCCCCGGGACGTCGTCCGCAACCTCGGTTCGCTCTGGGAGTTGGGCATCGCCCTGGTGAGGGGGTTCCGCGTCGTGGCCCGGGCCCGACCCAGGGTGGTGGTGTCCGTCGGTGGCTATGCGAGCCTGGCCGCCTCGCTGGCCGCGGTGGTCCAGCGAGTGCCCCTGGTGCTGGTGAACGTCGATGCCGTGCCCGGGGCGGCCAACCGGCTGTTCGGCCGCTTCGCCCGGGCCAGTGCGGTGGGGTGGGAGGGGAATCCGCTCCCACGGGCGGTGGTGACCGGCACACCGGTGCGGCCGGAGATCGCCGCCGTGCGGCGCGGGCCGGAGGACCGCCGGTCCGCCCGACGCCTGCTGGGGCTGCCGGAGGACCGTCCCACCGTGGCCGTGTTCGGCGGGTCCCTCGGTGCACGCACCATCAACGGCGCCATGGCCGGGTTGGCCGAGCGTTGGGGCGGGCGCGGCGATCGGTCGATCTACCACATCGTGGGCCGGCGCGACTGGAAGGAGTCCGACGGACGGGCCGACGGCGCCGGGGGCGGGTGCGGGCCGGCGGGAGGGGGCCCGTCCGTGACGCGGGTGCCCTACGAGGAGCGGATGGCCGCCGTCTACTCGGCGGCCGATGTGGTGGTGTGCCGGTCCGGGGCGATGACCGTGGCCGAGTTGGCGGTGGCCGGCGTCCCGTCCATCCTGGTGCCGCTGCCCGGGGCCCCGGGCGATCACCAGACCGCCAATGCCCGGGTGCTCGAGGCGGTGGGAGCGGCGGTGCTGATGACGGACGCCGACTGCATCGGGGGCGCGCTGGCCGAGGAGCTCGACCTGCTGCTCGCCGACCCCTGTGCCCTCGATGCCATGGGCCGTGCCGCGTCGTCCCTCGGGCGCAAGGACGCCGCCGCCGCCGGGGCCCAGGTGGTCGAGGCGTGTGCCCGGCCCGTGGCCGGGGAGGGTGTGGCATGAGCGCCGCTGGCCCCGGGGCGCTCGGGGACCTGTCGGAGCCGATCCACGTGCATGTGGTTGGCATCGGTGGCGCCGGCATGAGCGCCATCGCCACCGTGCTGCACGCCATGGGTCACACGGTCACCGGCAGCGACCTGAAGGGCTCCGCCGTCACCGACCGGCTGAAGCGCTCCGGCATCACCGTGGCCATCGGCCACCATGCGTCGAACATCGGGACTGCCGATGCGGTGACCGTGTCCTCGGCAGTTGCCGAGACCAACCCGGAGGTGGTGGAGGCCCGGCGCCGCGGCGTCCCCGTGCTGCCCCGGGCACAGACCCTGGCCGCCATCGTCGCGCTGCGCCGCTGCATCGCCGTGGCCGGGACGCACGGGAAGACCACCACCGCCTCGATGCTGGCCCTGGTGCTGGTCGAAGCCGGGATGCGGCCCTCGTTCCTGATCGGAGGGGAGGTCAACGAGATCGGCACCAACGCGGTGTGGGACAGCGGCGAGTGGATCGTGGTCGAGGCCGACGAGAGCGACGGCACCTTCCTGTCGCTGGTGCCCGACATCGCCATCGTCACCAACGTCGAAGCGGACCATCTCGACCACTACGGGTCCTTCGCCGCGGTACGGGCCGCGTTCGAGGAGTTCGTGGCTTCCGCCCGCTCCCGCCGGGTGGTGGGCGGGGACGACCCGGTGGCTGCGGAGATCGGGCGGGCCACCGGGTCCGATGTGGTCGGCACCACGCCGGAGAGCACCCACCGGATGATCGACCTCGATCTGGCCCGCAGCTCGGTCTCGTTCGGGCTGATGGCACCGGGCGGGACCGACCTGGGCCGGCTGGCTGTGCCGGTCCCCGGGCTCCACAACGCCAAGAACGCGGCGGTGGCGGCGGTGGCCGCCCTGGCCGCCGGGGTCCCGTTCGACGCAGCGGCGAGGGCCCTGGCCCGTTTCGCCGGCGTCGCCCGACGCTTCGAGTTCCGGGGTTCCCTCGGCGGGGTCACCTTCGTCGACGACTACGCACACCTGCCGAGCGAGGTGCGGGCCGCCCTGGCCGCTGCCCGCAACGGCGACTGGCGCCGGGTCGTTGCCGTGTTCCAGCCCCACCGCTACAGCCGGACCGCCGAGCTGTGGGCCGAGTTCGGCACCGCGTTCGGGGACGCCGACGTGGTGGTGGTGGCGGACGTCTACGGTGCCGGCGAAGCGCCGGTCCCCGGGGTCTCGGGGCGGCTGGTGGCAGACGCCATCCGCCGGTCCCTGCCCCAGGTGCCCGTGTACTACGTGGCCGGTCGCGGAGACCTGGGTCGGACGGTCGGTGCGCTCCTCGAGCCCGGGGACCTGTGCTGCACCCTGGGAGCCGGCGATCTGACCTCGCTCCCGGACGAGTTGCTGTCCGACCCGGTGTGGTGAGCGGGGGATGACCACACCGCCGAGCGATCTGGACGCCGTGGAGCAGGCACTGGGGCCCGGGGGCCGCCGCCACCATCCGCTGGGTGCCCTCACCACCTACCGGGTGGGGGGCACCGCCGCTCTGTTCTTGGAAGCAGGTGACGAGGCCCGACTCGTGGCCGCGGGGCAGGCTCTGGCCGGCCGGCACGTGCCGGTGCTGGTGGTGGGGCGCGGCTCCAACCTGCTGGTCGCCGACCGCGGCTTCGACGGCCTGGTGGTCTCCCTCGGAGCCGGATTCGAGACGCTGTCCGTCGAGGGGACGGACGTTCGTGCCGGCGCCGCTCTCAGCCTACCGGTGCTGGCCCGGCGCACCGCCGCAGCCGGGCTCCACGGACTGGAGTGGGCGGTCGGGGTTCCCGGATCGGTGGGCGGGGCCGTCCGCATGAACGCGGGGGGCCACGGTTCGGACACCGCTGCCACGCTGGTCCGCTACCGATGGGTGGATCTGGCCACGGGGACGGCCCACGAGGCGCCGGCCGAGCGTCTCGGCGCCGGCTACCGGCACACATCCGTGGCCTCCACCGAGGTGGTCACCGAGGGCACCTTCCACCTCGAGGCCGGTGACCCGGCCACGGCCCGGGCCACCATCGACGACATCGTGCGGTGGCGCCGGGCCAACCAGCCCGGGGGCAGCAACGCCGGATCGGTGTTCGCCAATCCGCCCGGAGACTCGGCGGGAAGGCTGATCGAGGCCTGCGGGCTCAAGGGCGCCCGCATGGGCACGGCCGAGGTGTCGACCAAGCACGCCAACTTCATCCAGGCCGACCAGGGCGGCTCCGCCGAGGACGTGAAGCAGCTGATCGACCACGTGCGGGCCACCGTTGCCGACACCACCGGCGTGACGTTGCACACCGAGGTGCAGATGGTCGGGTTCGACGACCTCCCCGAAGGTGCCGAGTGACGCCTCCCGCACGCTCTGCGGTGGACACTCCCCGGACGATCGACCCGCGGATCCGCCAGCGGCGCCAGGAGATCGAGCGCAGCCTCGGCCGTCGCCGCATGCGGCGGATCGTGGTGGTGGTCGCGGCGGTGGCCCTGGTGGCCGGTGCCGTGGCCCTGCTGCACACCCGGTGGTTCGGCGCCCGTGTCATCACGGTGACGGGCACCCATCCCCATACCAGTGACGCCGCCATCGTGGCTGCGACCGGCCTGGACCGTCACCCGGCCATGATCAGCGTGGACCCCGGGACCATCGC
>DAIMIK010000082.1:0-10370 GCA_036722795.1 Acidimicrobiales bacterium | reverse complement strand
CGGTGAACACCACCGACTCGGCGGTGCGCATCACCCACCTGCCCACCGGCATCGTGGTGGCCATGCAGGACGAAAAGAGCCAGATCCAGAACCGGGCCAAGGCGATGACCGTCCTGCGCTCCCGACTCCTCAAGGCGGAGCAGGACCGGCAGGCGGCCGAGCTGTCCGTACAACGACGCAGCCAGGTGGGCGGCGGCGGGAGGTCGGAGAAGATCCGGACCTACAACTACAAGGACAATCGGGTGACCGACCACCGGATCAAACTGACCCTCCACAAGCTGGATCGGATCCTGATGGGCGATCTCGACGACCTGACCGATGCACTGATGGCCGACAAGCGCGCCCGGCAGCTGGCCGACGGCTGAGCCCAGCGTGGCCCCTCGATCTGCGTCCGGTCCCGGCGGTGCGTCCACCGGGCAGGCCCGCGGCGACGATCGGTCCCGGTTGGTCTCCTCCTTGGCCTCCCTGCTCGGCTCGGAGCGGGAGGCCACGTGGATCGTCGAGCACGTCGAGGCCGTTCACGAGGGTCGGTCGAGCGACCCGGGCCGCCCCGACCGGGTCCCCTCCCGCCGACCGCCCGGGAACCGCGAGGAGCGGGCGCGAGGACTGGCCGAACGGAGGGCCTCAGGCGAGCCGCTCCAGTACGTGCTGGGTCGCTGGCCGTTCCGGGAGCTCGAACTCGACGTCGACCCGAGGGTGCTCATCCCCCGTCCCGAGACCGAACAGGTGGTGGAGGTGGCGTTGGCCGAGTTCCGCCGCATCCGTGCTGCCGTCGGTTCGGGGCAAGGGGCCGGCGCACCCGGGTGGTCGGCCGATCAGGCCGTCGGCGGGGTCTGCGTGGACCTGGGGACCGGTTCGGGGGCGATCGCCCTTTCGTTGGCCGTGGAGGCCGGAGCCGACGGGCCCGGCCCTGAGGTCTGGGGCACCGACGAGTCGACCGACGCCCTGGCGGTTGCCCGGCAGAACCTCGATGGCCTTGCCTTGGTGGACCCGGCCGCTGCGGAGCGTGTCCGCCTGGCCCAGGGCTCATGGTTCGATGCCCTGCCGCCCCGACTGGTGGGCCGGGTTGACCTGCTCGTCTCGAACCCGCCCTACGTGGCGGCGTCCGAATACGCCGGGCTCGAGCCCACCGTCCGCGACTGGGAGCCCGGCCGGGCGCTGGTGGCGGAACGGGGCGTCGGTGGGGTGGGGGGAATGGCCGACATCGAGGTCATCATCGCCGGTGCCCGGCGTTGGCTGCGTTCTTCGGGGACGGTCGTGATCGAGATCGCGCCTACTCAGGCCTACGCATCGATCGATGCGGCCCGCCGCGCTGGCTTCGGTCAGGTGACCACCGAGCGCGACCTGGCCGGGAGCCTCCGTATGCTCGTGGCACGGTGCTGACGATGGCGGCGATACTGCGGGCGGACGACCCCGAGGCGGTGGCGCTCGCCGCAGAGGCCCTGGCCGACGGCTCTGTGGTCGCCGTCCCGACCGACACCGTCTACGGGCTGGCCGTCGACCCAAGCCGACCCGAGGCGGTGGAGCTCCTGTTCGCCCTCAAGGAGCGCCCTGCGGATGTGGCCCTCCCCGTGCTCGTGGCCGGCCCCGATCAGGTCGAGGCACTGACCGGGCCGCTGGAGACTGCGGCGCAGGATCTGGCTGGGCGCTTCTGGCCGGGTCCCCTGACTGTGGTCGTCCCTCGGCGGCCCGGGTTCGACGCCGACCTCGGCGGCCGCCGGTCGGCACGCCGGATGGTGGGGATCCGCTGGCCGGACCACCAACTGATCCAGGAGCTGTGCCGTCGGCTGGGACCGCTGGCCGTCACCAGTGCCAACATCCACGGCTCGGTTCCGGCAACGACGGCACACCTGGTGGCGCGGGCCTTTGCCGGCGCCGGGCAGCCGGCGGTGATCCTCGACGGGGGGGTGTGCGACGGGGCTCCCTCCACGGTGGTCGAGTGCCGGGGCTCCGCATCCCGATGTCTCCGTGAGGGCGCCGTGCCGTGGGATGAGATCCTCGAACAGCCGCCCGGCCGGTTGGCTCTGGGCGGTGACCGGTGACCGGTGACGGGCCGGCCGGCCCGTCGGGCGGCGACGGGGGAACGCATCCCGGTGGGGGACTACTGGCGCCGGAGGGCCGCTCGTCCCCCGGCGCAACCGACACTCCCGGCCCCGATCCTCGGGGAGGACCGAAGTTCCGCTTGGGGAACAGGCCTCCGCTTACCGGCATCCGGGCCTTCGTGATCGGCTGCATCCTGGTGTACCACTCGAACTTCCACACCCTGCCGGGGGCGTGGGCGGCCATCTCGGTCTTCTTCGTGCTGAGCGGGTTCCTCATCACGTCGATGCTGGTCGCGGAGCACCACCGGGACGATCGGATCAGCCTCCGGAGGTTCTACACACGGCGGGGGCTGCGCCTGCTGCCTCCGTTGTTCATGACGGTGACACTGCTGGGCATCTATGCCGCCATCGTGTCCGTGCCCGATGCGCCGCAGCGGATCTGGGGTGACGTCTCGGCGGCGGTCTTCTACTACGCCGACTTCCGATCGGCCTCGGGGCGCGAGCCGTTCCTGGGCTTTCTGGCCCAGGCCTGGTCGCTGTCGATCGAGGAGCAGTTCTATGTGATCTGGTCGCTCCTAATGCTGGCGGCGCTCGCCATGGGCAGGCGTCTCGCCGCCTATGGACTGGCCGTCTCGGGTGCGGTGATCAGCGCGGCCTACGGATTCTGGCTCCTGCTGAGTGCCCCCCACTTCTCGACCGCGGTGGCCGGCCGGGTGTACTTCGGGTTCGGCTCGAGAGTGGATGCACTCTTCGTCGGGTGCGTCCTCGGCTTGGTGGCCACGGGAGGGCACCTCGATCGCTCGGGTGCCGCGTTCCGACGCAGTGCCGCGGCCGGTGGCCTGGTGGCCGCCTGTCTGCTCGGGTGGATGGTGGTCAATGCCACCTACGGGACCCGTCAGGCCCTGCTGTGGTGGCTCCCGTTGAGCATCGTGGCCTCGGCCTTCCTGATCGCCTACTTCGTGGTGTGTCCCCAAGGCCTCGGGTCACGGGTGGTCGGCCTGGCCCCGTTCGTGCTGGTCGGCGACCTGGCCTATACCCTCTACCTGGTGCACTGGCCGGTCTACGTGGCTGTCAGCCAGTTCACCACCCACTGGTCCTTCTGGCCGGTGGAGGCCCTCCGGCTCACCATCATCTTCACCATCGCACTGCTCAGCTGGTACCTGGTCGAGCGGCCGCTCATGCGCTGGCGCCGACGGGCACTGGCCTGACGCCGGCCCCCCGGCGGACGCCACCCTCCATCCGCTACCATGCCAATCGCAAGGGCAACTAGGCGTAGGGAGAAGCCAGTGTTCACAACTATCGTCGTCGGCACTGATGGCTCCGAGACAGCCAGCGAAGCGGTGGCTCTTGCCGTGCAGCTCGCCCGTGAGGGCGGCGGAAGACTGCACCTGGTGATCGGCGTACCCACCACCACCGCTGCTCCCGCGCCGTCCGTGGGCGCAACCGCGAGCGGTGCGCAGTTGAATGCCGCGGCCCAGCACCTGCTCGAGAAGGTGCCCGGCGGGATCGAGGGCATTGACGTGGAGATCCACACCGCGGCCGGCGACCCGGCTGAAGTACTGGTCCGACGGGCCGATGAGGTCGGAGCCGACCTCATCGTGGTGGGCAGCAAGGGCATGCGGGGCACCCGGCGGATCCTTGGCTCGGTCCCCAACAGCGTGGCCCACAAGGCGGGATGCCACGTCCTGATCGCCAAGACCACCTGAGAGGCGCCCGGGCCCCATCCCCGTCGACGCCGCCGGGGCGCCAACCGCCGGGTGCTCATGGTGCTCATGGTGCTCTCCCGGACTGGGGCGCGAACCGTGAATGCACCGAGTCCGCCCGGTCCCCGGTCTGCCGTGGGGTTGACGTTCCACCTGTCGACAGGCGACACTGGAGGCCTCATGGAAATCCGGCTCTTCGCACGCGACGACGTAATTGCCATCGACTAGGCACATACCCGACCGGTGTGTGCCTCCTGACCGTCCACCTGGTGGGCGGTTTTTCAATTCATGGCCGGCCGTGACGGTTTGGCGGTGATGAGGTAGGCATCGGTTCGGGGATCCGGGGCCCGGACGGCAAACTGCCGGGGCCGATCCGCCCGGGCGGCAGGCGACGGCCGGCCAGCAGCAGGACGACGAGGAAGAGACGACAGCAGAGGGATATGGGAAGCGTGAGCAGCTACAGGGTTGGCGTGATCGGCGGCGACGGCATCGGTCCCGAAGTGGTGGCCGAGGCGCTCAAGGTGGTCGAGGCGGCGGGTGTCCCGCTGTCCACCACCGAGTACGATCTCGGTGGCGACCGGTACGTCCGGACCGGCGAGGCCCTGCCCGATGCCGTGCTTGAGGAGCTGCGCCACCAGGACGCCATCCTGCTCGGAGCCGTCGGCCCCCCGGTGGGCTCGAATGCGGTGCCCTCGGGCGCCCTGGAGCGGGGCCTGCTCCTCCGCCTGCGCTTCGAGCTGGACCTCTACGTCAACATGCGCCCGTTCACCGGGGTACCCGGTGCGCTGGCACCGGACTGCGACTTCGTGGTGATCCGCGAGAACACCGAGGGAACGTATGCGGGAGAAGGCGGCTTCCTGCGCAAGGGCACTCCCTTCGAAGTGGCGACCCAGGGCTCGGTCAACACCCGCCACGGCGTGGAACGTTGCGCTCGCTTCGCGTTCGCCCTCGCGGCCGGGCGCCCCCGCCACCAGCTGACCCTGGTGCACAAGACGAACGTGCTCACCTTTTCCGGCGATCTGTGGCAGCGCACCGTCGACGAGGTATCGTCCGACTACCCGTCGGTGAGCAGCGACTACAACCACGTGGATGCCTCCTGCATCTATCTGGTCGAGAGCGCGAGCCGCTATGACGTGATCGTCACCGACAACCTGTTCGGGGACATCATCACCGACCTGGCAGGGGCCATTGCCGGCGGAATCGGCTACGCCGCGTCGGCAAACCTCAATCCCGATCGCACCGGACCGTCGCTCTTCGAGCCGGTGCACGGCGCGGCCCACGACATCGCCGGCTCCGGGAGAGCGAACCCGGCCGCAGCCATCCGTTCGGCCGCGCTGATGCTCGATCACCTCGGTGAGGCCGCCGCCGCTGAGAAGATGACCCAGGCGGTCGCCGACTTCATCGCATCGCAACCCGATCCCAATCTCTCGACCGCCGCAATCGGCGACGCCATCGCAGAAAGGCTGTGAGCCATGCCCCTGACCCCGACTGACAAGATCTGGATGGACGGCGAGCTGGTCGACTGGGCCGACGCCACGGTCCACGTGCTGACCCACACCATGCACTATGGATCAGGCGTGTTCGAGGGCATCCGCGCCTACCCGACCGAGCGTGGGGTGGCAGTATTCCGCCTGCGTGACCACATCGAGCGCCTGTTCGTGTCGGCCGGCGTGTTCATGATCGACATCCCCTACTCGGTGGACGAGCTGGTCGACGCCACCCGCACGCTGGTACGGGTCAACGGTCTGGACGAGGGCTGCTACATCCGGCCCCTGGTCTACCTGGGCTACGGCGAGATGGGCCTGAACCCGATGCCCTGCCCGGTCAACGTGTCCATCGCGGCGTGGCCCTGGGGCACCTACCTGGGGGACGAGGGTGTGGCCAACGGGGTGTCGATGAAGATCAGCTCGTGGCGGCGACACGACCCCAACGCGGTCCCCACCGCGGCGAAGGGAACCGGGATGTACGTGAACTCGTCGCTGGCCAAGGTGGAGGCGCTCAAGGCCGGTTACGACGAGGCCATCCTCCTCGCCCCGGACGGCAACGTCAGCGAGTGCACCGGCGAGAACATCTTCATCGTCCGCAAGGGCCGGCTGATCACCCCGCCGAGCTCCGACGCAGGGGCGCTGGAGGGGATCACCCAGCAGTCGGTGGAGACCATCGCCCGCGACTTCGGCTACGACGTGGTCCACGAGCAGATCATCCGGACCGATCTCTACACGGCCGACGAGGCGTTCCTGACCGGCACCGCCGCCGAGGTCGTGCCCATCCGCGCCGTGGACGACCGCAAGGTCGGCGACGGAAGACCGGGCCCTATCACCCAGAAGCTCCAGCAGACCTACTTCGCCACCGTGCGCGGCAAGGTCGACCGGTACAAGGATTGGTTGGACTATGTCGAGTGACGGCCCCACCCTGAACGACGATTCCTACGCCGGGGGGCGGGCGTCCACCGGCCATGCCCACTCCCACGGGAACGGCCCGAGCCACTCCCACCCGGTGACGCCGGGTCAACACGCCCATGCCCACGGCAAGGACCCCGGCCAGCTGCACCGGACCCGACCCGTCGACGCCCCCGCCGCCCCCGCCGGTGGAGCCGGGCACGACTTCGACCTGCCCGCCCTCCCCGAGGCCGTCGACGTCTTCGACACCACCCTCCGGGACGGCTCCCAGCAGGAAGGGCTGTCGTTGACGGTCGACGACAAGCTCCGGGTGGCAGAGCAGCTCGACCACCTGGGGGTGACGTTCATCGAGGGCGGCTGGCCCGGTGCCAACCCGAAGGACGAGGAGTTCTTCGCCCGCGCCCCTTCCGAGCTCTCGCTGTCGAGGTCGACCCTGGTCGCCTTCGGATCGACCCGCAGGGCCGGGGTCAGGGCCGAGGATGACGAGACGCTGCGCCACCTGGTCGATGCCCAGACCGAGGCGGTCTGCATCGTGGCCAAGTCCTCGGAGGTGCATGTGGTCGACGCCCTCCGCACCACCCTCGACGAGGCGGTGGCCATGGTGGCCGACTCCGTCGAGTTCCTGCGGGCCAATGACCTGCGGGTCTTCCTCGATGCCGAGCACTTCTTCGACGGCTACAAGGCGAACCCCGAGTTCACCAAGCGGATCATCCGTGCCGCCGAGGAGGCCGGTGCCGAGACCCTCGTGTTGTGCGACACCAACGGTGGCACCCTGCCCTACGAGGTCGAGCGCATCGTCGCCGACGTGTTGGGTGGCTTCGAGACCCAGATCGGGGTCCATTTCCACAACGACAGCGGCTGCGCGGTGGCCAATTCACTGGCGGCGGTGGGTGTGGGCGCCACCCACGTCCAGGGTTGCGTCAACGGGTACGGCGAGCGGGCCGGCAACACCGACCTGTCCGCGGCGATCCCCGATCTCTCCCTCAAGTTGCGGGTCGCCACCATCCCGGCCGACCGGTTGGAGCTGCTCACCCCGGTGTCCCACCACATCGCCGAACTGGTGAACATCGCGCCGAATCCCCAGCAGCCCTTCGTCGGCGCCTCGGTGTTCGCCCACAAGGCCGGGCTGCACGCCTCGGCCATCGCCCGCCGGTCGGATGCCTACGAGCACATCGAACCCGAGCTGGTCGGCAACGGGACCCGTTTCGTCGTCTCCGAGATGGCCGGCCGATCGACCCTGGCCCTGAAGGCGGCCGAACTCGGGCTGGAGCTCGACTCGCAGGCCATGACCTCGGTACTCGACTCCCTCAAGCAGCTCGAGTACGAGGGCTACCACTTCGAGGTGGCCGACGGATCGCTCGAACTGCTCCTCCGGCACTCCACCGGATGGGAACAGAGCTTCTTCGAGCTCGAGTCGTACCGGGTGATCGCCGACCAGGGCCAGCGGCTATCCACCGAGGCCACGGTGAAGGTCAGGGTCGGCGCCGAGCGCATCGTTGCCACCGCCGAGGGGAACGGGCCGGTCAATGCCCTGGACGGTGCGCTCCGCATGGCCATCGGCGGCCGGCACCCGGCGCTCTCGGAGGTGCACCTGGTCGACTACCGGGTCAGGGTGCTCGACTCTGCCAAGGGCACCGGCTCGGTGACCCGGGTGCTCATCGACTCGACCAACGGGGATCGCACCTGGACGACCATCGGAGTCTCTGAGAACATCATTGCCGCATCGTGGCAGGCTCTTTCGGACTCGATCGTCTACGGTCTGCTCCATACGGGCGTGTCCGACGGCGAGTAGCTGCGTCGACGGCCGATGGCCCGCCGTCCCCTTCCAGGAGCCGCACCGTGACCCAACCCAGTTTTGTGCCGATCGTCGAGGCCGACCAGGTCCGTCGGGCCTACCAGCTGCGTGTGCCGAGCATCTGGACCCAGTCCCGCCCCTCCGAGTTGCGCGGGACCGGCCAGCCCGCCGGCACGCTGTTGGGCTCTCCTGGTCCCGATCAGGGGTTCGCCCTCAAGCTGGCCCGGCGGTTCGAGGATCGGTTGGTCCTGGCCCCGGGGGAGTCGGGTGAGGACGCCATCGCCGGCTGCACGGCTGTGGCCATGCGCAGGTCGGCCCGGTTCGGCCGGGCACCGGTGGTCCACGACCTGACCTTCGGGTTCACGCTGTGGGGCTTCCTCGGCGGCGCACCAGCGGACCTGATCGTGGCCCGGGGCCCGCTCTTTTGCTCGGCCGGACACCACTATCAACTGCAGCGGGCCATCGCAGACAGCGTGCCCGACCGGACGCTGCGATTGACCCCCGAGGCGGTAGCGGAACGGGTCGGCGAGTGGCGCGAACTGCTGGTGCTCGCCGACCGGACCTGACGGCCCATTCCGGAGATCCGTCGCGGAGTGACGCCGGCATCATCCGCCCGCCATGGGTGCCGACGGCCGAACCGGGGGGACTTGGGGGCGGTCAGTGGCCCTTACGCCACCTACGCCTGTTCGCCGACGCCCCGCTGAAGTCGCCGATCGCGCCCGCGGTGCCGCCGGCGCCGACATCGGCCGTGGCCCTGGCGCTTCCGGGACTGCTCATTCCCGACCTGGGCGCCCTCGCATCGACTGCGGACGGGTGCCCGTTCCGCTCGTCATCCCCGTCGTATTTCACCGAGACGGCGTCGGCGCAGTGCGACCCCTGCAACGCCACTTGGAACATGTCGGGGAACCGAGGGCCGACGTGGGCCTCGGAGGCGGCACGGTCCTGCGCATAATGCGACTGGGTCGCCCCCCCCTCCGTACCACTGGTCTGGCCAGGGTGAGCGTCCCGCACCGACGGGTGGAGTTCGGGTGGGTACCACTTGCCGTCGCTGGCGATCCACCAGCCGGGTCGTGCAGAAGTTTCGCTCATAATTCTGTCTCCACTACTCTAAGTGAGAACTAGGTCTCCGGACACCAGCCGTCTGTAATTACTCAAGATGACTACAGGATCGGCCGATTCCAAGGCCGACTTGAGCGGGTTTTGCCGTTTCCGCGACGTGAACGCCCCGCACGGAAGATGCCCCTCCGGGCGGGGCGGCCCCGAGCCGAGGCAGCGGGTCCGTGGCACCCGCTGCCGGTGGGTAGCTTGGGGGGATGGATGCTCCCACCTTCGCCCTGACCGAGACCCACCGCCACTTCCGGGACACCCTCCGCAGGTTCGCCGAGGACCGCATCGCCCCGAACGCCGCCGCGGCGGACCGGGAGGCCACCTATCCGCAGAAGTCCTACGACGCCTGCGTCGAACTCGAGCTTCCTTCCCTCGGCATCCCCGTGGAGTACGGGGGTGCAGGGGCCGACATGGTGACCCAGGCCATCATGGCCGAGGAGCTGGCCAGGGTCTGCGCCTCGACGTCGGTGACCCTGTTGATCTCCAAGCTCGGGATGCTGCCGGTGATGAACTGGGGCTCCGAGGAGCTCAAGCGCACCTATGTGCCCCGGGTGGCGTCAGGTGAGTGCCAGGCCAGCTACTGCCTGTCGGAGGCCGACGCAGGCAGCGACGTGGCCGCCATGCGGACCCGGGCCGTGAGGGACGGTGGCGACTACCTGCTCTCGGGCACCAAGTACTGGGTCACCAATGCCGGCATTTCGGACACCTACACCGTCTTCGCCGTCACCGACCCCGACGCCGGACGACGTGGCATCAGCTCCTTCATCGTCGAGGCGGGCTGGGGTGTCGAGGTGGCTCCGCACGAGGACAAGATGGGCCTGCGGGGAAGCCCGACTGCCGCGGTGTTGTTCGACGAGGTCCGGGTCCCCTCCTCCAACCTGATCGGGGAGGAGGGGCTGGGGTTCACCATCGCCATGCACACCCTCGACCGGAGCCGCCCGACCATCGGGGCCCAGGCGGTGGGCATCGCCCAGGGTGCCACCGACTATGCCGCGGGGTACATGCAGGAGCGGACGGCCTTCGGCAAGCCCATCGCCGACCTTCAGGGGTTGCGCTTCATGCTGGCCGAGATGGCCATGCGGACCGAGGCGGCACGTACCCTCGTCTACCGGGCGTGCTCGCTCGTCGACAACGGCGACCCCGAGGACGAGCTCACCATGATGGGGGCCATGGCCAAGTGCTTCGCCTCGGACACCGCCATGGCGGTGTCGACCGACGCCGTCCAGCTGCTCGGTGGCTACGGGTTCACCAAGGACTTCCCGGTCGAGCGCTTCATGCGCGACGCGAAGATCACCCAGATCTACGAGGGCACCAACCAGATCCA
>DAIMIK010000081.1:0-10408 GCA_036722795.1 Acidimicrobiales bacterium | reverse complement strand
CGACGTCGATCAACTCCGCCCCGGGCGGCGCCAGCTCGAGCAGCTCGTGGGCGATCAACCGGTCGTAGACGACCACGTCGGCCCGACCCAGCAGCTCGGCGCCACGAATGGTCAAGAGACCCGGGTGCCCGGGGCCGGCACCGACCAGCGACACGGTCACTCCGACCCCCGTAGCGGACGTTCGGGTTCCCCGTCGTCGGGCGACGACGGCCACTCGCCGAGGTCGCGGCCGCCGGCGTCGTCGAGCAGGAAGCGCGCCACGGAGCGGCCGAGCGCGTCGCCCCGGTCGCCGATCTGCTCGTGGCGGAGCACGACCTGGCCGTCGGGCCCGGCCAGCACCCCGGCCAGGCGAATGGAGGGGCCGTCGGCCCCCGGGCGGGCGGCCGACTCCCCCACCAACTCCGCATGGGCTCCCACCGGCAACGTGCACCCTCCTCCCAACTCGGAAAGGAAGGCCCGCTCGGCGGCGACCAGTCGGTGGACCGCCGCATCGTCGATGGCGCCCAGCGCGGCCCGGGCCGCCTCGTCGTCGACCCGGCACTCCACAGCGAGCGCGCCCTGTCCCACCTGGGGGAGCATCGTCGCCGGATCCAGGACCTCGAGTTCCATCCCCTCGGGAAGGTCCCAGCCCAGCCTGTCGAGGGCGGCACGCGCCACCACCACGGCGGCCACGCCCCCTTCGCCCACCACGGCCAGCCGGGTGGCGAGGTTGCCTCGCAGATCGGCGAAGGTCAGGTCGGGCCGGAGATTGGCCAGCTGCACGCGCCGCCGGGCGGACCCGGTGGCGACGGTGGACCCGGTGGGGAGGGTCCGGACCCCCCCGCCCACCAGCACGTCGCGGGCATCTGCTCGCTCGGGGAAGCAGGCCAGCACCAGCCCGGGCACACCGAACTCCTCGGACGCCGGGAGGTCCTTGGCCGAATGCACGGCGGCGTCGGCATCCCCCCGGACCACTGCCGCCTGCACCTCCTTGACGAAGATGCCCTGGCCTCCCAGTTGCTGGAGGGGGACATCGACCCGGCGGTCCCCTTCGGTCTCGACCACCACCAGCGAGGAGGCGATGCCGGCCCGTTCGAGCAGGCCGGCCACGCGGTGGGCCTGCCACAACGCCAGGGGTGAGCCCCGGGTGGCCAGGCGCAGAGCTGCCCGATCAGACACGATGCAGGCGCCTGGTCACGGACTACAGGTCGAACAGAGTCCGGAGCGCTTCGACCAGACGCTCGCCCCGCGGAGTACCGGCGGCGCCCTTGAGGGCGACCGTCGGCTGATGCAGCAGCTTCGCCACCATGGCCCGGGTCACCGCGTCGACCTCGTCCCACTGGGTGTCGGACAGGCCCGTCCGCTTCGACCGTTGCCGGTCCAGCTCGTCCCGGCGGGCCTCCTCGGCCTTTGCCCTGAGCGCCGAGACGAGAGGTGCGGCATCCCTCGCCCGTGACGCCACCCGGTACCGCTCGACCTCGTCGCTGACGATGCTGGCGGCTCCGGCCACCTCCTCCTGTCGACCGGACAGGGCATCGGCCACCGCGGCGCGCAGCACGTCCATGTCCAACAGGACCACACCGTCGAGCCCCGCGGCCGAGGGCTCCACATTGCGGGGCACGCCCAGGTCCACCACCAGGAGAGGTGAACCCGTGCCCCGTTTGTCCACCGCACTCCCCAGCATGGGGCGATCGATGATCGGGTGGGTGGTCCCCACCGTAGTGAAGACCACGTCGGCGGCGGCCAGCAGGCCGGCGAGTCCTTCGAGCGACTCGGTGCGCACCTCGTCGGCAGTCGAGTCGGGCAGGCCGGCGGCCACCGCATCGGATCGATCCGGGGTGCGGTTGGCGATCACCAGGCTGGCGGCACGGTGGCCGGCCAGGGCCTGGGCCACCCCCTCCCCCATCTCGCCCGCGCCGACGACCAGGATCCGGGCACCGGCCAGGCCGCCCTCCCGCCGATCGGCCCCCAGGGCGACCGCCCCGTGGGACAGGGACGTGATGCCACGGGCGATGGCGGTCTCCGACCGGACCCGCTTGCCGGTCTCGACCGCGTGGCGGAAGAGCGTGCCGAGTATCGGGCCCGTCACCTGCTCGAGCTGGGCCTTCTCCCACGCTCGGCGGACCTGGCCCAAGACCTCCGATTCACCCAGCACGGCCGAGTCGAGGCCGGCCGCCACAGTGAAGAGATGCTCGGTCACGTCGTCGTCGAAGCGGATGGTGAGATGCTCGGCCAGCGAGTCGACCGGGCTCCCGCTGACTGTCGCCAGGAACTCCTGGAGTTCGGCGACGCCGTCGTGGAACCGCTCGACCACGGCGTAGACCTCGGTGCGCAGGCAGGTGGACAGGATGACCGCCTCGGACAGGTTGGACTGGTCCCGCAGCCGCCCCAGGGCCTTCGGCAGAGCGCTCTCGGATACCGCCACCCGCTCGAGCAGATCGAGGGGGGCGTGGCGCTGCTCGAGGCCGACGACGATCACCGACACTCCTGCACCGCCTCAGCTGGTCGTTGCGTCTCGTGGTCGTTCACTGGCTCACGGTCTCTGCTGGTTCTGTCCGGGGACGGTCCGCCGGGCGCACGCCCATCCCAAAGAGTAGGGCGTGATCGGCAGGCGCCCCGCAGACCACCGTCGACGCCCCAGCATCGCGGCCCCCGGCCCCGGCCGCCAGTCGCCGCCAGCGCGGCCCGATGCGATGGGCGGCCTCACTCCGCCGGGCTCGGGCTCAGGCCGATCGACCGGATCACTGGCATCCGGTCCACTCCTCCCTCCTCGGCCAGACGCGACAGGTAGAAGCTCATCACCTGCAGTTCGATGCTCAGATCGACGTAGCGGAGGAGGACGTCGGGCGGGGCCTCCAGCACCCGGGGGGCGAAGTTCAGGATGGATCGGACCCCGGCACCGACCATCTGGTCGGCCACCCGCTGGGCCGCCGAGGCCGGCGTGGTGATCACGCCGATGGCCAGCGGCTCCTCCCCGGCGATCTCCGGCAGGTCGTCGGGATGGCGCACGACGACGCCGTCGACCCGCTCCCCGATGATGGCCGGGTCGCTGTCGAGCAGCGCCGCCACCTTGAAATTGCGGGCGGCAAACCCTTGCGAGCGGGCCAAGGCCCGACCCAGGTGGCCGATCCCCGCGATCACCACCGGCCAGATCCGGTCGAGCCCGAGCCGGCGATCGATCTGCTCGATAAGGAAGGCGGCGTCGTAGCCGGCCCCCCTGGTGCCGAAGGACCCCAGGAGGGACAGGTCCTTGCGCACCTTGGCCGCGTTGACCTGTGCCGCCGAGGCGAGCAGCTCCGACGAGACCGTGGTGGTCCCCGACCGCAGCAGCTCCTCGAGGATGCGCTGGTAGACCGGCAGGCGGGCCACCGTCGCCTCCGGGATCCGGCGGCGGCTCGAGCCGGCAGCACCGGGCTGCTCTCCGTTTGGCGGTGGATTGGGGCCGGACGTCACCGGCTCGATCGTAGGACCCCGCCGTGCCCGGTGGAAAACCGGCCCTCTGGGGGACTACCGTCGGGGACCCTCCGTCCCATGCCACCAGATCCTCACCCGGTGACCCGGTCCGGAGAGCGCCAGACGATGGGCGGCCGACGCCCGGTTGCGGACCAGGGCCATCCGCCCGTTGGCATCGACCATCAGGCCCATCTCCCCCGTGCCAAGCGCTCCGAACGACCCGACCCGCCGGACCGTCACCGCCGCAGCCGACCCGCCGGTCATGCCCCCCGCCCGACCGGGCCCGACTGGTCCCGGCCCGGCCGAGACCCAGGCACGGTCGCCGACGAGCAGGCCTGCGTCGTCGAGCACCTGAGGGAGGAGTCGCAGCTGCACGTTGCCGAATCGGTCGATCCACGCCACCGACGTGCGCACGTCCGACCCGGACGCCCTCACCGCGGCGTCGTGCCCGTCGCCGAACACAGGGGCAGCACCCGACACCAGGGAGGCGGGGTCGATGACGGTTCCCACGGCAGCAGGATCGCCGCCGTGGACCAGATGGCCGACGGCCGGTGCGAAGAGGTCCCTGCCGTCGAAGCTCGGGCCGACGGCGTGGTCGACCGGGCCCGTCCCGGGCCCGGTCGCCCCATGCCACCTGCTTCGCGGGAGGAGGGCGACGGCCGTGTCGACGCCCCCCAGGGCCGCTGCCATCGGGGTCAGCAGCCCGTTGTCGGGGCCCACCAGCCAGTGCGGTCGATCCGACACCCCCCGGCCGGCCGGCGCACCCTGCCCGGCCGTGCGGCCGGCGCTGATGCTGATGGCCACGGCCCGGCGATCGGTGCCCACCTCGGGGTCCACCACGGCGAGAACGACTCCCGCCCCGAGGTACGGGGCACTGCGGACCAGCATGGCGGCGCCGGCGTCCACATCGAACGGCGGGACCTGGTGCGAGAGGTCGATCACCGGCACGGTCGGGACCAGGCGGTTCAGCACGGCATGGACCACGCCGACGAACTCGTCGGTGTTGCCGTAGTCGGACAGGAAGAAGACGGCCGGTGGCGGGGATCGGTCCACCTCAGGCCCCCGGGACCGGCCTGCCAGGGGACGGTGCCGCCGCCCCGACGCCGGGACCGTCCCACCGTGGCGCAGGGCGCACGCTCCTCGATCTGATCAGAGCTTGGCCAATGCCTTGGCCGCCATCTGCTCGAACACCGTGGTCGAGCTCGACGATGAGTACCACCCGAGGAAGGTGGCGAAGTCGCCCTTCACCGCGTAGTAGGCGTCGAAGTACGCCTGCTGCCCACCGGCGCTCAGCGTCATCTGGGAGGCGAAGCCCGCGTCTCCCGTGGTGGCGATGCGGAGCGGGTTCACGACCACCTTGGCCGACTGCCCCCCCTGACTGAGCGTGCCCTGGCACGACTGGAAGACGGAGCGGAGCACCCTGGCCGACTGCACCGCCAGCCCCGGCGAGAACGTGGCCACCGTCTGGATCGCGTCGGCGGGTTCGGTCTTCGGGCCGAGGAACACCGCGGTGGCCCGGGTCGCCGAGCCCTTGGCCGTGGCGATGTCGGCCACGCATCCCGGGGTGTTCTGGGTACTCCCCGCACCCGGGGCGGTGTCGAGCGCCCAGCCAGCGGGAAAGTCGGCCGCAGTCAGCAGCAGCGGCTGGAGTACGGCCGCCTGCGTCGGCGACAACGTGGTCGAGGTGGCTGTTGTCGTCGCCGGCCGGGTGGTCGTGGTGGACGTCGATGACGAGCCGCTGCAACCTGTCAACAGGGCGGCGGCCGACACCACGACTCCGGTCACGGTGAGCGCCGCCCGCGGCGCCCGTCCTCCGGCGCCATCGGCTCCCGGGGCGGCGACGGTCGCGGCGGTCATCGGCCCAGCTGCCTGGAGCGTTCCGTGGCCGCGGCCACGGCTTCGATGAAGGCCGACCGCACCGCCTTGAACTCGAGCGTGCGCACGGCCGCCGCCGTGGTCCCCCCGGGCGAGGTCACCGCGGCCCGCAGGTCGGCCGGCTCCTCGTCGGTCTCGGCCATCATCCGGGCGGAGCCGAGCATGGTACCCACCACCAGTTGGCGGCTCACCTCGCGGGTGAGCCCCGCGGTGACCCCCGCCTCGATCATCGCCTCGGCCACCAGGAACACGTAGGCCGGTCCCGACCCGGAGATGCCCGTCACGGCATCGAGGTGGCGCTCGGGCAGCCGCACCACCGTGCCGACCGCCCCGAGGATCCCCTCCGCCCAATCGAGGTCGGCGGCCGTTGCCATGCTGCCCCCGGACAACCCGGCCACGCCGGCACCGATCAGCGAAGGCGTGTTGGGCATGGCCCGCACCACCACGCTGCCCGGGTCGAGGGCAGCCTCGAGGCGGGCCGCGGACAGCCCGGCCACGATGGACAGCACCCGCTTCACCCCCACAGCGGCCAGCGTGTGCAGGACCGTTTCGGCCAGGTCCGGTTTGACGGCCAGCACGGCGTCGGGAATGGCAATCGGCCCGTCGACGACCGTGAGCCCGGGGTGGGCGTCGGCCAGCCGCCGGCGCTGAGCCTGGTCCGGCTCGCTCACCGCCAGGTCCTCCACCGGGGCCCAGCCGCCGGCGAGGAGGCCGGTCAGAAGAGCGGAACCCATCTTTCCGCCCCCGACCAACAAGAGCTTCGGTGCCATGCCGGAACGCTACCAGTGGGCCGGATACGGCCCGGATGCGGTCGTCGGTTGCAGCAGGGCCCCTCGGGACCCACCGACGACGCCCGCGCTCACGCCGTGGGCGACCACCCCGAGGGCGGACGACGCCGGTACCGTCCTTCGTACCCGATGGCCATCGCCGTCGGGAAGCACTCGTCGGTGTAGGCCAACGACGCTCCCACGATCCGGTCCAGCTCCTCGTCGTCGACCCGGGCCACCGGCACTCGTCCGACCAGGTAGACGGCGTCCTCCTCGCCCAGGGCGAAGGACATGCCGATCAGGTCGGCGTTCCTCTTCAACAGGTACTGCCACGTCGCCTCGATGTTCGTCTCGGGAGCGGGCATGAACTGCGTCTCGTGGCGGAGGGTCCGCTGGCGCAGGGTCAGCCAGACCGTGACGAACTCCTTTTCGTCCCCACGGAGACGCAGGTACCAACGTGGGGCTCCCGTCAGCGGATCGCCGCCCGGTTGGCGATCGACCGCCACCAGCGCGCCCCCGGCCGCCAGCTCGCGGCCGGCCCACGCGTCGATGAGCGTGCAGACCGCCTCACGCTCCTCGGGGCCGAGGATGCCGCCCCACTGGTCGGTCACGAGCACTCGACGAGCCGGCCCACCGTCAGCTCGTCGTAGATCTCACGGAGCAGGTGGGCAGCCCTGGCCCAGGTGTACCGGCGGGCCCGCAGGACGGACCCGGTGCTCAGTCGCTCGGCCAACAGCGGCTCGGCGAGGATCTTGCGCACCCAGCGGGCGAAGGCCTCCGGGGAGGGGTCCTCGACGAGGTAGCCGGTGCGACCGTGGTCGATGAGGCTGCGCAGGCCCCCCACGTCCGAAGCCACCACCGGGGTGCCGCAGGCCGCCGCCTCGAGGGCGACCAGCCCGAAGGACTCGGACCGGCTCGGCACCAGGCAGACATCGGCGGCCCGGTAGTAGGTGGAGAGGAGCTCGTGGAGTCGGGGCGGCACGAAGAACACGTGGCCACCGAGGCCGAGGGAATCGACCAGCGAGTGGACGCGGGCGACCTCGGCGTCACCCTGGGGCCCGCTCGGACCCCCGACCACGACCAGATGGGCGTCGGGATGGTCGGGGATGAGTGCGGCCAGCGTTCGGACGGCCGCATCCAGCCCCTTCAGCGGCTGGATGCGGCCGACGAAGAGGAGCAGGGGTCCCTGGCCGGGCAGGCCCAACGCCCGGCGGGCCTGCTTCCGGTCGCCAGGGCCGAAGAAGGCATGCTCGACTCCGGGAGCAACGATACGGATCCGGGACGGATCGGCGTGGTAGAGGTCGGTGATCTGGGCGGCCTCGACCGAGCACGAGGCCAGCACCGTGTCGGAGCAGCGGATGACAGCCGCCTCGGCCTCGGCCCGGCGGTGGGAGGCGTCGGCCTCGACCTCCTCGGGGCTGGCCTCGGCCTTGACCCGGTCGAGAGTGTGGAACGTCGAGACGAGGGGGAGGTTCAGCTGGTGCTTGATCATGTGACCGGCCACACCGCTCAGCCAATAGTTGGCGTGGACGGCATCGAAGGGAAGGTCCTCGGCGGTCCCGAAGGTCCCCGGGCCGCTCATCCGCTTGAGCACCCCGTCGGCGAACTCGTCGACGACCTCGGGCAGTGACTCCTTGGCGACCGGCGCGGGCGGGCCGGCCGACACGTGGTGGACCCGGAATCCGGGCTCGATGCTCACGGTGGCGGGGAGGTCGTCGGACCAGGCCCGGGTGAACACGTCGCACACCACACCGGCGCGGGCAAGCGCGGAGGAGAGCTCGCGCACGTAGACGTTCATGCCGCCGCCGTCTCCGGTGCCTGGTTGGGCCAGGGGCGAGGTGTGCAGTGAAAGTACAGCCAGGCGCCTCATGCGTCGACGATCCTACCGGGAGGTGCTGTTCAACCTGCTGCGGAGCCGGACTCGCCACCTGCATGGGCGCTTCCGTTGCCGGCCGACGCATGGTCGCCGGGGGCCGCAGCACGCGGCGACCGTCCTGCGTCCCGAGTGCCCGGGTGGACCTGGCCGCCCTCGGCACCCGCCGGTCGATCGGGCTCGGCGGGACCCGTTTCCGCCTGCGTCGACACCGGTTCGTGATCGTTCTGGTCGCCGTTCTCGTGGCGGAAGGAGAGGTAGATCCGCAGCATCGCCTGGCGCTGCTCTTCGGTCAGGTGGTGGTCGGCGAAGATGTGGCGGGAGAGGTCGGTGTCCCCGGTGGGCTTCTCGAGGATGCCGGCCTGGACGTAGAGCGTCTCCGCCGAGATGCGGAGGGCTTTGGCGATCTGCTGCAGGATCTCGGCCGACGGCCGGCGGAGACCCCGTTCGATCTGGCTGAGATAGGGGTTGGAGATCCCGGCCAGCTCCGACAGCCGACGTAGGGAGAGCCTGGCCGAGCCCCGTTGCTCCCGGATGAACGAACCCAGCTCGTTGAATCGTTCGGGGAGCTCCTTCACGAACTGGGCACCCTCCTGCCGGGTCGGGTCCTTCATGACAGCAGGCCGTCGACCGAGGCGCGCCCTGTCTTGTGCCGATCGACCAGTTCGGCCTGGAGCGTGTCGATCCGCTCGTGCAGGGCCCGTCGATCGGCGGATATCCGGTGCTCGAGGGCCTCGAGCCGGGTGGCCAGGTCGCCCAGCTCCTCGGCGTCCAGATCGGCCAGCCTGCCGATCTCATCGGCCCCGAGCACGGCATCGAGCTCGGCGGTCAGATCCGACTCCTCGGTGTCAGGGGCGAGCAGCATGGGCAGCCTGCCGGGGCCTGCCGGGCGACCGGGGCCGGAGGAGAGGATGCCCGGCAGGTCGTTGACCAGGGACGCCAGATCCGGCGAGGCGCCGTCCCCCGGACGGTCGAGGTAGGCGTGGACGATGTCGAGCCGTCCTTGGATCAGCCGACGCAGGTAGGAGAGTGCCACCTCGGCCTGCTGGCACTCGGTGCGCATGGCCCGGATGTCGCCCAGCGACCTGGTCTCGATCCCATCGAGGTAGGTGTCGGTCAGAAGGCGGCTGAGGTCGTCCCTGTGGCTCTGCATCACGCCCGATGGTACTCCTCCGGCCACGGCCCCCGGCCGCTGCGCCCTGCGGGGGCGTACCGGTAGACCGCTCGACCCACGATGGAGCTCCGGGGCACCGGGCCGAATGCCCGACTGTCGGTGCTGTGATCGCGGGCATCTCCCACGACCTCGAGGGTGCCGGCATCGGGCCGGACCGAGGCGACCCTCTTGACCAGGAGGCGCGAGGCCTGACTGGGATCGCGCGCGGCGATGACGTCGCCGGGCCTGGGCCACGGCTGCCGGGACCAGGGGACGCTCACCACCACCAACCGGTCACCCGGTTGCAGGGCGGGGGCCATCGAGGTCCCGGTCACCACCACCCGGTGGACCGACCGGCGGACGGCGACAGAGGCCAGGGCAAGTGCCAGTGCCGCTCCGGCAACTAGGAGGCGGGCGGGCGCCGCCCTGCAGCCGGGGCCGGTGGCCCGGCCGGTGGCCCGGCCGGTGCGGCCAGGACGCCGCGCCGACCTCCCGGTTCGGCCGCCCACGAACCTGGGTAAGGTGACCGGAAGCAGCAACATGCCCCAATCTGTACCAGATGACCTTCGTCCTCTACCGAAGCAAAGGAGTCCCGCTCATGCGTATCGCAGACCACCTGCTCGCCATCGCCGACCGACTGTCCCCACCCCAGGTGGCCCACGCCCACTGCGACCTGCCCTGTGGTGTCTACGACCCGGCCCAGGCCCGCATCGAGGCGGAGTCGGTCAAGGCCACCATGGAGAAGTTCAACGCTTCCGACGACGAGACCTTCAAGATCCGGGCCACCATCATCAAGGAGGAGCGGGCCGACCTGGTCAAGCATCACCTGTGGGTGCTGTGGACCGATTACTTCAAGGCGGAGCACCTCGAGAAGTTCCCGCAGCTACACGATCTCTTCTGGAAGGCCACCAAGACGGCGGGCGAGGCCAAGAAGACCAATGACGTCGCGGTCGGGGACCGGTTGCTGGCCCAGATCGCGGAGATCGACGGGATCTTCTGGGAGACCAAGAAGGGGTAAGTGCCCCTTTACCCGCTCCGACCTGCGGCGGAATCCGTTTCCGACTCCTACCATCCTGACGAGTGGCCCCCGTCAGCGTGCTGTGCCGGAGGTGGTCATTGCTCCACCGTCTGCTGACTTGATGGACAACGTCAATCACTTCGCCAACGCTGCAAGGGCCGAGCCTGGGGTCCGCTGATCGCGGGATTGGCCAAAGGCGTGATCGACAAAGCCGACCTTGACGAACACCATTGGTCAGTCGTCACGCCACCTCCTCTGTAAGCGCATGGGCCCACTCCAAGATGGTGTCG
>DAIMIK010000080.1:3629-10568 GCA_036722795.1 Acidimicrobiales bacterium | reverse complement strand
AAGCCGAATCCGCGCCAGATCGACGATCTGGCGCGACAAGCCTGCCATCGGAGGCCCGAAGGGCAGAAGACGCAGAGTCCGGAGCCCATACCTGGTTGTCGGAATCGAGGTGTGGAGATGAGGATGGGTCGTGTCCCCGATGCACCCGCACTGCCGGAGCTGCCCCGGTCCGTGGGGACGCTCAGGTCACCCGCTCTGCCGGTCTCACCGGGCGAGTCGCTCGCCCTCGAAGAAGCGGATCATCAGACCCGTGGCGTCGACCTGGTCGGTGGTCGACCCGAATCTGGCCACCGGAAGGGTGATGGGGGAGCCGGGCCAGGTGTGGCCCCCGCCGACCACCGTGTAGAGGACGACGGCACTTCCCTTCCGACAGCCGGCCCACGAGCGCCGGATCACCTGGGAGGCCGGCCGGAGGAGCCTCGGAGCCGGAGCGCAGCCGTCCAGGGCGGCCCACTCGGCCAGGTTCTGCTCCACCCCGGTGACGTGCACGCCGGGGAGCGCGGCCCCGGTGCCGCCGGACGGGTAGGCCACGATGGGGTCCGCCGTCCCATGTAAGGCGATCACCGAGATCGGCCCGGTGCACGGTCGGAGGAGGAATTCGGCGGCCACCAGGCCGATCGCCGCCATCCGGTCCGACGCGGTGCAGGCGGCGATGGCCGCGAACTCCGATCCGAGCGAGATCCCGGCGGCGTAGATGCGTGCGCCGTCGACGCAGTAGCGGGCCGAGAGGTCGTCGATGAGGGCCGACACGAAGGCCAGGTCGGCGGTGGCGGCCCCGGGGAGGGATACCTGCCACTGCTCGGACAGGGCATCAGGGGTGGCCACCAGAAAGCCGGAGCGGGACGCCCGCGTGGGCATCTGGGTGTAGATGGACGTCTCGACGGCGTCGGAGCCGCTCCCGTGGAACAGGAGGATCAGTGGGGTCGGCGTCGACGGCCGGTAGCCGGCGGGGACGGCCAGTCGGTAGCTGCGAGTGAGGGCGCCCACCTGCAGCGACTGGACCACGTCCCCGGTGGGGGTGGCGGTGGCCCCCGGGCCCGGGACGGCTACGCGGCCGCACCCGGGTGACCGGGAGGTGGCGCCGACGGGAGCCGCGGTGCCGCTCGTCGTGGCGCGGCCGGTCGCCGCGATCGGCCCGGGCCCGGCGGCCACCACGCTGCCGAGGGCCGCTAGGGCGGCGACGGCCACCACCGCTGTCCGTCCGCGCCCCTTCATCGGCATGCCTGTCCCGACCGGTCCACCGTGTGGCCGACCGGAGCGCTACGAGACGAGCCCGGCGGTGTTGATGTTGAGGCCGTCGGAACCCTTGGAACGGTGGACCACCTGGACCTCGGTGAACTCGGCCAGGCCCCAGGGGCCGTTCTCGACGCCCACCCCGCTCCACTTGAAGCCGCCGAACGGTTGCTGCGGCGCCAGGGCGAGATGGGTGTTGACCCACGCCGTGCCGCACTCGAGCCGGCCCGCCACCTCGGCCGCACGATCACTGTCGGCGCTCCAGACCGAGCCCGACAGCCCGAAGTGGGTGGCGTTGGCCCGCTCCACCACGTCATCGACGTCCCGGTACGAGATCACCGGCAGGGCGGGGCCGAACTGCTCCTCGTCGACGATGCGTGTGCCGTCGGTCAGGCCGGTCAGGATGGTCGGCTCGAAGAAGTAGCCGGGCCGCGCCATGGCGTGCCCTCCGGTTGCAGCCGTCGCACCATGGGAGAGAGCGTCGTCCACCAGCTCCTTCACCCGCTCGAACTGCGGCGCGTTGTTGATCGGGCCGAGCTTGGAGTCGGCCTCGGTCCCGTCGCCCACCTTGATCGCCGAGGCCTGCGCGGCGAGGCCGTCGACCACGTCGTCGTAGAGGGCCTCGGGCACGTAGACCCGCTTGATGGCCGAGCACACCTGCCCGTTGTTGTTGAAGGCACCGGCGAAGATGGCCTTGCTCACCACGGCCGGGTCGGCATCGTCGAGCACGATGGCCGGGTCGTTGCCGCCGAGCTCGAGGGTGACCCGCTTGAGGTCCGGAGCGGCCGACTGGGCGACCAACTTGCCGGTCTCGATGGAGCCGGTGAAGCTGACCTTGCGGGGGACCGGGTGCCCGGTCATCCACGCCCCGAGCTGGTCGCCGCCGCTGACGACGTTGATCACGCCGGGGGGCACCACGTCACGCAGCAGCTCTGCCACCTTCAGCGTGGTCAGGGGCGTGAAGGGCGAGGGTTTGAGCACCAGGGCGTTGCCGGCCAGCAGGGCCGGGGCGATCTTCCAGAACGCCAGGGTGAGCGGGAAGTTCCACGGCGTGATGGCCGCCACCACGCCGACCGGTCGACGCACCACTTCGACCAGGGCTTCCCCGTCGTCCTGGATCACCTGGGGCGGCGTCTCCAGGGCGGCGAAATACTGGCACCAGATGGCGGCGGCGAAGACCTCGATGTGGGCGTCGCCGAGCGGCTTCCCCTGCTCGGCGGTGAGGATGGGGGCGAGCTCGGCGGACGATTCGAGCAGGACGTCGGCCATCTTCGCGAGGACCGCCCGCCGGGCGGCCTCGTCCGCCTTCCAGTCCCGCTGGGCTTTGGAGGCGGCATCGAATGCGGCGTCGAGCTGCTCGGGGCTGCACTCGGGGGCATGGGCGAACACCTCGCCGTTGGCCGGATTGACGACGCCGAACGAATCCGCCGCCGGCACCGTGTCCCCCCCGATGGTCATGACAAAGTCGGACATGCGATTCCCCCGTGCTCGGTGATTAGGTTCTCTGTGAAGCTAAGACTCGGCCCGTCCCCGTTGTCAAGGGTGTGAGCCCCCGTCCGCCGAGGCAGGGGTGCAGGCCGGGGCCGGCCGCCGGGGGAGCTGTCGGGGGCCGGCCCCGGCCTCCGGAGAGGTCACACGGGCATCTTCTCGGGCTCGGCCGTCGGAGTCGGCCCATCGGGACTGCCGCCCGGAGTCGGCCCATCGCCCTCGGCCGTCGGAGTCGGCCCATCGGGACGGCCGCCCGGAGCCGGGACGTCCGGGTCCACCGAGATGCGGGGGAGCACCCGGTCGAGCCAGGCCGGGAACCACCAGTTGGCCTTTCCGAACAGGAACATCAGCGAGGGGACGATGGCCATACGGATCACCAGGGCGTCCATCAGGATGCCGGCGGCCAGCCCGAGCCCGAACTCCTTGATGACCCGCTGGCCGCCCAGGATGAACGACCCGAACACCAGGATCATGATCAGGGCTGCCGCGGTGATCGTCTTGCCGGTGGCCGCCAGTCCCTTGCGGACGGCCGTGGGGTTGTCACCGGTCTTGAGCCACTCCTCTTGGATGCGGGTGACCAGGAAGACCTCGTAGTCCATGGACAGCCCGAACAGGATGGCGAACAGCATCACCGGGAGGAAGGCCTCGATGGGGCCCGGGCCCCCGACCTGGAAGACCGACCCCAGCCAGCCCCACTGGAACACCGCCACCAGCACCCCGAACGCGGCGCCGATGGAGAGCAGGTTCATGACGGCGGCGGTCAACGGGATGACGAAGCTGCGGAACACCACTGCCAGCAGCAGGAAGGAGAGCGCCACCACCAGGCCGATGAACAGGGGCAGCTTGGAGGTCAGCACGCGTGCGAAGTCGACGAAGATGGCCGTGTTCCCGCCGACGTAGACGGTCAGGCCGGCGCCGGCGGCGGCGGCGGGGATCGTCTGCTGGCGAAGGTGGTCGATGAGGTCGGTGGTGGCGGCGTCCTGCGGTGCCGACGTCGGGTACACGGTGATCAAGGAGACCTGCTTGCCGTCCTTGGCCGGCAGGACGACCGGCGGGCTGACGTGGGTGACATCGGGCTGTTTGGCCACCTGGTCGGCCAACCGGTTGAGCGCCTGGGTGTCGGCTTGGCCGGAGTTGACCGTCACCAGCAGCAGCGGCCCGTTGAAGCCGGGCCCGAACCCGGAGGCCAGCAGGTCGAATGCCTGGCGGGTGGTGGTGCCCACCGGGTCGTTGCCCTGGTCGGAGGAGCCGAGCCGCAGGGAGAAGAAGGGGAGGGCGACCAGGACGATGACGACGAGCGCCACGGCCGCCGGCAGCACCGGGCGCTCCTGGACGAACACGGCCCACTTCGGCCAGAAGCCCTTGGAGTCCGCGCCCACCACCCGAGGCCCGTTGGCGGCCAGGTCCTTCTTCTGGCGCCGGGACAGCACCCGCGGCCCGATGAACCCGAGGAAGGCGGGCAGCAGGGTCAGGGCGGCGATCATGGTGAACGACACGCCGATGGCCGCGGCGACGGCCAGGCCGTAGAGGAAGGAGACCCCGAGGGCGAACATGCCGAGCAGGGCGATGCACACGATGATGCCGGCGAACAGCACGGCCCTCCCCGAGGTGTTGACCGCGTTGGCGATCGCCGACTCCACGTCGTCACCGGCGATGAGGCCCTGCCGGTGACGGGTCACGATGAACAAGGCGTAGTCCACGCCCACGCCGAGCCCGATCAGCAGGACCAGCTGGGTGGAGAACTCGGGCATCTTCAACAGGTGGCTGAGGAGCCCGATGAGGCCGATGGCCGTCCCCAGGGAGGCCAGGGCGGACAGCAAGGGAAGGGCCATGGCGAAGATGGAGCCGAAGACCAGCAACAGGACGATCCCGGCCAAGATGATCCCGAGCAGCGAGCCGCCGAACGACTGGCGGTCGGCCGACTCGGCCACCTGGCCCGCCACCGCGACCTGGAGGTCGGGCCCCTGCGCGGTCTGCGCAGCGGCCACGAACCGCTTGGCCAGCGGGATCGAGATATTCTGCCCCTGCGTGTCGAAGGTGACCGTGGCGAATGCAGTGGCGCCATCGGCGCTGATCTGGGTGGACCCGACCGGACCGTACGGGCTGGTGATGGCGGAGACGTGGGGAACGGCGGCCACCTTGGCCAACATGGCGGCGACCGTCGCCTGCACTGCCGAGTCGGTCACCTTGGCGCCATTGGTGGCGTGGAACACGATCTGCTCCCGGTCGCCGGCCACACTCGGAGCCGCCGACTGCAACAGGGCCAGCGCACGGGTCGACTCGGTGTTGGGCAGCGAGAAGCTGTTCGAGTAGGCGGTTCCCACCGCCTGGGAGAGGGCAGTGGTCCCGATCAGTGCGGCCAGCCACACCAGCACCACGATCAACCGATGGCGCACGCACCAGGTCGCAAGAGCCTTCATGACGGGGAACTCCTCACAGTTTGACCTCGGGGGGTGAATCTCGGGCGTCTCGGGCACCGACCCTAGGGCGGCCGACGCAGCATCCGAGCCGGCTGCCGGGGACAGTCTCGTCGATGGACTGCCTCCACCGGTGGTTCATCGACGCCGTGGTCACTCGTCCCGTAGGCCGCCGATCGGCCCCGTGGCGGTCCCGGCGGCGACGTGTCCGGGTCGGCGACCCGTGTGCACCATGATGGGTGCGTGGATTCGACCGACCGCCTGGTCCCGTTGGAGGGGGCATTCAACTTCCGCGACCTCGGGGGGTACGCGGGCGCCGGCGGCCGGGCCACCCGGTGGGGCCGGCTGTTCCGCAGCGACACCCTGCACGAGCTGACCCCCGGCGACGTCGACGCCCTCCGGGCGATGGGCCTGGCCACCATCATCGACCTGCGGACATCCCGCGAGCTGGTGCAGACCGGCCGGGGGCCGCTCGAGCCGGAGCCGATCCTCTACCGTCATCTGGCGGTGGTCCGCGAGGGCGAGGGGGATGCCGTGGTGGCACCGGCGCCAGGCGGGGACGACCTTTCCGAGCGCTACCTCTGGTACCTCGACGTGGGCCGCCAGGCGTTGGTCGACGCGCTCACGCTACTGGGCGAGCCGGCCAGCTTCCCGCTCGTCTTCCACTGCGCGGCGGGCAAGGATCGCACCGGGGTCCTGGCCGCCCTGGTGCTCGACATCCTGGGTGTGGAGCGGGGGGTCATCGTGGCCGACTACGTGATCACCGCCGAGCGGATGGAGCTGATCATGGGCCGCTATCGGGCCGACCCGACATTCGCGGAACGGTTGGCCAAGGTGCCCGCCTCGCGTTTCAGCGTGGAGGCCGACACGATGGAACGGTTCCTCGAAGCGTTGCACGGCCGGTTCGGTGGGGCGCGGGCCTGGGCTGTCTCCGTCGGGGTCCCGGCGGGGTCGCTGGACCGGATGGAGGAGCTGCTGCTGGCTGCCGTCGACTGACCGCCGGCGACGGACGGCCGAGGGGTGTCGGTCGTGGCCCCGGTTCCGGCCGAGCCGTGCCGAGGGGCACGGACCCGTCACCCGTGGGCAGATGCCCGTCCGGACCCGTCCCGCTCTACACTGGAGGTGTGATCGCGTCGATCTGGGTCCCCGTGCTGGCCGGCATGGTGCTGGTGCTCGGCCTCCTGATGGCCGGGGCGGCCGTCGGCGCCTTCATGCTCTGGCGCTTCGGCCGCAGGAAGTGGCGGGCCTTCCACTCCCACGCCGCCGTGGTGGGTGCGCTGTCCCTGTGGGAGGCCACCGCCTCGGGCCGGGCACGACGGGCAGTTCCCGCCTCGGCGCAGGACATGCGCCAGTGGGCTCCGCGCCGGGTCCGCAGGGAGATGTGGCGGGCAGTGGACCAGGCCGGTGCCGCGGTCCGGACCGCGACCGACCTCGGTGCTCCGACCGCCGAGTTGCCGTCCCTGTGCCGACGCCTCCATGCCGCCGCGGTGGATCTGGACAGGGTGTTGCGGATCGAGCCGGACGGAGCGGTCCCGCCGGGGGTGTGTGCGCAGGCCATCGAGGTGACGCGCGCCGCGTCGGACGTGCAGCAGGCAGCGGTGGCCTCGGCCAGCGATGCCAATGGGCAGCGCCTCCACGACCTCACACGGGACGCCGTCCAGGAGATCCACCTCCTCGACGCCGGCCTGGCCTCGGCACGGGCCGCCCTGCCCCACCCTCCCCGCTGAGTCGGTCCGCCGCCGCTCCCCCTGCAGGACGTCCTGCAGGCGCCCGCGATCGTCCTGCTCGGCTTCCGCGATCG
>DAIMIK010000080.1:0-3619 GCA_036722795.1 Acidimicrobiales bacterium | reverse complement strand
CCGCCGCTCCCGCCGGTTCAGGAGGCCGGCGCGGAGAGCACCTCGCCGATCGCCCCGGCCAGCACGTCGAGGCCGTCGGCCAACAGCTCCTCTCCGATGACCAACGGCGGAAGCAGTCGGATGACGTTCCCGTAGCTTCCGCAGGAGAGGACGACCACGCCCGCCCGGTGGCAGGCCTGGACGATGCGCTTGGCGGCGTCGGCGTCGGGCTCCATGGTCCCGGGCCGGACCAGCTCCAGGGCGATCATCGCCCCGCGTCCCCGGACGTCGCCGATGCCCGGGGACGAAGCCTGCAGGGGGCCGAGCCGTGCGGCGACGGCTTCCCCGATGTCCCGTGCGGCCCCGACCAGGTCCTCGTTCTTCATGATCTCGATGGCGGCCAGTGCCGCGGCACATGCCGCCGGGTTTCCCCCGTAGGTACCGCCGAGGCCCCCGACGTGCACGACGTCCATCAGGTCGGCGCGACCGGTCACCGCGGCCAGGGGCATGCCCCCGGCCATGGCCTTGGCCGTGGTCAGGAGATCGGGGACGACCCCCTCGAACTCGCAGGCGAACCAGTCCCCGGTCCGGCAGAACCCGGTCTGGATCTCGTCGGCTGCCAGCAGGACGCCTCGGTCGTGGCACCAGGCGGCGATGGCCGGGAGGAACCCGGCCGCGGGGACGATGAAGCCGCCCTCGCCCTGGATCGGCTCGATGAGCACGCAGGCCACGTTGTCCGCGCCGACCTGGCGTTCGATCTGCTCGATCGCCCTCGCCGCGGCCTGCTCGCCGGTCATCCCGTCGGGGTCCCGGAAGGGATACGACATGGGGACCCGGTAGACCTCGGGGGCGAAGGGGCCGAACTTCTCCCGGTAGGGCATGTTCTTGGCCGTCAGCGCCATGGTCAGATTGGTACGACCGTGGTAGGCGTGGTCGAACACCACCACCGCTTGGCGACCGGTCACGTGGCGGGCGACCTTGACCGCGTTCTCCACCGCCTCGGCACCGGAGTTGAACAGCGCGCTGCGTTTGGGCTGGTCACCGGGGGCCAGCGCGTTGAGCGCCTCGCACACTGCCACGTAGGGCTCGTAGGGGCTGACCATGAAGCAGGTGTGGGCGAATCTGGCCATCTGGGCCTGGACCGCGTCGACGACGGCGGGGGCCGCATGGCCCACGCTGGTGACGGCGATTCCGGCACCGAGATCGATCAGCGAGTTGCCGTCGACGTCGACCAGGATGGCCCCGGATGCCTCCTGCACGTAGACGGGGAAGACGGAGCTCACCCCGGGGGCGACCGCGGCCGAACGGCGACGATCGAGGTCCTTCGAGTTGGGACCCGGAAGCTCGGTGACCAGGTTGCGCTGCTGTTTGATCAGTGGGGTCTCCACCCCTGGGAGAGTAGTGGACATCTCGGCCGGTCTCCCTCGGCCCCCGGGACCACCCCTCCGGGCCTGCGGTCTCCCGGGCGCCCGCGTCCCCATCCCCCGCTTCGTGGCCGACCGGTCGGCCGGCCGGGACGATCAGGGGGTTCGGATGGCGATCACCCCGAGCATCGCCCCCTGCGGGTCGGCGAGGACGGCCATGCGGCCGGGCTCGATGTCCATGGCCGGCACCGTCACGGTGGCCCCCAGCCCGGTCGCCGCTGCGACGGTGGCGTCACAGTCGGCGGTGGCGAAGTACGCCATCCAGTAGGACGGCACCGCGTCGGGAACCTCTTCGGGCACGGCCATCATGCCGCCAATGGAGTTCCCGTCCAGCATCCACTGGGTGTACTCCACGGCACCCATCGCCCCGGTGCCGGCCTCCCAACCGAAGACCTCGCCGTAGAACGCGATCGCCGCCCGGGTGTCGCGGGTGCTCAACTCGTTCCAACAGAGGGCGCCCGGCTCGTTGACCAGGCCGGCTCCCTTGTGGGCCCTGGGCTGCCACACCGCGGCGGCAGCTCCGGTCGGATCGGCGAACACGGCCATGCGGCCCACGTCGAGGACGTCCATCGGCTCGAGGAACACCATGCCACCTGCCTGCTTGACCTTGGCGATGGCCTGGTCGGCGTCGTCCACCGAGACATAGGTCGTCCACGCCGGCGGCTGTCCCTCCATCATGATCGGGCCGGCCCCCGCCACCGGCAGGCCGCCCAGCTCGAACATGGTGTAGCCGCCGGCCTCCGGGCCCTGGTCGTGTGCCTCCCAGCCGAACAGTGACGTGTAGAAGACCACCGAGGCGGCGAGATCGGGGCTGGCCAGGTCCACCCACGAGGGAGTGCCGGGCTCGTAGTTCTCGACGGTCGGCATGGCGTGCTCCTTGCGCTCGGGGACGGGCCGACGCCGGTTGTGTCACGCACGGCGGCGGCTACCCGCTGGTCGATCGTCCGAGCATGGCACGAAGTGGCGCGCCGTGCTCGTGGGCCAACAAGGCGAGCCGGTCAGTTACCGAAGTTCCAGCTGTCGCCGTCCTCGTAGCGGTGGAGGATGTTCTTGGCCATCAGGATCTTGTGCACCTCGTCGGGCCCGTCGGCCAGCCGCAGCACCCGGGCGGTGAGGTACATCTGGGAGAGGGGTAGGTCGTTGCTCACGCCCGCACCGCCCCACACCTGGATGGCCCGGTCGACCACCCGGTGGTAGGCGGCGGGCACGAAGACCTTGATGGCCGAGATGGCCGTGCGGGCATCCGGGTCACCGTTGGCCACCTTCTCGGCGGCGTTGATGGTCATCAGCCGGGCCGACTGCACGTCCATGTAGCTCTCGGCGATGAACCCCTGGATGAACTGCTTGTCCTTGAGCAGGCCACCGTGCACCTGGCGGGTGAGGGTCCGCTCCACCATCAGGTCGAAGGCACGCCACATCTGGCCCACCGAGTTCATGCAGTGGTAGACCCGCCCCGCGCCGAGGCGGTCCTGGGCGGCCTGGTGGCCCTGCCCGACCAGGCCGAGCGTGTTCTCGATGGGCACGCGGACGTTCTCGTACTTGATCTCGCAGTGGTCGGAGGTCGAGTGCCCGAAGATCCCGATGCCCCGGATGATGTTGACCCCGGCGGTGTCGGTCGGCACGATGATCTGGGTCATCTGGCCCGGCTTGCCCAACTCGCCGGTGGGGTCGTTGGCCCGGCACATCACGATGAAGAAGTTGGCGTCGCTGCCGTTGGAGGTGAACCACTTGTGCCCGTTGATGACCCAGTGGTCGCCGTCCCGGACGGCCTCGGTCTCGATCGAGCGCGGGTCGGACCCGGCATGGTCCGGTTCGGTCATGGAGAACCCCGACTCCATCTGGCCCTCGATGAGGGGGATCAGCCACTTGCGCTTCTGGTCCTCGGTGCCGTACTTGACCAGGATGCTGGCGTTCCCCGAGTTGGGCGCTGCGATGCCGAACAGGGTGGGGGCGCCCACCGCGTAGGCGAGGATCTCGTACATGTAGGCGAGTGACAGGAAGTCGAGCCCCATGCCGCCGTACTCCTTGGGCAGATGGGGGGCCCACAGCCCCGCCTGGTTGACCTTGGCCTTGATCTCCTCGCGCAGCTCGATGCTCCGACGCCGGCTGTGCTCACGCTCGTCCTCGGTGAGCCCCTCCTCCCGACGCGACCGCCACAAGGTCTCCTCGTTGGGGAGGATCTCGGCGTTGACGAACTCGGCCGTGCGGCGTCGGAT
>DAIMIK010000079.1:0-10876 GCA_036722795.1 Acidimicrobiales bacterium | reverse complement strand
AAAGAGGCCGGCAACATGGTCGACCTCGACTCCACCCCGACCAAGCTCATCGACATCGTGGAGATCGGCAAGCAGCTGCTGATCACCCGGGGATCGCTCACCACGTTCTCCATCACCAACGACATCGCCAAGTTCTTCGCCATCATCCCGGCCATGTTCGTCGGTGTGTACCCCGCCCTGCACACCCTCAACATCATGCACCTGAGCTCGCCGCACAGCGCCATCCTGTCGGCGGTCATCTTCAACGCCCTGATCATCGTGGCGTTGATCCCCCTGGCGCTCCGCGGCGTCAAGTTCCGGGCCGCCGGGGCTGCTGCGGTGTTGCGCCGCAATATGCTCATCTACGGGCTCGGTGGCTTCATCATCCCCTTCATCGGGATCAAACTCATCGACATGATCATCACAGCGTTGGGAGTCAAATAATGCGCCGCCAACTACTCACAGCCGTCGGCATGGTCATCGTGTTGACCCTGGTGCTCGGGCTTGGCTACTCGCTGGCGCTCACCGGCATCGGTGAGCTGGCCTTCGGGCACCAGGCCAACGGCTCCATCGTCCAGAAGGGGGGCAAGGACGTCGGGTCCTCGCTCATCGGCCAGCCCTTCACCGACAGCAAGGGCAATCCGATCGCCAAGTACTTCCAGACCCGTCCATCCGAGGCGGTGACCTCGTCGGCCACCGACAACATCACCGTCTCAGAGGCGTCCAACCTGGGCCCGTCCAATCCGCTGCTCATCGGCTTCGTGCCCGGGGTGAACTCAGTGGGCCTCGACGGCAACAAGTCGGCCACCAACCCCTTCGCCACCCCCGCCGACCCGTTCTGCGTGCCGGTGGACACCACGTCGGCAGCTGCTCCGGTGACCAGCCCCACCTCCGGTCAGAAGTACGCCAAGAACAGCGACGGCACCTACGTCTGCGATCCCAACACGGTGCCCGAACGGGCCATCGCCTACCGCAGTGAGTTCGGGCTGGCTGCCAACGCTCAGGTTCCGGTGGACGCGGTGACCGCCTCGGGCTCGGGACTCGACCCCGACATCTCCCTCGCCAACGCGGGCATCCAGGCCCCGACGGTGGCCCAGGCCCGCGGCCTCTCCCTGGTCCAGGTCAATGATCTGATCACGTCCAACACCACAGGGCGTAGCCTGGGTGTCCTCGGCGATCCGGGGGTCAACGTGCTGACATTGAACGTCGCACTGGACAACCTGATGCAGAAGTAGACGGTGGGTCGACAGTAGGGTCAGGAGGGCAACGAAGGTGGCACGAG
Organism: Acidimicrobiales bacterium; assembly: GCA_036722795.1. Classification (GTDB taxonomy): domain Bacteria; phylum Actinomycetota; class Acidimicrobiia; order Acidimicrobiales; family RAAP-2; genus Bog-756. The sequence goes on along the minus strand of DAIMIK010000079.1, from coordinate 9,615 downwards.
GAAAGCTACGGCTGTATCTCGGCGCTGCCCCCGGTGTCGGCAAGACCTACGCCATGCTCAACGAAGGGTGGCGCCGCAAGGAGCGCGGCACCGACGTGGTCATCGGCTGGGTGCAGGACCACGGACGTCCCCAGACGGATGCGCAGATCCGGGATCTGCCCGTCTTCCCGCACCGGACCGGCGAGTACCGGGGCCAGACCTTCGAGGAGATGGACCTCGACGGTCTGCTCGGACGGAAGCCCGAGCTGGTACTGGTCGACGAGATGGCCCACACCAACGTGCCCGGGTCGAAGCATGCCAAGCGATGGCAGGACGTAGAGGAGCTGCTCGACGCCGGCATCAACGTCATCTCCACCGTCAACCTCCAGCACCTCGAGTCGCTCAACGACGTCGTCGAGCGCATCACCGGTATCGCCCAACAAGAGACGGTCCCCGACCGGGTGGTGCGGGCCGCTGATCAACTCGAGCTGGTCGACATGGCCCCCGAGGCCCTCCGGCGGCGGCTGGCCCACGGGAACGTCTATCCCCCCGAGCGCATCGATGCCGCACTGGCCAATTACTTCCGCACCGGGAACCTCACCGCACTGCGCGAGCTCACCCTTCTGTGGGTTGCCGACCGTGTCGACGAAGAGCTCAGCAGCTACCGCGAGCGCCACGGCATCGCCGGGCCGTGGGAGACCAAGGAACGGGTGGTGGTCTCCCTGACGGGTGCGAGCGGCAGCGCAGTGCTCATCCGCCGGTCGGCACGCATGGCCATGCGCACCAAGGCCGAGCTGGTCGGCGTCCACGTGCGCACCGACGACGGGCTCACCGTCCAGGACTCGAGCGGACTGGGCAAGAACCGGGCGTTGCTCGACGACCTGGGGGGGCGCTACGTGGAAGTGGTCGGCGCCGACGTCGCCCCTGCCCTGATACAGGTAGCCCGGGCCGAGAACGCCACCCAGCTGGTGCTGGGCGCCACGCATCGGAGCCGGCTCACCGAGTTCGTCCGTGGTTCGGTCATCAACTCGGTCATCCGGGCGGCGGGCGGAGCGCTCGACATCCACGTCATCGCCACCGACGCCGAGCCGACGCCCGACCCGGACGAGGACGACAGCAGCCACGGGGAACGCAGCCCGGGGCCGGGCGCACGCGCCATCATGCGCCGGCGCTGGCCCACGCGCCTGATGTCCCCGCTCCCGGTGCGCCGGCGGGTCGCCGCCCTCCTCATCGGCGTCATAGGGTTCCCCCTGCTCACGCTGGTCTTGACGGCCACCGGAAGCCACGCCGACCTGGCCACGGCCCTCAGTACCTACCTCGTGCTGGTCGTCGTGGTGGCCGCCACCGGCGGGGTGTGGCCGGCGACGCTGGCCGCATTGGCCGGCTTCCTGCTCTCCAACTACTACTTCGCGCCCCCTGTCCACACCTTCACCATCGCCGACGCCCGGGACATCCTGGCGCTGATGATGTTCCTGGTGACGGCCGGGGTGGTGAGCGTACTGGTGGACCTCGCCGCCCGCCGGACCGCTTCCGCCGTCCAGGCCCGGGCCGACGCCCGGATGCTGGCCCGGGTCGCCGGACGGATGGTCGCCCCCGAGGGCAACCCCATGCCGGCTCTGCTCGAGGAGCTGCTGGTCGCCTTCCACCTCGAAGCGGCCGCCATCCTCCGCTCGGACGCCGACCAGGCCACGCTACACGGGGCCCCCGATGGGAACAGGGCCACCACGGGACCATGGTCGAGCGTGGTCAACGCCGGACCCCGGCCGCCGCTGGCACCGGAGGACGCCACCGTGGTCCTGCCGCTCACCGACAGGGAGCTTCTGGCCCTCCGGGGCCCGGGACTGACCGCCGAAGACCGCGACATCCTGGCCGCGTTCGCGGCCCAACTGGCAACGGTGCTCGAGAGCGATCGCCTCCACGTCGAGGCCGCCGAAGCGGACGCCCTGGCCAAGGACAACCAGCTGCGCTCGGCGCTGCTGGCCGCGGTCAGCCATGACCTCCGCACGCCGTTGGCCTCCATCAAGGCGGCGGCATCCAGCCTCCTGTCGGACCAGCTCGCCTTCGGGCCGGAGGAGACCCGTATCCTGCTCCAGACCATCGACGACGAGTCGGACCGGATGAGCAACCTGGTCGAGAACCTGCTCGACATGAGCCGCCTGGAGACCGGCTCGATGGATGTGCTCCATGAGTCCACCGACGTCAGCGAGCTGATCGCTGCCGCCATCGAGAGCCTGGGGCCCCGTGGCACCGAGGTCACCGTCGAGGTGCCGGTCTCCCTCCCCCGGGTCGGCACCGACCCGGTGCTGCTCGAGCGGGCGGTGGCCAACCTGGTCGACAACTCCCTGATCCATGCACGCGGGCGGGGCCTGCGTATCGAGGCAGGACCGGTGGCCGGCCGCGTCGACATCCGGGTCATCGACCGCGGCCCGGGCATCCCCCGCCAGGATCGGGACGTGGTGTTCCAGCCGTTCCAGCGCCTGGGCGACTCCGAGCACAGGGTGGGCGTCGGACTGGGCCTCGCCGTATCGCAGGGGTTCGTGGAGGCAGCCGGTGGTGAGCTCGACATCGAGGACACCCCGGGCGGTGGCTGCACGATGGTCATCCGACTCCCTGTCGCCGACCCGGTGGAGGAGCCCGACCCGGTGGAGGAGCCCGACCCGGACGCCCCAGACGGGCTCGACACGGCGCCGCCCACCGAGGCCGGGTCCCGGGCCGGGTCGACACCGTGACTCCTCTGTCCACCCAGCGGAGCGATGGCGCTCCCGCTTCGGGCGAATTGGGTGCCAAGGTGCTGGTGGTCGATGACGACGCCGCCCTGCTTCGGGCCCTGACCATCAGCCTCACCGCCCGCGGGTACGAGGTGGTGGGGGCCCGCAGCGGCGAGGAGGGCTTGGATCGGGCCGCCCATCGCCACCCGGACGTCGTCCTTCTCGATCTGGGCCTGCCCGGGATCGACGGCGTCGAGGTGATCCGGGGCATCCGGGGCTGGAGCTCGGTGCCGATCATCGTGCTGTCCGCCCGTCACCAGAGCGTCAGCAAGGTGGCGGCCCTCGACATCGGCGCCGACGACTACCTCACCAAGCCGTTCGGCATGGACGAGCTGTTGGCCCGGCTCCGTGCTGCACTGCGCCGGACCGACCCCGACCCCGAGGAGCCCCTGGTCAAGGCGGAGGGGTTCACGGTGGACCTGGCCGCCAAGCGGGTGACCAGCGAAGGTGTCGACGTGCACCTCACCCCCAAGGAGTGGGACATCGTCGAGGTGCTGGTCCGCAACCCCGGTCGGCTGGTGTCCCAGCAGCAACTGCTCCACGATGTGTGGGGCCCCGGGTACGAGACGGAGACGGAGTACCTGCGCGTGCTCATGGGTCGGGTGCGCCGAAAGCTCGAAGTGGACCACTCCCGACCCCGCCACTTCCGCACCGAGCCGGGCATGGGATACCGCTTCGAGCCCTGAGGGGCGTCGCCTACGATCGACGCCCGTGGACCGGCGCACCGTGGAGATCTACGACGACCGGGGCCTCCAGTGGGCCGCCGGCCACGCCACCGCCGGCCGTCGCCTCGAGGCCGAGTCGTTCGCCACCCGGGTGCGGCCGGGTGCGCCCCGCGTCGACCTCGGGTGCGGCACCGGTCGCTACCTTCCCCACCTGGGCCGGCCCGCCATCGCCTTCGACGCCTCCTCGGTCATGCTCGGGGCGTGCCGGGCACTCCTCCCCGAGGCCCTCTACGTCCAGGGCGACGTGGAGCGGCTTCCCTTCACCCGGGGGTCGTTGGGCGGCGCGTGGTCGTGGATGACCCACCTCCACGTGGCCAGGACCCGACTGCCCATGGCGCTGTGGGACCTGCAGCGGGCGCTGTCGGTGGGCGCCCCATTCGACATCCAGGTGCTCGAAGGGGAGTACGAAGGCGATGGGCTGGCCGGGGACGAGGTCGGTGGGCGGTTCTTCGCCGAATGGCGTCCCGACCGATTGGTGGACGTGGTGACCGGGGGCGGCTTCACCGTCGAGGACGGCTCGGTCTCCGTGTCCGGTGACGAAGTGCGGCTGCGGGCGGTGCGGGGCCGCACCCTGGCCGACACGGTCGGAGAGGGCATGCGGCTGCTGGTCTGCGGTGTCAATCCGTCCCTCTACTCGGCCGATGCCGGGGTGGGGTACGCCCGTCCGGGCAACCGGTTCTGGCCAGCCGCCCTGCGGGCGGGCATCGTCGAATGGGACCGGGATCCGTCCGACGCCTTCTGTGCCCACTCCATGGGGATGACCGACTTCGTCAAGCGGGCCACGCGCACGGCGGCCGAGGTCACGGCCGACGAGTGCCGGCGGGGGTTCGAGCGGGTGGAGCGCCTCGTCCGCTGGTTGCAGCCGGGGGCGGTGTGCTTCGTGGGCCTCTCCGGGTGGAGGGCCGCGGTCAACCCGAGGGCGGTCGCCGGACTCCAGCCGGAGCAGATCGGTGGCAGGCCGGCCTACGTGATGCCGTCGACCAGCGGGCTCAACGCCCGCACCTCGCTGGACGCGCTCTCCGACCACCTCGGGAGCGCATGGGAGGTCGGCACCCGGGGATGACCAGGAGCCCGGGGGTGACCAGGAGGCCAGGGATGACCAGGAGCCCGGGGTTGGTCAGGAGGCCCAGGGGCCGACCCCCCCGATGCGGTTGGGGGTGATCCTGACCACGAAACCCACTTCGGGGTCGTCCACCGGGGGGAACTTCACACCGGGCCCCAGGTAGACCTCGGCCAGTCGCTGCAGGAGCGGGGCGGCGCCACCGAGCGTCACCTCCGCTGTCCCCTGGACCACCAGGTAGTGATCGAGCCCGCGCTCGTCGCTCCCCTCGGCCTCGATCGACAACGCCACCCGGGGGTCGCGTTGCAGGTTCTGCACCTTGCGCCACGCCGCCATGTGCGCCGTGACGATCTGGTCCCCGTCGAGCCCAACCCAGACCAGCGACACCTGAGGGCTGCCATCGGGGTTGAGGGTGACCATGTGGCCCAGCCTCCCCGCCGTCACCACGTCCCGCACCTGATCGGTCAGTACCGTGCTCATCGTCCCTCCTCATATCGTGCGAGTATCCCCAACAGTGTGCCCTCGACCTGCGAGCTCGGCAGCAGGCTGCCCCCGTCGACCGGCAGGTTGACCCCGGTTACGTAGGCCGCCATGTCCGAGCAGAGGAAGGCAATCACCCCCGCCACGTCGTCGGCCGTCCCCACCCGCCCGAGGGGCGTCCTCCGCTCGAGGCCGGCGCGGACCGCCTCGTCGGCAAGGAGCGGGGCGGTCAACCCGGTCTCGATCAGGCCGGGCGACACGCAGTTGACCCGCAGTCCCGGGCCGTACTCGAGCGCCGCCGACTGGGTCAGGGCGATGACCGCCGCCTTGGCCGCAGCGTAGGGAGCCTCCCCCGGGGTGGGGCGCATGCCGCTCACCGAGGACACGTTGACGATGGAGCCGCCATCGACCATGAGGGGAGCCGCCGCCCTGATCCCGTTGAAGGTCCCCCGCATGCTGACGTCGACGATCCGGTCGTACTCGCGGTCGCTGTAGCGGTGGAAGGGCCGGACGGCGCCCACCCCTGCGTTGTTGACCACGACGGTCAGGCCTCCCAGCTCGTCGACTGCCCGGTCGATGGCCTGGCGCAGGCCGTCTCCGTCGGTCACGTCTGCGACCAGCACGGTCCCACCGACCTCCTCGGCCACGATGCCGACCGCGTCGGCATCGATGTCGAGGGCGGCCACGGCCGCCCCCTCGGCCCGGAGCCTCCGACACGTGGCCCGGCCGATTCCCGAGCCCGCCCCGGTGACCAGGGCCCGGTGCCCGTCGAGCAGGCCCATCAGTGCAGGCCCATCAGGACAGCCCCATCAGTACAGCCCGTCGACCGGGAGGTAGTGATCGACCACCGGTGGTGACGCGAAGTACGGCCCGATCAATGCCCGCCATTGAGCGAACGCCTCGGACTGGCGGAAGCCCACCATGTGGTCGTCCAGTGTCTCCCACTCGACGAACAGCAGGAACCGGTCGGGTGATTCGACCCCCCGGTGCAGTTCCAGCGAGATGAATCCGTGAGCACGGGCAATGACCGATCGGGCCTCCATCAAGGCGGCCTCGAATTCGGCGTCGGTCCCGGGTCGAATGGTGATCACGGCGTGCTCGAGGACCATGCGTCGCGACGCTACTGGCAGGGTGGGCGCGGATGCGACAGGCTCCTGCCCGGCGCCCACCTGCCACGGGCCTTCGGGATGCCGGTGGCAGCGGCGGCGTTGACCTGGGAGATCTCCTCGGTGGCCGGAACGGTCCCCCTGGTGGGGCGAAGCGAAGGCAGCGCAAGGAGCGAACAGTGAATGTCGAGATCTGGTCAGACGCGGTGTGCCCCTGGTGCTACGTGGGGAAGCGGCAGTTCGAGGCAGCCCTGGCCGAGTTCCCGCACGCCGACCAGGTGTCCGTGGAGTGGAGGAGCTACGAGCTCGACCCCGGCGCCCCCCGACCCGTGACCTCAGCCTGGCCGAGGTGCTCCAACGCAAGTACGGCATGACCGAGGACCAGGCTGTGGCCGCCAACCAGCAGATGACGGCGCTGGCTGCGAGCGTGGGGCTCGAGTACCACCTCGACCGGGTGCAGCTCGGCAACACCTTCGACGCCCACCGGCTCGTCCACCTGGCAGCCGGCCACGGGCTCGCAGGCGCCATGAAGGAACGTCTGCTGGCCGCGTGCTTCACCGAAGGCCAGGCCATCGGAGAGTCGGCGACCCTACATCGCCTGGCCGTCGAAGTGGGGCTCGATCCCGAGGAAGTCACCTCCACACTCGCCGGCAGGGAGTTCGCCGACGAGGTCCGGGGGGACGAGGCACGGGCCGTCGCCCTGGGCGCCACCGGCGTGCCGTTCTTCGTCATCGACGAGGCCTACGGCGTCGCCGGGACACAAGCGGCCGACGTCCTGCTCGGTGCCCTGGAGCGGGCCTGGTCCGAGTCCCACCCGATCGTCATGATCTACCAGGCAGGCGCCGGCGCCCGCACGGACGACACCTGCTCGATCTGAGCGGAGCCTCGCTCAGGTTCCGAGCATGCCGTAGGCGCCGGTGACCGCCAGCGTGGCCACCACCCGACGGTCGTTCACCATCACGCGGCGGAACTCGTCCCAATCGGGGTGCTCACCCTGTGCTGCCCGGTACATTCCGACCAACTCCTCGACCACCGGACCATCCACTGCCTCGGCCACCTCGGACAGGGCGACGGTCCCCTCGAGGACCACGTAGGCGTAGAAGTCCCCGCGGGTCACGTGCAGGGAGGCCCGAGGGTCGCGCCGCAGGTTCTTCGTCTTGGCCCGCCCGTCGGTCACCGAGATCCGGACGGTGTGCCCCTCCGCCGACAGGTAGAGGACGTTGGACAGTTGGGGCCGTCCGTCACGCTTGAGGGTGGCAAGCACCCCTTGGGCGTGTTGGCCGGCAAAGGCGAAGGCCTGGTCGAGGTCGATACCCATTCCCCCAACGTATCCCGGGGTTCCGCCACCCGGAGCCCCGGACCGGGCTGTTCAGGCGTCTCGCCGCACGAGGACCCAGCAACCGATGACCACGATGACCGCGGCATAGAGCGCAAGGGTCCCGGCCGCCGCCAACGGCGACATGAGCACTCCGGCGAAGTCCGTCTTGCGGGTGGTCACCACGATCATGGCCAGGCCGAGGTTGGACGGCAGGTACCGCTCGATCGAGTTGCTGATGCTGGAGGGGAGGATCTGGATGATCAACGGGAGCACCAGGAGCAAACCGACGTAGAGCGAGATCGCCCCGGCCGTGTGTCGGAGGATGAAGCCGATCCCGAGGGCGATCAAGGTGAGCAGGACCAGGTAGATGCCACAGAGGAACACGGCACGTGAGGCACCGGGGCTGGTGATGCCCACCACCGGGATCGTCGGGCTCTTGAGCTGCGTCAGGATCGAGCTGCCGGCAGGAAGGGCTTTCCCCCCGTGCGCCGTCAACACCACCTGGCTGACGAAGAACGAGGCGAACGCCGTCAGCTCGGCCACCACGAAGATCACCGCAGCGATGACGAGGCCCTTGGCCGCCAACACGGTGGGGCGGCGCGGAACGGTGGCCAGGGTGGTCCTGATCGAGCCGGTGGCGTACTCCGAGGTCACGATCAGGGCCCCGAGGACGCCGACGACGAACTGCGAGATGAACTCACCGGTCTGGGAGAACCGGACGGGGTCGAACTGGGCGCGGTCCACTGCGCCCAGGCCGGCCCACCGGCCGGCCTCGATGTTGGTGACCAGTGCCGAAAGGCCGATGCCTGCGACGACGACGACGGCGAGGGCGATCCAGGTCGATCGGACAGAGCGCAACTTGGTCCACTCCGAGAGGATCTCGTGGCGCAGACCGGCCCGGCCGTGTTCGATCGATGGGAGTGCTGCCGTGGCCGTGGTCATGACGCCACCCCCACGCGGGTGTGCCCGTGGAAATCGACGGAGTCCGACGTGAGCTCCATGAAGACCTCCTCGAGGCTCGCCTGCTGCGGGCTCAGCTCGTGGAGGGCGATGCCGGCGGCGTGTGCGGCGTCCCCGATCCGAGCCGGGTCTGCCTTCGTCACCAGGAGGCTCCCGTCGTCGCCAGGAGCGACCGACGCCCCGATCGAGGTGAGCGCGTCGGCGAGCCTTCCGGCCTCGGGCGAGCGCACCAGGACCGTTGCCACGGGGTTGGACCTGATGAAGTCTTCGACGGTCGTGTCGGCGATGAGCTTCCCCCGGCCGATGACCACGAGGTCGGTGGCGGTGAGCGACATCTCACTCATCAGGTGGCTCGAGACGAAGATCGTCCTACCCTCGCCGGCCAGGGACTTGAGCAGGGTACGCACCCACAGGATCCCCTCGGGGTCGAGGCCGTTGACCGGCTCGTCGAAGAGCAGCACGCCGGGGTCGCCCAGGAGCGCCGAGGCGATACCCATACGCTGGCTCATGCCCAGCGAGAACTTGCCCACCTTGCGCCCGGACACCGCGGTGAGGCCCACGAGCTCGAGCACCTCGTCGACTCGCGCCTTGGGGATGGCATTGGTCTGGGCCAGGCTCAGCAGGTGGTTGCGAGCCGAGCGGCCCGGATGGACCGCCGTGGCCTCGAGAAGTGCCCCCACTTCGCGGAGGGGCCATTTGAGGTCGTGGTACCGCCGGCCGTCGAGCGTGACGTCACCGGCGTTGGGGCGGTCGAGCCCCATGATCATCCGCATGGTGGTGGATTTCCCCGACCCGTTGGGTCCGAGGAACCCGGTCACCACGCCGTCCCGGACCTCGAAGCTGAGGCCGTCGACGGCGCGGGTCCTTCCATAGCTCTTGGACAGCCCGGTGGCCTCGATCATGCGCTTGGTCTCCTGTGCTGCATACCGCGACCGTACCAGCGGAGACCCGGAGAACCCCCAGGTCGGAAGGGAGTCGACAAGCCCGGGGCCCCGACCGGGGGAACCCAGCACCGACAGTGAGCGGAGCCGCTCCGTCCCCGCTGCCGATCACCGGCACGATGCCGAACTCGAGCCACGCCGCGATCCCCGAGACCGGATCGGGCCCACCCGGTCGGCGACCGGTGATCGTCGTGACCCGAATCAGTCGTCGGCAGCCATCCCGACCGCAATCGCCTCGTCGATGTTGCGGCGATTTGCGTCCATCTCCTCGGCGACCG
>DAIMIK010000078.1:0-10901 GCA_036722795.1 Acidimicrobiales bacterium | reverse complement strand
ACCCTGAGGTCCTGACCATCGGGGTGGCCCGTCGGGCCACCCCCTACAAGCGCAACGATCTTCTCCTGTCCCGGCCCGACGCGCTCCGGGCACTGGTCGAACGGGTCGGCCCTCTCCAGGTTGTCTACGCCGGCAAGGCCCATCCCCTCGACGAGGAGGGCAAGGCCCTCATCGAACAGGTCAACGCCGCAGCACGGGAGCTGGCCGGCGACGTCACCGTCGTCTACCTCGAGGACTACGGGATGAGCCTGGCCGCCCTTCTGGTGGCTGGGGTCGACGTCTGGCTGAACAACCCGGTGGCCCCCCACGAGGCCTCGGGAACCAGTGGCATGAAGGCCGCCCTCAACGGCGTCCCCAGCCTGAGCGTGCTCGACGGCTGGTGGGTCGAGGGACATGTGGAGGCCGTCACCGGCTGGGCCATCGGCACCGACCTGGGAGCCGCGGTCAACCTCCCCATCGGTGACGCCGTGGTCGACGCAGCCGACGGGGCCGAACTCGACCGGGTCCTGGCCGAGGTGGTGGCCCCCCTCTACTACGGGCGACCGGATGACTTCACCGCCGTCTGCCGCTTCGCCATCGCGTTGAACGGCTCCTTCTTCACCGCCCAACGCATGGTGGGTGAGTACGAGGCCCGTGCCTACAGGCGAAGCGGCCGTCCCGATGGCTGAGCCGGCTGCAGCCCTCCCCGAGGCCTTCGGCCGAGCCAGGCCCGTCATCACCGGGGTGAGACCCACCGTCGACGACGGCCGCTACCAGGCCAAGGGGTCCCTCGGCGAGACCGTCGTCGTGGAGGCCGACATCTTCGCCGACGGCCACGACGACCTCCTGGCCGAGATCCGCTTCCGGCGCGACGGGAAGACCCGGTGGCACTCTGCCCCCCTCGAACCCGTCGGCAACGACCGCTGGAGGGGGGAGTTCCCGGTGCGGCGGGTCGGCCGCTACCGGTTCGCCGTATGGGCCACCGTCGACCATTTCGCCAGCTGGCGCAGGGCACTCGAGGCCCGGGCCGGGGCCGGCCAGCCCCTCGCCGTCGAACTCCTCGTCGGAGCCGACCTGGTCCGCCGGGCTGCGGGGCGGGCCAAGGGCCCCGACCGGCAGCGGCTCAGCGCCCTCGCCGACAGCCTCGAGGAGGTCGCGTCGGCCGAAGGGGCAGATGGCGTCGAGCTGGCCACCAGTCCGGACCTGGGAGAGCTCATGGCCCGCTACCCCGACCCGGGGCCGTCCACCGTCTCCGAGGCGTACCCGGTCGAGGTGGAGCGGGCCCGGGCCCGCTTCAGCAGCTGGTACGAGATCTTCCCCCGCTCCGCCTCACCGGACCCCGCCCGACCCGGCACCCTGGCCGACGTGGAGGCCCTGCTGCCCTACGTGTCCCGGCTCGGCTTCGACGTCCTCTACCTTCCGCCCATCCACCCCATCGGGATCACCGCCCGGAAGGGCCCCAACGGTGCCGGAGAGGCGGGGCCCGGCGATCCGGGCAGCCCCTGGGCCATCGGCACCGCCGCCGGGGGCCACACCGCCGTCCACCCGGAGCTCGGCACCCTGGCCGACTTCGATCGGCTGGTGACCGCCGCGGCCGCCGAGGGCATCGAGGTCGCCCTCGACCTTACCTTCCAGTGCTCCCCCGACCACCCCTGGGTCACCGAGCACCCCGACTGGTTCCGGCGTCTCCCCGGCGGGAGCATCCGGACAGCCGAGAACCCCCCCAAGCGCTACGAGGACGTCTGGCCTCTCGATTTCGAGACGGCCGACTGGCGCCGGTTGTGGGAGGCACTCCACGGCGTGGTCGAATTCTGGATCGGCCACGGCGTCCGGATCTTCCGGGTGGACAACCCCCACACCAAGCCGCTGCGATTCTGGGAGTGGCTCCTCGCCGCCGTCCGAGCCGACCACCGCGACGTCATCATGCTGGCCGAGGCCTTCACCCGGCCCCGGATCATGGAACACCTGGCCAAGGTGGGCTTCTCCCAGTCGTACACCTACTTCACCTGGCGGAACTCCGCCTGGGAGCTCGAGGAGTACCTGACCGAGCTGACCCGTACCCCGCTGGCCGACTACTTCCGTCCCAATTTGTGGCCGAACACCCCCGACATCCTCCACGAGGTCCTCCAGCACGGGGGCCGACCGGCTTTCGAGGCCCGGCTCGTCCTGGCCGCCACCCTGGCCGCGAGCTACGGGATCTACGGGCCCGCCTTCGAGCTTCTCGAACGCCAGCCCCGCAACCCCGGATCGGAGGAGTACCTCAACTCCGACAAGTTCGAGGTCCGTCACCGGAACCTCGACCAGCCCGACAGCCTTGCCGACCTCGTGGCCCGGGTCAACGCCATCCGTCTCGGCCATCCGGCCCTGCAACAGAACCGCACCCTACGGTTCCACGGCGTCGACAACGACCGCCTGCTCGTCTACTCGAAGACGGCCGGCTGCAGCCCCGGTGTGCCCGGATGGGACGACGTCGTCCTGATTGCCGTCAACCTCGACCCGAGCGCGACCCAGGGGGGCACGGTCCATCTCGACCTGGCAGCCTTGCAGCTGGACCCGGTCGAGGCCTTCGCCGTTCACGATCTCCTCACCGACGCCCGCTACCTCTGGACCGGCGCCGACAACTACATCCAGCTCGACCCCGAGGTCGTCTCGGCCCACATCCTCCATCTCGAGCGACCGGGAAGCTGACCGCCGTGACATCGACGGCCGCCCCCCGGCGGCGGGAAGCGGCGGCCGCGCCGGGGCCCGACCTCGGGGGCACCACCCTTTGACAAGGGCCGGGGCAGCCCGGCCGCCGGGCCGTGGCGCTCTTCGCGCTCTGGCCGGCCGGTACGGCGTGCAGGCCGCCCACGAGACCGGGGGCCGTCGCCGGGCCCAGGTGGGCGACGAGTCTCTGGTCGGGGTCCTCGCCGCCCTCGGCCTCCCCATCAGCCATCCCGACCAGGCTCCTGAGCTGCTGGCAGCGGCCGAGGCCGTCCACCGGGTGCTCGAGCCCGTCCTGATCCGCCGGCCCGGAGCCCGGTCCGTCCACACTCTCCTCCTCCCCGCCGACATCGCCCCGAGCGGGGTCCAGCTGACCGTCCGGAACGAGGACGGCTCCGTCGACTGCCGGCCCCTCGGTTCGCTCCTCTGCGGCCCGGCTCGGGCAGGGCGGATCGACGGCAGGGGCGTGACCCGGCATCGATTCCGGCTCACCGGCTCGCTGGCTTCCACCCCCGGCTACCACCACCTCGAGGTGGAAGGCCCCGGCCTGGCCGCCTCGGCCCTGATCATCTCCGCCCCCCGCCGTGGTCCCGATCCGGACCGGGGCTGGGGGGTGTTCGCCCCCCTCCATGCCGTGCGGACCCGGACCGACTGGGGGGTGGGCAGCTACCGGGAGCTGGCCGAGCTCGGCGAGTGGACGAGCGGGCTCGGAGGGAGCTTCGTCGGGACCCTGCCCCTCTTGGCCTGCTTTCTCGACGGGCCGGTGGTGGAGCCCAGCCCGTACCGGCCGGCCAGCAGGCTGGCCTGGAACGAGCTCTACGTCGACGTCGAGCGGCTCCCCGAGCTCGAGATCGCCCCCGAGGCCCGCCGGCTGCTCGCCTCGACCGGCTTCCGCCGCCGCCTGGGCCGGCTTCGCTCGCTCCCACGATCCGACCTCTCCGCCGCCTTGACGGCGAAGCGCCAGATCCTCGAGCTGCTGGCCGATGCCCTGGCCTCATCCTCCTCCCCCCGCCGGGACGCCCTCGAGGCCTTCTTGGACGATCGGCCCGAGGTGGAGGCCTACGCGCACTTCCGTGCCGCCACCGAGACCCTGGGTGGACCGTGGACGGAATGGGCCGGGTCCCGGCCAGGTCTGATCCCGGCCGGGGCCGCCGACGAGCACCGGGTCCGCTACCACCGGTACGCCCAGTGGGTCGCCGACGACCAGCTGAGCGAGGCCGCCGCCCGGGGCGGGCTCTACCTGGACCTCCCCGTCGGCGCCCACCCCGGTGGCTTCGACCCCTGGCTCCACCCCACCGCTTTCGCCTCCGGCGCAACCGTCGGCGCGCCGCCGGACAGCTTCCAGCCCGCCGGCCAGGACTGGGGCGTCAATCCCCTCCACCCGGAGCAGATCCGCCAGAACGGCTACCGCTACCCGGTCGCCCTTCTCCGCCACACCCTCCGCCACGCCACCGTGATCCGGATCGACCACGTGATGGGGCTACACCGGCTGTGGTGGATTCCCGAGGGCATGGCCCCCACCGATGGCGCCTATGTGAGCTACCGGTCCGAGGAGCTCCGGGCCGTCACCGTCCTGGAGGCCGCCCGGGCCGGTGTGGCCGTGGTGGGGGAGGACCTCGGAACGGTGGCCCCGGTCGTCCGGGCCGCCATGCGCCGCGACGGGATGCTCCGGTCCCACGTCCACGAGTTCGAGGCCAGAGCCGGCGACCCCTTCCCCGACCCTCCGCCGGACTCGCTGGCGTCGATCGCCACGCACGACCTCCCCCCGTTCGCCTCCTGGTGGGCCGGCCTCGACATCGGCGACCGGGCCCGGCGGGGCGCGCTCGATCCCGAGGCCACCACGGCCGAACGCGCCGAACGGGCCGCCCTGCGGTCCGCCGTCACCTCTGCCTTGGGCCGGCCGGCGTCGCCCGCCCGGGCGCTGCGGGCCGTTCTCCTCCACCTCGCCGCCGGCCCGGCCCGGCTGGTCCTGGTCGACCTCGAGGATCTCTGGCTGGAGCGCGAACCCCAGAACCGGCCCGGCTCCGGCCCGGCAGAGGGCAACTTCCGGCGGCGGTGGGCCCGGCGCTGGCCCGAAGACCTCCGGGCCGGGAACCGGGTGCCGACGGCCATCCTCCGGCTCGTCAACGCCGCCCGCCGGGGCGACCAGGGCGGCACTACTGCCGAAGGTGCGGAACAGGTCCAGCCTGGGAGAGAATGATGGGTCCATCGAAGGAGACCGGCTAATGACCGCCACGCAGCGACGACGTGCACCGCAACCGGCCACCGTCGCGCCCTGGGAGCTCTCCGACGCCGACATCCACCTCTTCAACGAAGGGACCCACCGGGGACTGGCCGAAAAGCTCGGCGCCCACCCTCTGGGCCCGGCCGGGACAGCCTTCGCCGTGTGGGCCCCCAGCGCCCGGGCGGTCAGCGTCATCGGAGACTTCAACGGGTGGAACCCCGCCGCCCACCCCCTCGACCCCCGGGCCTCCTCGGGGATCTGGAGCGGCGTCGTCCCGACCGCGGCTCCGGGCCACGTCTACAAGTTCGCCATCGTCACCGCCGGAGGGGACGTCCTCGAGAAGGCGGACCCTTACGCCCTCGCCACAGAGTGCCCGCCGCGGACCGGCTCGGTGGTCTGGGACCTCAGCTACGACTGGGGCGACGGGGAGTGGATGGCCGGCCGGGCCGGCCGTGGCGCACTGGACGCTCCCGTCTCCATCTACGAGGTCCACCTCGGCTCGTGGATGCGCTCCCCGGAGGACCCGGGGAAGTTGCTCGGCTACGAGGAGCTCGCTCCTCTCCTCGTCCGCCACCTGGTCGAGACCGGCTTCACCCACGTGGAGTTCCTCCCCGTCATGGAACATCCCTTCTACGGCAGCTGGGGCTACCAGACCACCGGCTACTTCGCACCCACCGCCCGTTACGGCACGCCTCAGGGTCTCATGGCGCTGATCGACCAGCTCCACCAGGCCGGCATCGGGGTACTCCTCGACTGGGTGCCCTCGCACTTCCCGACCGACGCCTTCGCCCTGGGGGACTTCGACGGCACCCACCTCTACGAGCACGCCGACCCCCGCCAGGGCTTCCACCCCGACTGGAAGAGCTACATCTTCAACTACAGCCGCAACGAGGTCCGGAGCTTTCTGCTCTCCTCGGCCGAGCACTGGTTGTCGACGTACCACACCGACGGCCTCCGGGTCGACGCCGTGGCCTCCATGCTCTACCTCGACTACTCGAGGGGCGCCGGGGAGTGGATACCCAATCGCCAGGGGGGCCGGGAGAACCTCGAGGCCATCGAGTTCCTCCGCCAGCTCAACATCGGTGTCTACGGTGCCCATCCCGACGTCCAGACCATGGCCGAGGAGTCGACGGCCTGGCCCGGGGTATCCCGACCCACCGAGGTCGGCGGCCTCGGCTTCGGCTACAAGTGGGACATGGGCTGGATGCACGACACGCTGGCCTACTTCCAGCGCGATCCCGTCCACCGAAGCCACCACCACGGCCAGCTGACGTTCCGAGGGCTCTACGCCTTCTCGGAGAACTACGTGCTGCCGCTCTCCCACGACGAAGTGGTCCATGGCAAAGGGTCGCTGCTGGGCGCCATGCCCGGAGACGATTGGCAGAAGCATGCCAACCTCCGGCTCCTCTACGGCTACCAGTTCACCCAGCCCGGGAAGAAGCTCCTGTTCATGGGTGACGAGCTGGGTCAGTGGCGGGAGTGGAGCCACGAGCGCTCCCTCGACTGGCACCTCCTCGACCACGCCCCCCATGCCGGGCTCCTCCGCTTCGTCTCCGACCTCAACCGGATCTACCGGGAGGAGCCCGCCCTCCACGAGCTCGACGCCGACCCGTCCGGCTTCGAATGGGTCCAGGCCGACGACGCCACGCACTCCACCCTGAGCTTCCTCCGGCGGTCCAAGGCCGGGGGCGCGGTGCTGGTGGTCTGCAACCTCACCCCGGTGCCACGCCACAACCTGCTCCTCGGGGTGCCCGCAGCAGGCTTCTGGCGGGAGATCCTCAACAGCGACAGCATCATCTACGGAGGCAGCGGCATGGGGAACCTCGGCGGGGTCGAGTCCCAGCCCGTCCGGTGGGGCGGCCGGCCCCGCTCCGTGAACATCGCCGCGCCACCCTTGGCCGTGGTGGTGCTCCGGCACGAGATCGACACCCAGGCGTGAGCATGCGGGTCTGGCCCGGATCGCCCCACCCCCTGGGAGCCAACTGGGACGGGGAGGGCGTCAACTTCGCACTCTTCTCGGAGCATGCCACCGCCGTCGAGCTCTGCATCTTCGAGCATGCCGACGACGCCGCCCCGATCGAGAGCGTCAAGATGCCAATAGCCACCGACCGGGTCTCGCACTGCTATCTGCCCGACGCCCGACCCGGCTGCCTCTACGGCTACCGGGTCGACGGACCCTGGGACCCCGAGCACGGGCACCGCTTCAACAGGGCCAAGCTCCTCATCGACCCCTACGCCAAAGCGGTGAGCGGACCCATTCGCTGGAGCGACGAGCTCTTCGGCCACGACCTGGCGACTCCCGACAACGACCTCGTACTCGACCCTCGGGACTCGGCCGCGGGGATGCCGAAGTCGGTGGTGGTCAACCAGGCCTTCACCTGGGGCGACGACACCAAACCGCGAACCCCCTGGAATCGCAGCGTCATCTACGAGTGCCACGTCCGGGGCATGACCATGGCCCACCCCGGGGTCCCCGGGCACCTCCGGGGCACCTACCTCGGCCTCTCCTCCAACCCCGTCGTCGACCACCTCCTCTCCCTCGGGGTGACCGCCGTCGAGCTGATGCCGGTCCACCAGTTCGTCGCCGACAAGCATCTCGTCGACCAGGGCCTGACCAACTACTGGGGCTACAACACCTTGGCCTTCTTCGCCCCCCACGTCGGCTACGCCAGTGGCGGAAACGGCCAGCAGGTCGACGAGTTCAAATCGATGGTGAAGACCCTCCACCGGGCCGGGCTCGAGGTCATCCTCGATGTCGTCTACAACCACACCGCCGAGGGCAACCACCTCGGCCCCACCCTCTCGTTGCGTGGCATCGACAACTCCGTCTACTACCGGCTCCGACCCGACAATCAGCGGTTCAACCTGGACTTCACCGGGACTGGCAACAGCCTCAACATCGTCCACCCTCGGACCATCGCCCTCATCATGGACAGTCTCCGGTACTGGGTGACCGACATGCATGTCGACGGGTTCCGCTTCGACCTGGCCCCGGTCCTCATCCGTGGCCTCGAAGACGGCCGACGCAGCGCCTTCTTCGAGGTCATCCAGCAGGACCCGGTGCTCTCCCAGGTCAAGCTCATCGCCGAGCCCTGGGACGTGGGCCCCGACGGCTACCAGCTGGGCCGGTTCCCGGCCGGCTGGGCCGAGTGGAACGGGGCCTTCCGGGACTCGATCCGCCGGTTCTGGCGGGGCGACACCGGAATGATCCCCGAGCTGGCCTCGCGGCTCACCGGCTCCAGTGACATCTACAGCCCGAGCGGCCGGCGGACCTATGCCAGCGTGAACTTCATCACCTGCCACGACGGCTTCACTCTGTCCGACCTTGTCAGCTTCGAGGAGCGCCACAACGAGGACAACGGCGAGGGGAGCCGGGACGGGACCCGCGAGAACTACAGCAGGAACTGGGGAGTCGAGGGGGAGACCGGCTCGCACCGGATCATCCACCGCCGGGACCGGATCAAGCGCAACATGCTGGCCACCCTCTTCGTCTCCCAAGGGGTCCGGATGCTGCTCGGCGGCGACGAATTCGGCCGGAGTCAACGGGGGAACAACAACGCCTACTGCCAGGACAACGAGATCAGCTGGATGAACTGGGGACTCGACGAGGCGGCTCGTGACCTCCTGGCCTACACCCGGGAGCTGATCCGGATCGTCAACGACAACCCCATCCTCCGCCGCCGGGACTTCTTCAACGGCCGGCCCTTCACCCCGGGGGGCACCAAGGACGTCACCTGGATCCGGCCCGGTGGCGACGAGATGACCGAGGCCGAATGGTCCGACAGCGAGCTCCGCTCCATCGGCATGCTCCTCTCGGGCCGGGCCAGCGACGAGATCGACCAGCGGGGCCGGCCCACCTACGGCGACACGATCCTCTTCCTCTTGAACGGAGGGAGCCGGTCACGTTCCTATACCCTGCCCCGGATCGAATGGCCGGGGATCTGGGAGGAGCTCCTCAATACCGCCCGGCCCCCCGGGAGACGCCGCGTCCCGGGGCCCACGGTCAACCTCACCGCCCACTCGGTGATCCTCCTCCAACACAACGAGCACCTCCAACATTGAGGCGCGCCGCCGGCGACGACCTGGTCGGATACGTCGACCTCGGGCCGGCGACGGGCCGACGGGAGCAGGCCGCACAGCCTCGGGAACCCGCCCACCCGGCTGGTTGCGCACCCCGTGGCGGCCGCTGGCAGCACGGTCCGACCCAGGCGACCGACGAAGCGGTCGCACCCGCCCCGCCGGGGAGGCACCCCGTCTATCCCCGGACGCCCGGCTGCCCGCCCGCCCCTGATGCGACCTCCGGCGACCCTGTGACCTTGGTCTCTTGTGACCCCGCCCGCCGCCACCCATACTCTGAACTATGACCGGAGTCGAACTGCCGTGAGAGTCGCCCTTCTGAGCCGGGAGTACCCCCCCGAGATCTACGGTGGCGCGGGGGTGCACGTCGAGCACCTGGCGGCCGAGCTGGCCCACCTCACCGACCTCGAGGTCCACTGCTTCGGAGAGGATCGTCCGGCGTCCGCGGACCGCAACGTCACCGCGTATCAGCCCTGGGACCGTCTCCGGGGTGAGGATCGCCACCTCGAGGTGCTCCGCACGATGTCCATCGACCTGGCCATGGCGGCTGCGTTGAGCGGAGCGGACGTCGTCCACAGCCACACCTGGTACACGAATCTGGCCGGACATCTGGCCAAGTTGCTCCACGACGTCCCGCACGTGATGACCATCCACAGCCTCGAGCCCAAGCGTCCGTGGAAGGCGGACCAACTCGGAACTGGCTACCGCCTGTCGACCTTCTGCGAGCGGGTCGGAATCGAATCGGCCGATGCGATCATCGCCGTGTCGAGCGCCAGCGCCGAGGACATCACCGCCTGCTATCCCGCCGTCGACCCCGACCGGATCACGGTGATCCACAACGCCATTGACATCGACGCGTGGAGGAGCGATCCGAGCACCGACGTCCTCGAGTCCCACCGCATCGATCCAGGGCGACCCATCGTGGTGTACTTCGGGCGCATCACCCATCAGAAGGGGATCACCCATCTACTCGCCGCTGCCCGCGACCTCGACCCATCGGCCCAGCTCGTGCTGCGAGCGGGCCCCGCCGACACACCAGACCTGGCCCGCCAGGTGGCCGCCCAGATCAATACGCTGGCGGCGCAGCGAGACGGGGTCCGCTGGATCGAGGAGCCCCTCGACCATCGCCAGCTCAACCAACTGCTGAGCCACGCAACCGTGAGCTGCTGTCCATCCGTCTACGAGCCATTCGGACTGGTCAACCTGGAAGCCATGGCGTGTGAGGCAGCAGTGGTCGGGTCCGCGGTCGGTGGCATCCCCGAGATCGTCGAAGACAGGGTCACGGGCACATTGGTGCCATTCGAACCAGTGGGCCCAACGGACAGCGATCCAGCGCACCCAGAACAGTTCGCCCACGACCTGGCCGACGCGATCAACGAGCTCGTTGCCGACCCTGACCTTGCCCACAAGATGGGAGAGGCCGGCCGGCGTCGAGTGATCCAGAACTTCGGCTGGCCCGAATCGGCGCGCCAGATCGTCGAGATCTACCGCGAGTTGAGGGGTCGCACACGGCCGAGCCCGATGGCACGGTGACCGGCAGGGGTGGAGGTCCCCTGACGGCTCCCCGGATGACCTGTCACCCCTGCCGGCCCGACCCATGCCGGTGGACGTCGGAGTCGAACACGGTCCTGCCCTCAGCCGGCCCGATCGTCGGTGACATGCTCTGAGCCCCGTGAACGGTCTGCCACCACAGGACGGCCGTCCTCGACTCCATCGACCGAGAGCTGAGCAGGCCCGACAGTCGTTCGTGGCGCGGGCCTGGCTGTCAGCCGCCGTGGTTCATTCCGGTGGTCCGCAGATTGGGCGGACGCCGGGACGCGTCACGAGCGCCCGCGCCGACCGCGCCGACCGCGCCGGCCACTTCGGCCACTTCGGCCACTTCGGCCACTTCGGCCACTTCGGCCACTTCGGCCACTTC
>DAIMIK010000077.1:0-10997 GCA_036722795.1 Acidimicrobiales bacterium | reverse complement strand
CCTCGTGGAGGGCGAGCCACAGCCGGAACTCCCGGGGCTCGAAGCCGTGCAGCTGCTCGATGGCGACCACGTTCGGGCCGACGAAGTACACCAGGTCCTGGTCCTCGACTGCTTCCTCGGTGAGAAGCAGGTCGTACTGGCCGAGCACCCTGGTCGAGAGCCACCCCAGCACCAGGCCCATCTGGGCCCCGGCGGCCGAACGCCCGGCGAGGGCCAGGGGGCCGGCCATCCGAGCGGTGACCGGATTGGACCGCACCATCCGGGCCGGATCGAGCTTGTCGAGGTGGGGACCGAGGAGCCGCTGGAAGCTGGCGACGTTGGCGTGCACCCAGCCGGCACGGTCGGTGACCCGGGCACGGGCCGGACCTCTCGAGGACCGCAGGCCGGTCGACTCGGCCACCAGCTCCTCGGCCTGTGCGGTCAGCTCCTCGAAGTCTTCGTGGAGGAGGTCCGGCCGGTAGGGAGCAGGTGCCTTGCTGCGGCTCCCCACCCATCCGGCCACCCGTTCGGCGATGTCCCACGCCACTGCGCCCTCACCGCTCGGAGTGGCCCCGGATTCGCTCACGCCGCCCAGTGTAGGGACAGGCGTCCCGTTCCGGCGCCCACCGCCCTGTCCGGCCCGTCGGTGGCTCGCACCAGCTCTACCCGTCCCGGTGGCTGTACTCCTCCTGGAGGGCCACCGCCACCCGGGCCACCACCGAGTCGGGCACACGGTCCCTGCACCGGTTGGCTATGACCTTGCGAAGCTCCGCCTCGAAACCGTAGGCGCCGACACAGGGGCCGCACATGTCCAGATGCCGGGTGATCTCCACCCGCCGCTCCTCGGTGAGCTCTCCGTCGAGGTAGAAGTAGAGCCGCTCGATGGTCTCGTCGCAGCCGAGGAACCCGGCCGGCAACCCACCCCCGTCCGAGGGGATTGCCGGATTCCGTGGTGTCTCCTGATCTCCCACTGCGGTACTCCCCTACCTGGCCTCGTCCGAGGCCCCAACCAGGCCGCGCGTGCTTCCACGATCGACCAACGCCTTCTGGAGCGCTTTTCTTCCACGATGGATGCGGCTCATCACCGTCCCGATGGGCACGTCGGTGATCTCTGCGATCTCCTTGTAGGAGAATCCTTCGACGTCGGCGAGGAGCACGGCCATCCGGAACGTGTCGGGAAGCGACTCGATGGCCGCCTTCACATCGGTGTCGGTGAACCGGTCGAGGGCCTCGTCCTCGGCGCTGCGGCCCAGGCCGGGGGGCCCTTCGCCCGAGAGGTGCCGGTAGAGATAGAGGTCCTCGACGTCCTCGACGTCGGCGATCTCCGGCCGCCGCTTCTTCGCCCGGTACGTGTTGATGTAGGTGTTGGTCAGGATCCGGTACAGCCAGGCCTTGAGATTGGTCCCGAGCTCGAAGCTGGCAAAGGCCCGGTACGCCTTGAGGTAGGTCTCCTGCACGAGGTCCTCGGCGTCGGCCGGATTGCGGGTCATCCGCAGGGCCGCGGTGTACAGCGCAGGCATGTACTCCATGGCAAGGTCGGAGAACATCGCCTGATCGGCCATGGACGCACCCTACACACGCTTCGGCGCACCCGCGACCGCGCCCCGCGCCGGGGCCACGACCCCGGCGAGCTGCCGGTATCGAGGCAGCACCACCTGTCCCCCCGTGGGCAGTAACGTCCGGGACAAGGTGAGCACTCCGAGCACGACCCTGCACGCGGCTTTCTGCCTGCCGTGGGCCTCCGACGAGGGGCGGCGTGCTCCCTATCCCCTCCACCGGGGCGGCGGGAGCACCCGTGCCACCCGGGAGTCGGGCGCACCCGGCTCGCACAGCCGGGCCACCGTCCTCAGCTGCGAGCAGGTGGGGGGGCGGCGGATCTCGACCCTGCTCCGGCCCGACGGCACCACGTTCACCGTGACCGTCCCCGCCGGGGGTATCGACACGTGCGAGGCGGCCGGGGACACGGGCACCGGCGGCGCCTGGATCGCCGAGGACGGAGCGCCACGCCAGCCGTCCGCGGCGTCACTTCTACGGCTGGCCGACAGCCTCGCCCGCTGCTGAACCCGGCACCACGGGCGCGACGCACGCCCGACGCGCCACCGACGCGGCTCGGCGCACCTGGCCCGGAGAGGGACGGCCCCCGGGTCGGCCCGGAGGTTCACCCTAGGCAGTGGCAACCGCCGGTTCGACCTCCCGCACGGTCGCAGCCACCGTGTCGGACCAGACCACCTTGCCTGCCGTCAGGCGCATGTCGAACTCGAGGTAGGTGGCGGCCACCAGCGTGTCCACCTCCAGCCGGTGGACCGGGTCGACCGCCGAGCGGCCCGGATAGGTCACCGACCCCGGCCCGGTGAACGCCAGGTCGTCGCCGAAGGCGTCCTTGTGCAGTGCCAGGTCGCAATTCCACTGGATCAGCTCGCTGACCTGGGTCGCCCCCCGTGGCCCCGGCAGGTGGCGCAGCGAGAAGAGGGGGGTGCCCGACGGCAGGAACGCATCGAGGATCTCGGTGGGCAGCCGCTCGGCCGGCTGGACGACGACGCTGGCCAGCGTGCAGTCCGACGGCCGTGCCAGCGTGCCGACCACTGCCTCCGGCCGGACCTGCACGTCGATGGCCGCCAGCTTCTTCGGTGCGCCCAGCACCTCGCGGCCGGCCGCCATCGCCGCATCGTCGGTGACATAGATGTACGGGACGTAGAGGCCCTCGGTGCCGGCGTCGTCCACCACCCGCAGGAAGGAGACGAACTCCCCGTAGGGGCCGAGGGTGCTGGCGCCGTAGTCGGCCACCAGCACGGCGCCGATCGCCGGGGAGTCCACGTGGAGGCCGCGCGGGACCAGGTCGGCCACGTCGCCGCCCACCGTGAAGCCGGCCATGACGGCCCGGCAGCCCCAGTACTCGATCCCACGGTCCGGGTCCATCCGGAACAGGGGCGCATCCAGCGGTGTGCTCTTGATGGTCACCATGTCGCCATCATCTCCTCGAGGTCGTAGGTCACGTGCTCGTAGTTCTGGATCAGGTCCCGGGCCGCGTCGAGGGCCAGCACCTCGAGGGTCCCGTCCTCGATCAGCAGGCTCCGGGCATCACGGAAGAGCTTCTCGATCAGCGAGTCGCGGCTCAGCCCCTGGGCCCCGAACACCTGCAGCGCGTCGTGGGCCACCTCGTAGGCCACCCGCTTGGCGTAGACCTGCGCGGCGCGGGCGTGGCGCGGCGAGGCCCCGAGGACATCGGGCGACGCCCCGGGTGCGTTCGCCTGGGTGTGGGCCAGCGCGGCGCGGGTGTAGGCGCGCGCCGTCTCCACCCGCTCGAACATCCCGTACAGGGTGAGCTGGATGTTCTTGTGGCGGGCGATGGGTGCGCCGCCCTGGACGCGCCGGCGGGCATGGTGGAGGGCCTCCTCGAAGGCGGCCCGGGCCACTCCGACGGCCACGTTGGAGATGACCGAGCTGGTCAGGCAGAGCAGCTGGTCCCCGAATGCCGGGTAGAGGGGCCCGGGCGGAACCAGCACGTTGCGCTCCGGCACGAAGACTCCGTCGAAGAACAACTCGCCCTGGGGATCGTCCCGCACGCCCATCATGTCGGCGGGAGGGCCCCGCCGCACCCCGGGGTCGTCGAGGGGCACGACGGCGAAGAGGCTGTGGAAGAGATCGCCCTCGCGGCCGGCCTGGGCGTGGACGGCCGCATGGGTGGCGATCGGGCCCGAGCTCACCCACGCCGACTTCTGGCCCCGCAGCACCCAGCCGCCGTCGGCCGCTTCGGCCACCAGCTGGGCCCGGCCGTAGGCCGGGGCGGCGCCGTCCCGCAGCCCGAGGAAGTCGCTCCCGTGGTCGGGCTCGGTGATGGCCCAGCAGCCGTGGAACGCACCGGTCTCGTCCTCCACCCACGGCACCACCAGCTCGGCCTGCAGCTCCGGGCCCCCGAAGCGCGCCATGGTGATCACCGGGAGCATGTCGACCAGGAAGGCGGTCGCCAGACCCAGGCTTCCCCATCCCAGCTCCTCCAGGACCACGGACTGGGCGAGCGGCGAGAGCGGCTCCTCAGGGCCTCCCGCCTCTGCGGGCAGGAAGAACCGGTGGTAGCCGAGCGACTTCAACGTCGCCATGGTCGTGAAGAACGGGGAGCCGGGTGCGATGCGCTCGGCCGGGGTCATCCGGTCGAGCGCCCAGGCAGCCGGCCGGAGCACCTCCACGGCGATCCGGTGGGCCTGCTCCCGCAGCACCAGTTCGTCCTCTCCCGGCCCTGCCAGGTCCAAGAAGAGCGCGCTGTCCCCCGATCCCATGGGACGAACCTACGCCGGAAGGAGCCGATTCCTTAGAGTCGAAAGTCCCGAACCGGTCGGCACGGGAGCCGTCGGCTGCCGATCGGGCCGCGCGTGGCGGGCGACAAATCGTCCCGGAGTCGATCGTGCGCTCGGCGTAGGGTCTGGCGGGTGGCCGGAACGGGTGACGCTCCGGGACGGCGACCCCGAAGGGACCGCACGACGCACCGACCGCCACGAAAGGGGCGCCGCATGAGCGCATTCGTCATCACCCACGCCGCACTCCTCGATCCGCCGGCCGGACAGCTCCGGGCGGAGTCCTCCGTCCGGGTCGAGGGGGACCGGATCGTCGAGGTGGCCGAGGACGGGGCCACGCTCGTCGCCGGGGACACGGTGGACGTCATCGACGCCGGCGGCCGCACCCTGATGCCCGGCCTCATCGATGCCCATGTGCACGCCGCCATCACGACCCTGGACCTGGCCGCCATGGGACGGCGCCCGCTGACACGGATCGGGATCGAGGCCAAGGCGGTCCTCGAGCGGATGCTGCGCCGGGGGTTCACCACGGTGCGCGACGCCGGTGGCCTCGATGCCGGCATCCAGGAGGCACTGCGGCTCGGCCTGATCACCGGGCCGAGGGTGTTCCGCTCCGGGCGGGTCCTGTCCCAGACCGGCGGGCACGGCGATACCTCGCCGGCCGGCGCCAACCCGCACCTCTGTGCGTGCTCGATCAGGAGCTCCGCGTACTCCCATGTGGCCGACGGCGCCGACTCGGTCCGCCGGGCGGCACGGGAGGAGCTCAAGTCCGGCGTCGACCAGATCAAGGTGATGGCCGGGGGCGGCGTCGCCACGCCGAGCGACCCCATCGACATGGTCCAGTACACCGAGGGGGAGATCCGCGCCGCCGTCGAGGAGGCGGCAGCACGCCGGACCTACGTCCTCGCCCACGCCTACGTCCCCGAGGCGATCGCCCGTGCCGTGCGCGCCGGCGTCCGCTCGATCGAGCACGGCAACCTGCTGGACGGAGAGGCGGCCCGGCTGATGGCCGAGCACGGCTGCTTCCTGGTGCCCACCCTGGTCACCTACGACCAGCTGGCGGCATTCGGTCGCCAGTGGAACTTCCCCGCCGACAGCCTGGCCAAGCTCGACGCGGTGAAGGACGCCGGCCTCACCGCGGTGGACATCGCCGCCTCGGCCGGGGTGAGGATCGGATTCGGCACCGACCTGCTCGGCGAGACCCACGAGGCCCAGTCGCGCGAGTTCATCCTCCGTGCGCAGGTGCAGAGCGCAGCTCAGGTCCTCCGTTCCGCAACGACCGTCAACGCCGAACTGCTGGGGAGGGCCGGCGAGCTGGGCGTGATCAGCCCCGGCGCCTTCGCCGACCTGCTCCTCGTCGACGGGGACCCCCTGGCCGACCTCTCGCTCCTCGACGGCCAGGGAGAGCACCTCGACCTCATCGCCCGAGGCGGTTCGATCGTCGTCGACCGCGTCCGGAGGCCGTGAAGCGCAGCCGGGGCAACGGTGCCCCGGCGTCAGGCGCCGTGCCAGCTGCCAGCGAGCCGTGGACGGTGGTGCCACCGGATTTGGGCCCCGCCCTGAATCGCCGACGGGCCGGCCGTTGCAAACGCGCACCCTGCGATCCAGACTGACCCAACTGGCCTGACACCTCCTGGTCCCGGGTCCCCCAACGCTCCGTGCTCCGGCCCGAAACGTCGCTGCCACCACGTGAGCGCCGATTGCAGTCCACCAAGCCCGGCCCAGGTGGGAGAGGAAGGGTTCTGATGACGACACACCGGATGGCCGGAGCGGACGCCACCTGGCTGCACATGGATCGACCACTGAACCTGATGGTCGTCAACACGGTGTTGTGGTTCGACGGAGACGCCGACTGGCGCGAGATGGAATCCTCCTTCTTCGAGCGCGTCGTGCGGTACTTCGACGTCTTCGCATCGCGACCTGTTGATCCGCCGATTGCCCTCGGGCTGGTCAGCGGTCCACGATGGGAGAGCGTCGACGTCCGGGCTTCCGACCATGTCCGTCGGATCGAGCTGCCTTCCCCCGGCGATGATGCGGCACTGCACCACTACATAGCGGGCGAGGCGATCCGACCGCTCGACCCCGGTCGACCCCTCTGGCAGCTACACCTGATCGACGGCTACCGCACCGGTGGAGCGGTCCTTCTGCGCACACACCACGCACTCGGCGATGGGCCGGCGCTGATGCACGTGCTGGCCACCTGGGCCGGCCAGGACTCGACGTCCGCCAGGCGAAGGCAACCCATCTTCGATGCGGCACGCCAGTCGATGGACGGTATCAGCCGGGACCCGGCCGTCCTGTGGAGGTTGGCGTCCGGCCTGCCGACCAAGGCCGAGGTGCTCGGCGGGCAGCTCGGAGGGACGAAGGCGCTGGCATGGTCCGGGCCGATGCGACTCGAACACCTGAAGGCCATCGGCGCAGCATCGCATGCCACCGTGAACGACGTCGCGCTGGCACTCATCACGGGTGCCATCGGGCGCTCCGTCACCGGCGCCTCGCAGGCCAAGAGGGTGGAGGCGGTCGTGCCGATGAGCATTCGGCCGAAGGGCGAGCCTCTCGACACCGGGTTGGGAAACCGGTTCGGCCTCACCTTCGCATCTCTGCCCACCGACACCGTCGATCTCCGGGAGCGCATCGGGAAGGTCAAGTCCGAGATGGACCGGATCAAGGCCACTCGCGAGGCGCTCATCGTCTTCGACGCGCTCACCGCGCTCGGCGCCACCTCGAAACGAGGTGCACAATCGTGGGTCGACGCCTTCTCCCGTCGCGCCAGCGTCGTGATCACCAACATCGTCGGTGCTCGGACACCGTTGCGACTGGGGCCGACGGAGGTCGCCGGCTCGCTGCTGTGGGTTCCGAGCACCGGTCCGGTCGGCCTGGGTGTCAGCATCTGCAGCTACGCAGAGTCGGTCCGATTCGGCGTGATGTCGGACACCCTGGTCATGGCGGACCCCACACGGCTGACCGAGGCCCTGGACGACGAGATCCAGACGGTGACGAGAATCGTGTCCTCGTGACTCGGAGGGGGCTGGTCGGGGTCCGGGGTCCTCTGGTCCCGACCATGGAGCCTGGGTGGGGAATCGAACTCCTGACCTACGCATTGCGAGTGCGGACGGTGGGCGGGACTGAGCGACGCTGAAGGCACCCAACCGGACGTTCCACCTGTTCACGACCGGACAGGTCGAAGCAATCGGAGGCGGGTGGTACCGAGTCGTTGGGCAATCCCCAGGCCAGGATCGGGCGGCTGGGGACTCTGGCGGCGGTGTCACCACCTCCGGGCCGCCCGAATCGACGGTTCTGGATCCCGGTTGATGACGAAGGTGGATCCGCCTCCGGCGGCACATCGGTCGGGCAACGGGCCTCGTCACCTTGCCGGCGGCGACCCACGCGGAGCCAGTCGGCGACGTGGTCGGCGCGGGGACGCAGCCTCGCCTACCATCCGATTCGTGACCGCCGGATGTCGGTCGTCCCCGCGATGGTCCCGAGTGGGTGGTGATCGATCGTGGTGGGTCCGAGCCGGCGCAATTGCTCGAGCTTCCGAGGAGTACACCCTGCATGAGCGCCACCAGCGAGTCCAGCGACACGACGACGAGCTCCACCGACGAGCTGGTGGGGCATCCTGATGGCGTCGACGTCCTCCTGAAGAACGGCACCACTGCCCAGATCCGAACCGTCACCCCCGAGGACGCCCCGGCGGTGTCCGCGTTCCATCGCGGGCTCTCGGGCGACACGGTGCACCTGCGGTACTTCGGCGCCCACCCACACCTGTCGGATCACGAGCTCGAGCGCCTGACGCGGGCCGACGATCCCGACCATCTGGCACTCCTCGCCGAACGCAATGGCGCGCTCATAGCGGTCGCGCAGTACGACCGCGAGGTCGGCAAGGACGAGGCGGAGGTGGCATTCGTCGTCGACGACGCCCACCAGGGCCTGGGCCTCGGGACCATCCTCCTCGAGCACCTGGCCAGCGCGGCAAGGCGCCATGGCATCAAGCGCTTCGCTGCCGACACCCTGGTCATCAACCGGCGGATGCTCGACGTCTTCGCCGATGTCGGCTTTGCCCGGCGTTCGAGCACGGACCACGAGACGGTGAGCGTCGTGATGGACATCACCCCGACCCAACAGGCACTGGATGCGGCCGACCGGCGCGACGCCGTCGCCGTGGTGAGGTCGATGGAGCGCCTTCTCCGGCCGTGTTCGGTCGCCGTCATCGGGGCCTCGCGCCAGACCGGGACCATCGGGCATGAGCTGGTGCGAAACCTGGTTGGCACAAGCCTCCAGGGGCCGGTCTACCCGATCAATCCCTCGGCCGACCACGTCGCCAGCATCCCCTGTTGGCCGAGCATCGAGGCGGTCCCCGGCGAGGTCGACCTCGCCGTGATCGCCGTCCCGGCAGCCTCGGTGGCCGAGGCCGTCGAAGCGTGTGGCCGCAAAGGGGTAGGGGCAGTGGTCGTCGTCTCCGCAGGGTTTGCCGAAGTCGGTCCCGAGGGGAAGGCAGCCCAGCGCGCCGCCGTGCGGCTGGCCCACGATCACAGCATGCGCATGGTCGGGCCCAATTGCTTCGGTGTCCTGAACACCGCTCCTGCGGTGTCGATGAACGCCACGTTCGCCGCCGACGTGCCGGTCGCCGGCCGGGTCGGCTTCGGGTCGCAGTCCGGTGGGCTCGGCATCGCCATCCTCGCCGAGGCCAAGAGCAGGGATCTGGGGCTCTCGAGTTTCGTCTCGCTCGGCAACAAGGCCGACATCAGCGGCAACGATCTGCTCACCTGGTGGGAGCAGGACGACGACACCGACGTCATCCTCCTCTACCTCGAATCGTTCGGGAACGCCCGGAAGTTCGCTCGCCTGGCCCGTCGCATAGGGCGCACCAAGCCGATCGTCGTGGTCAAGAGCGGCCGTTCCCGAGCGGGGCGCCGGGCCGCGTCGTCGCACACGGCAGCGCTGGCCAGTCCCGAGCAGGCGGTGGACGCGCTGTTCCACAAGGCAGGGGTGCTCCGGGTCGACACCGTCGAAGAGCTCTTCGACACGGCCGAGGCCCTCGTCCATCAGCCACTGCCCAACGGCCGACGGGTGGCCATTCTCACCAATTCCGGCGGACCCGGCGTATTGGCGACCGACGCCAGCAGCGGAAATGGGCTCGTGGTCACCGAGCTCTCGCCGGCCACCCAAGCCGCCCTGTGGGCCATCACCCCCACGGCCGGCGGTGTCACCAATCCCGTCGATCTCGGGGCATCTGCCAGCGCTGAGTCCTACGGACGAAGCCTCGACGTCCTCCTCGCCGACAACGACGTCGATGCAGTGGTGGTCGTGTTCACCCCACCCCTCGTCACGGCCACCGACGACGTCGCACGGGCCATCGTGCGCGCCGCCGACGCGGCAGACATCGACCGGCCCCGCCCCATCGTGGCCAGCCTGCTCGGTACCAGCAGCGGCCGCGACATCCTCCGCCGCGCTCGGCGCCCGATTCCGTGCTTTACGTATCCGGAAACCGCCATCCGCGCCCTCGCCCATGCAGCCGACTACGCCACCTGGAGGTCGAAGCCTCCCGGGAAAGTTCCCGAGCTCGACGGGATCCGCGTCGGGGAGGCTCGGCGACGGACCGTCGGCGTCGCCGACGAGAACGGATGGATCACCGGGGCTCCGGCCCTCGACGTGCTGGCCGCCTACGGGATAGCCGTCCAGCCAACGGAGGCGGTCGCCGACGCCGAAGAGGCGGGCCGGGCCGCCCAACGGCTGGGGCTCCCGGTGGCCATCAAGGCGGTCGGGCCGAGCATGGTGCACAAGAGTGACATCGGGGGCGTCCACCTGGGTCTCACTTCCTCCGCCGACGTGAGCGCCGCGTACCGGTCCATGCGGAACGACATCGGCCCCGAGATGACCGGGGTCGTGCTCCAGCCGATGGCCGAACCGGGCGTCGAGACACTCGTGGGGTTCGTCCAGGACCGGGCGTTCGGTCCCCAGGTACTCTTCGGCATGGGGGGCGTCGCGGTGGAACTGCTCGAGGACCACGTGATGCGGCTCGCTCCCCTGACCGACGTCGACGCGCGGGAGATGGTCCTCGGGCTCAAGGGCTCACCGTTGCTCACCGGCTACCGCGGTTCGGTCCCCGTCGACCTCGACGCGCTCATCGACCTGCTCCTTCGGGTCGGCCTCCTCGCCGAGGACTTCCCCGAGCTCGAAGAGATGGACGCCAATCCGGTCATCGCCACCTCCCATGGCGTGGTGGTGGTCGACGCCCGCCTACGTCTGTCGTCGGTGCCCCCACCCCCGCCAGATGACACCCGGCACCTCAGGTAGCCCGGTCGGCTCGGCTACGGCGTCCCCGCCCCCTTCGGCACGCCATCAGGGCACCACCGGAGTTCAGCGTCACTCTCCGCGCCACTCCCATCGGCGGGCATCATGCCTCGTCGCCGGCACCGCCGGGGGCGTTCAGCCGATCGTCGAGCATCTGGACCACGGTCGGATCCATCAACGTGGTCACGTCACCGAGCTCTCGGTGCTCGGCGACGTCACGGAGCAGTCGGCGCATGATCTTGCCGCTGCGGGTCTTCGGCAACTCGGGAGTGAGCAGGATCTGGCGGGGTTTGGCGATCGGGCCGATAGTGACAGCCACCTGCTCGCGCAACTCGATGACCAGCGCCTCTCCCTCCTCCCCCACGGCCACCACATGGCCTTTCACCGTCACAAACGCCACGATGGCCTGGCCGGTGGTCGGGTCCGATGCCCCGA
>DAIMIK010000076.1:0-11001 GCA_036722795.1 Acidimicrobiales bacterium | reverse complement strand
ATGTGCAAGCTCGACCCGTACATCAACGTCGACCCGGGCACCATGAACCCCTTCGAGCACGGCGAGGTCTTCGTGACCGAGGACGGGGGCGAGACCGACCTCGACCTCGGCCACTACGAGCGGTTCATCGACGAGAACCTTCACAAGGACTCCAACGCAACCACCGGGCGGATCTACTCATCGGTCATCGCCAAGGAGCGGCGTGGGGACTACCTCGGGAAGACGGTCCAGGTCATCCCCCATGTCACCGACGAGATCAAGGAGCGCATCAAGCGCCTCGGCACCGACGACGTCGACGTCGTGATCGTCGAGATCGGCGGCACGGTGGGCGACATCGAGATCGTCCCGTTCATCGAGGCCATCCGGCAATTCCGCCGGGACGTGGGCCGGGAGAGCGTGGCGTACGTTCATCTGACCCTGGTTCCCTACCTCGGCCCCTCGGGGGAGCAGAAGACCAAGCCGACCCAGCACTCGGTGACCGAACTGCGCAGTCGGGGGATCCAGCCCAACGTGATCGTGTGCCGGTCGGACCGGATGATCTCCGACGACCTGAAGCGGAAGATCTCCTTGCTGTGCGATGTGCCCATCGAGGCGGTGGTGTCAGCGGTCGATGCCGACAACATCTACCAGATCCCGCTGGTGCTTCACGAGGAGGGTCTCGACAGCTACATCCTCCGGCTGCTCGAGTTCGACGAGGACTCCCATCCCATCGACCTCTCCGGCTGGGAGCGCCTGGTCCACCAGGTCGACGCGGCGGTGCGGCCGGTCCGGATCGGCATCATCGGCAAGTACGTCGACCTTCCCGACGCGTACCTCTCGGTGGTGGAGTCCCTCCGCCACGCCGGCTTCCACCATGGGGCCAAGGTGCAGATCGAGTGGGTCCAGGCGGCCACCGTCCCCAGTCTGCTGGAACACGACGGGCTGCGGGGGTACGACGGCCTGGTCATCCCGGGCGGGTTCGGGGAGCGCGGCGTTGAGGGGAAGATCGCCGCGGCACGCTATGCACGCGAGCACGACATCCCACTGCTCGGCCTGTGCCTGGGCCTCCAGGTCATGATCATCGAGGCGGCCCGTTCGCTGGCCGGCCTCGAGGGTGCGAATTCGCGCGAGTTCGATGCCACCACCCGCCACCCGGTCATCGATCTCATGGACGATCAGAACGACGTGGTCGACAAGGGCGGCACGATGCGGCTGGGCTCCTACAGCGCGCAGCTGACCCCCGGCTCACAGGTGGCCAGGGCCTACGGCGCCGAGGTGGTGTCCGAACGCCATCGTCACCGCTACGAGGTCAATCCGCGCTACCGGAGCCGACTCGAGGAGGTGGGCCTGGTGTGCTCCGGACTGTCCCCGGACGGTCGACTGGTCGAGTTCATCGAGCTGCCGGGCCATCCGTTCTGGGTCGGCACGCAGGCGCACCCCGAGTTCAAGAGCCGTCCCGACCAGCCCCATCCCCTGTTCCGCGAGCTCGTCGGGGCTGCCCTGGACCGGGCTGAGGGACGAGACCCCCGGCTGATCGACATCGGTGCGGTCGGCTGATCCGGGAGGAGGGCGGGCCGACGACCTTCCGAGGTTTCGGGCCGTCGGAGAGGAGACGGTCCACCAGGGCTGGTTCATCTCGGTGAGCCGAGCCACGTTCGTCGACCCTGACGGCGTGACCTTCTCACGGGACATCGTGCGCCACCCCGGGGCGGTCGCCGTGGTGGCCGTGACCGAGGAGGGCTCGGTGGTCCTGGTGCGGCAGTTCCGACCCGCTCTCAACCAGTGGATCCTCGAGATCCCGGCGGGCACCTGCGATGTGGAGGACGAGCCCCCCGAGGCCACCGCCCGACGCGAGCTGGCCGAGGAGGTCGGCTACGCAGCGGGGCGCCTCCACCTGCTCACCCGATGCGTGATCACTCCGGGGTTCTGCGATGAGTACGCCACCATCTACCTGGCCACCGGCCTGACCAGGGTGCCGTCGGAACGCCAGGGCGTCGAAGAGCGGTTCATGTCGGTCGTGGAGGTGCCCCTTGCCGAATTCGACGGCATGGTGGACGACGGGGAGATCATCGACGCATCGACCATTCTGGGGGTGGGCCTGGCCCGACGCCGGCTGCCGGGCGCACCGGCGACAGGCGCACCGTGAACCAGCCCCTGTCGACGGGTGCGGAGGAGTACCTGTCCTGGTTGGCTGTGGAGAAGGGTCGGTCGCGCAACACCCTGTCCGCCTACCGGCGGGACATCACGGCCTGGGAGCGATGGGCCCGAAACGCTGGGGTCGACCCGCTCGACGCCGGCCCCGATGCCGTCGAGCGCTACCTGGCCGAGCTCCGGGGGGGAGGAAGGAACCCGGCCTCGGTGGCCCGGGCGACCACCGCTCTGCGGGGCCTCTATCGCTTCCTGGTGGGGGAGGGGGTCATCGCCGGCGACCCGACGGTGGACGTGCGATCCCCCCGGCTGCCCCGGCGTCTCCCGAAGGCCCTCGAGGAGAGCCAGGTGTTGCTGCTCCTCGATCAGGTGAGCGGTTCGGAGACCATCGAGCTTCGGGACCGGGCCCTCCTCGAACTGCTCTACGGCACCGGAGCACGGATCTCCGAGGTGGTCGGGCTCTCGCTGATCGACGTCCAGGGCGACGACGGCCTCCTCCGGGTGTTCGGCAAGGGGGCCAAGGAGCGGTTGGTCCCGCTGGGCGGCCCCGCCCGTTTCGCCCTCGACCGGTGGCTCTCGGCCTCCGGGCGGCCCCGCCTCGCCCCGGCCCGGTGGGCGAGGCGGAGCGACTCCGAGGCGGTGTTCCTCAACACCCGCGGGGGTCGCCTGAGCCGCCAGGGGGCGTGGGCCATCGTGAACCACCGGGCCGAGCGGGCCGGGCTGGGCACGTTGGTCAGCCCCCACGTGCTGCGCCACTCCTGCGCCAGCCACATGCTGGCGCACGGGGCCGACATCCGGGTGGTCCAGGAGCTCCTGGGCCATGTCTCGATCGCCACGACCCAGATCTACACCAAGCTCAGCCAGGAACACCTCCGCAACGCCTATGAGCAGGCCCACCCGCGGGCTGGAGGGGTCCGGGCCAGGTAGGATCCTCCCCGTGCCGAGCGATGCCCCTGCAATTGACTACCGCCAACTCCTCGAGGACGAGCAGAGGCATCTGCTTTCCGAGCTGTCCGAACTCGGCCACGGAGAAAGTGGGGGCCTCCACTACGACCCCAACTTCGCCGACTCGAGTCAGGTCACCGCCGAGCGGGGCGAGGCCGGGGTGCTGGCCGTGCAGCTCAAGGAGTCCCTCGACGAGGTAGCCCTGGCCCTCGGGCGCCTGGAGGACGGAAGTTACGGCCACTGCGAGGTGTGCGCTGTGGACATCCAGCCTGCCCGCCTCGAGGCGATGCCGTCCACCCGATTCTGCATCGATCACGCCAACCGGTCCTGATCGGCCCGCGGCGCTGATGGCGTACGGGGGCAATGGCAGGACCGGCGGGGGCTCCGGGCGGCCGAAGCGACGACTTCAGCCGAGCCCGCGCAACGTGATCATCGTGGTGGTGGCCGCGGCCATCACTGCGTTCCTGCTCAGCACCAACCGGATCAACCGCTTCGAGATCATCTACTTCCTGGTGCTCGTCCCGTCGATCATCCTCCACGAGATCTCCCACGGGGTGGTCGCCCTGGCCTACGGGGACGACACCGCGAAGAAGGCCGGGCGCCTCACCCTCAACCCGCTGGCCCACGTCGACCCGGTGGGGACACTGCTGGTGCCGGCCGTCCTCTCGCTGTCGGGACTGGGGGCCTACGGTTGGGCCAAGCCGGTCCCGGTCAACACCAACCGCCTCCGGAGCCCCCGCAACCACACGGTTGTCGTGTCCCTGGTCGGCCCGCTCACCAACTTCGCACTGGCCGCGCTGATGGGCTTGCTCTTCGTGCTGACCACGCCCCAGGTCATTCGTCAGATCGTCTATTCGGGCGGGTACTACCCGCCCACGCTCCTCGGACAGATCCTGTTCATTGCCGGCATCGCCAATATCGTGCTCGGCGTGTTCAACCTCATCCCATGCCCACCGCTCGACGGGGCCTCGGTGCTCGAGCGCTTCATCCCGGCGCGCTCGTTGCCCGAGTACTACCGGCTCCAGCCGTTCTTGATGTTCCTCCCGTTCATCCTCATCCTGGTGTTCCACAATGAGTGGACGCTGCTGCTCGACCACGTCATCCACTGGTGGTCGGGCCTGCTGGTGTGAACCGGGACCCCCTCGGCATCTCCACCAGCCGGTGGGGACCCTACGTCGTGGCCGGCGCACTCCTGCTGGTCGACTACCTCCTGCTGGCACGGGGGCTTTCCCATGTGCGGGCCGGCTTCAATTACCAGGTCTGGTCGCTCAACCACGGGGTGTACTCCGACGTCCTCAACCTGAGCCTCAAGCACTACATCCGGGCGGGCCATGTCATCCATCCGCTGCCCTACGTCCACGACCGCATCGAGTACCCGGTGCTGTTGGGCTATGTGCTCTGGCTCCCGTCGTGGCTGCCCGGCGGGCCGGCGTCCTGGTTCGCCGCGGCCGGGTTGCTGACCGCGGCGGCCACCTTCGGGTCGATCGCCCTCCTCCGCCGGAAACACCCACCGTCCGCATGGTGGATCGCCGCCACGCCGGCGCTGCTCCTCGACGCCGGCATCAATTGGGACCTGGTGGGAATCGTCTTCCTGGTCGCGGCTGTGGTCTGGTTCGGCGAACGCCGACTCGCGCTCAGTGGCGCCTCGGCAGCGCTGGGCACGTGGTTCAAGCTCTTCCCGGTGATGGTGGCGCCGATGGCCGTGGCCGCCCTCGGGGCCCGGTGGTGGCGGTCGTCGGCGGAGGCCCCGCACCCGGCCGACAAGAGTGCGCCGGACGGGTCCGTCGCGGTCCTCGGGCCGTCGCCCGCGAGGCTGTTGGCACGGTGGCTGATCCCCTTTGCCGCGGTGAGCGCGGTGATCATGGTGCCGTTCCTGGTGGTGGCCCGGTCCAACACCCTGTGGTTCTTCCGCTACAACAGCGAGCGGCCGGAAAAGGACTCCCTCTGGGGGATGCTGGGCAAGATCGTCGGCACCACCGTGGTGGGCAATCACACCATCAATGACGGCTCCCTCCTGGTGGTGATGGCGGCTGTGGCCTACGGGGCATGGATGGTCTGGCGGGCGTCCGACGCCGAACAGGCCCGGGCGGTGGCCCTGGCCACGGCCATGGCCATCATCGCCTGGATGGCGGTCAACAAGATCTGGAATCCGCAGTACGTGCTGTGGGTCTTCGCCGCCGGGGCCGTCGCCGCCATGCCCGCCCGCTACGGCGTGTCACTGGGCATCCTCTCGGTGTACGACTACTGGTTCGAGTTCGTCCTCCGCCTGCCCGACCAGCCCAACTCCTACTCGTGGGTCGGATTCGCCTCGACGATCGCCCGCACCGTCATCTTGGTCCTGATGGCTGCGTGGTGCGTCCGGCAGCTGCGACGGACGGCCCCTGTCCCGGTGACCACCCCGGCACCAGGCGCCGCGGCTCCCGCGCCGTCATGACCTCGGCCGGCGCGACGCCGATGCCGGCTGGTACTCCCGGGGCCCCCGGTGAACGTCCGGGCCCCCTGTACCGCCTCGGGGGCTGGGTGCGCACCCACCCGGGCCTGGTGGTCTTGCTGGTGGCGCCCCTGGTCGTCTTCGCCGTCCCCCTGTTCTCCGGACGGGTGTTCCTGGACGGCGACAACTTCCTCCAGAACTTCCCCCTCCGGGTCCTGGTGGGGCGATACCTGCACCACGGTGCCCTGCCGCTGTGGAATCCGTACCTGTTCAGCGGCACCCCGCTGCTGGGCGGGTTCAGTTCCGGGGCCGCCTACCCGACCAACTGGCTGATGGCGGTGTTGCCCCCCTTCACCGCGTGGACCATCAACCTGGCCCTGGCCTACGACGTGGCCGTGGCCGGCATGTACATCTTCCTGCGACGCCAGCCGGTCAGTTCCACCGCCGCCACCTTCGGGGCGGCCACCTTCGCCTTTGCCGGATACATGTCCGCACAGATCGTCCACGTCGACATCGTGCAGGGCGCGGCCTGGCTGCCGTGGATGCTGGTGGCCGTCCACGGGCTCACCGGCGGGGCCGTGGATCTGGCCGGCACGACGGTGGAGATGCCGCCGGGCGAACCGAACCTGGAGGGGGACCGCGCCGGTGGGCGCCGCCGGGCCCGGGGCTGGGTCGGCCTGCTGGCGTTGGCCGTGGGGATGTCCCTCCTGACCGGAGGCGCCGAGTCGGTCGTCGACAGCGGCGTGCTGGTGGCCATCTACTGGATCGGCCGGCTGGTGACGCTGGGCCGGTTCAGGCGGAAGGAACGGCGCCCGCTCGTCCGCTCGACCCTGTCCATCCTGTGCGGTGTGGCCCTCGGCTTCCTCCTCGGCTCGGCGCAGTCGATCCCCGGTCTGGCCTTCCAGGCCCGGTCCCAGCGGGCAGGCTCCTCCTACCAGTTCTTCTCCTCGGGCTCCCTGCCCGGCCGGTTGGTGACCCTGGTGGCGTCCCCGTTCCTGCTGGGCACCAACCGAAACCAGCCGGGCTTCTACGTCGGGCCGTACAACCTGCAGGAGGTCACCAGCTACGTCGGTGCCCTGGCCCTGATCGCCGGCTGCTCCCTGCTCGTCCGGCGGTGGCGGCGGCGGCCCGAGGCCCGATCGTGGTGGGTCTGGTACGTCGTGCTCGTCGTGGGGCTGCTCTCGGCCCTGGGAGGGGAGACACCCTTCGGGCACGTGCTGTTCCTCCTGCCGGTGATCAACACGGAGCGGCTGCTCAACCGCAACCTGCTGCTGGTCGATTTCTCGCTGGCCGTACTGCTGGCCTGGTGGGTCCACCTCCTGCTGGCTGGCCGACCCCACGGGACGAGGGGGCCTCGGTCCGCTTCCCGCCCGGCCGATCCGACGCCGGCGCGACGCTGGTGGGAACGGGGTCGACGGGCCGAGGTGGTCGCCACCTGTGCGCCGCTGGCGGTGATCACCGCGGTCTGTGTCATTTTCTGGGCCGATGGGCCCGGGTTCCAGCGCTTCCTCGGCATCCAGTTCATGGTCGACGGCGCCACCCGCCACAAGACGGCCGCCCTGGCCACGGTCGGCGCCCTCGTCGCCACCGCGGCCACCCTGGTCGTCCTGTCCGAGCGACGCCTCTCCACGCCAACGCTCCGGCGCCTGCTGGGCGCCGTCCTTGCCGCCGACCTGATCGTGTTCAATCTGTTCACCATTGCCGCCCCGACCACCCAGACGCTGGCCCTGGCCCAGGGGGCGACGGCAGCCCGGTTCACCACGCTGGTCGGCGATGCCCGGTTCCTCATCTACGACCCCGACGAGCTCGACGACCCGCAGCTCTACGCGCTGGGCCAGACCGACCTCAACGTGCTCAACCAGGTCCACAGCGGCCAGGGATACGCGGCCCTGACCGATGGCAACTACACCAACGCCACCGGCGCCCACTACCAGGAGGACCTGGCGCCGGCCTCGTTGGCGGGCACGGTGTGGGACGAGCTCAACGCCCGGACCCTGCTCTCCCTGCCCGGCTACTTCATGACCCCTGTCCAGCCCACGTCGGGCCCGGGTA
This sequence comes from Acidimicrobiales bacterium, assembly GCA_036722795.1. Taxonomy (GTDB): domain Bacteria; phylum Actinomycetota; class Acidimicrobiia; order Acidimicrobiales; family RAAP-2; genus Bog-756. Next base: position 3,446 of record DAIMIK010000076.1, on the reverse strand, counting down.
CCAGTGGCACCGCACCGTCGATCCCGTTCCCGGCCACGCCGAACGTCTACAACGGTGCACCGGCGGCCGCGACGGGACCGGTGGCCATCGGCCCGGGTCAGTCCCACCGCTGGTACTTCGGCGGGGCGCTCACCTTGGACAGCGCCGCGTTCGATGTGCTGCACGGGGACGTCGCCGACGTGACGGTGGGCCTGGTGACCACCACCGGCGCCGTCGAGTGGCTGGGGGCACGCGGGCCTGGTGTCGTCCGCCGGGGGCAGGGCCGTGCCGTCGAGGTGTCCCTCGCCACACCGGCCCCGGCCGGGGGCCTCATCGTCCGCAACGACGGCACCGCGCCCACCGTCGTCGACATCCCCACCGCCCGCACCGCCGAGACCGGTGCGGTGATGTTGAACGGCGTCCTGCAGTACGGGGTCGACTGGCCCCACTGGAAGTTCACCGGCACCTTCGGCCCCTTCGGCGTGTTCGAGAACACCGCCACCCGCGGGTGGGCCTGGGCCGGCGCCCGTGGCGGGGGAGCGCCGCCACCGGGGGCCGAGGTGACGGCCGGCGCGCCGGAGACCAACGGCAGGCAGCAGGTCGTCGTGCACGCCCCCTCGGCACTGGTCCTCGAGAGGAGCGTGTCGTGGACCACGGGGTGGCACGCCACGGTGCAGCCCGTCGAGCCGCCGTCGGGGACCAACCGGGCAGGGCGGGCCCTCGGCCCCGCTCGCTCCACCACGGTGTACCAGAACGGGGTCGTCCAGCAGATGGCCCTGCCGTCCCCGGGCGACTACCTGGTGACGTTCACCTACTCGCCGAACTCAGCACGCGTCGGGATCGCCGTGTCGGCCCTGGCCGCGGGCGCCCTGGCCCTATGGGGAGCGTGGGAACTGCTCGGGAGCAGGCGTCGCCGGCGGCGGGTCCCGCCGTCTCCTGACGACGCAGGTTCGATCAGCTGGCGAAGCATGGTCCGGAGCCGCTCCGGCGCCGACGTACGCGGGTCATCGAGGTAGATCTCGAGCTGATCCCCCCGGGGACGCGGGCCCTGCCCCGGGCCCGGGGGGATCAGCCCGGTGCGAGGAGGCCCATGGCCTCGGCGGCCCGCCGGTAGGTGGCCGAGGCCGTCGACCGTGCCTTCTCCGCGCCCACGGCCAGCAGGGTGGGCACTGCCCCCGGGTCGGCGGCCAGGGCCACCCGCCGCTCGCGCAGCGGGCGGAGCAGCTCCACCAGGGCTTCGCCCACGTCGTTCTTGAGGTCCCCGTAGCGCTCGTAGGACCCGGCCACCTCCTCGGGTGTTCGCCCCGTGGCCACCGCCAGCAGCTCCACCAGATTGGACAGTCCCGGCTTGGCCTCGGGGTCGTAGCGGACATCCCCATCGGTGTCGGTCACGGCCTTCTTGACCTTCCGGAGGATGACCGCGGGCTGATCGAGGATCAGGATCGTCCCCAGGGGCGAGGTCACCGACTTGGACATCTTGCGCTCGGGACGCTGGAGGTCCATGACCCGGGCGCCGATCTTGGGGATCGAGGCCTCGGGGACCACCAGGGTCGGGCCGAACCGGTGGTTGAACCGGATGGCCAGCTCACGGGCCAGCTCGAGGTGCTGGCGCTGGTCGTCGCCGACCGGCACCCGTTCGGCGTCGTAGAGCAGGATGTCTGCCGCCTGGAGCACCGGGTAGGTGAACAGGCCCACCCGGACCGAGTCCTTGCCGGCGCTCTTGTCCTTGAACTGGGTCATCCGCCGCAGTTCGCCCATCGTGGCGGTGCACTCGAGCAGCCAGGCCATCTGGGCGTGCTCGGTCACGTGGCTCTGGACGAAGAGCGTGCACCGCTCGGGGTCGAGACCGGCGGCCAGCAGGTCGAGCGCGGTCTCGTACGTGCGGGTGCGCAGCTCGGCCGGGTCGATGTCGAGGGTGAGGGCGTGGAGATCCACGATGCAGTAGAAGGCGTCGTGGGCATCCTGGTCGGCGACCCAGTTGCGGATCGCCCCCAGATAGTTGCCCAGATGCAGGTCGCCACTCGGCTGCAGGCCGGAGAGAACTCGAGACATGGACGGTCATCGTAGGTCGGCCCTACGGGTGCACGGAATGGCCCCTCCCAGCCGGTATGGTCGGATGCCGTGACCGCCACCGTCTCCACCCCCGTCTTCGAGGGTCCTGCCGACGTCCTGCTCCAGCTGGTCAACAGCCATCAGGTCGACATCTACGACGTCCCTCTGGCCTCGGTGGTGGACGCCTTCGTGGCCGAAATCGCCCGTTGGGAGACGGTGGACCTCCAGATGCTGTCCGAGTTCCTGGTGATCGCCGCGGTGCTCATCGAACTCAAGTCGCGGCGCCTGCTCCCCGGCAGCGATGACGTGGAGCAGGACGAGGAACTGGTCGGTTGGGAGGAGCGGGACCTGCTCCTGGCCCGGCTGCTCGAGTGCCAGGCCTATGCGGCCGCCGCCGACGGGTTCGCCCTGCTCCTCGAGCAGGCGGCACGCTCGGTCCCCCGGGCCGCCGGGCTGGACCTCGACTTCGTGGGCAACGCCCCGGACCTCCTCGAAGGGGTGACCCCCGACCAGGTGGCCGCGGCCTTCCTGCGGGCCACCGCCGAGCGCCCCGTGCCGACGGTCGACCTCCACCACGTCACGGTGGACGCGGTCACCGTGTCCGACGCGGTGACCGAGCTCACCGGCCTCCTCCCGGGCGCGGGGCGGGCGACCTTCCGCCAGTTGACCGGACATCTCACCTCGAGGATCGAGATCATCGTGCGTTTCCTGGCCCTGCTCGAGCTGTGCAAGCAGGGGAGGGTCTCCCTGGACCAGGGCCATACTTTCGGCGACCTCGAGGTGGCCTGGGTGCAGGAGGCGCCGGCCGCGGTGGCCGTCGGTGCCGGCACCTTCGACGAGTACGAGGGCTGACGATGACACTCTCGCCCGAGGCCCGGGCCATCGAGGCCGTCCTCATCGTCGCCGTGGAGCCCGTCCCCGCCGGGCTGCTGGCCGAGCTCCTCGAGCTGCCGGTCGAGCTGATCGCCCCGATCTGCGACGAGCTGGCCGAGTCGTGCCGGCTCGAGCGGCGGGGGTTCGACGTGGTGAGGATCGCCGGAGGCTTCCGAATCCAGACCAGCCCGGACATGGCCCCCTACGTGGAGCGCTTCGCCAATGTGGGTGTGTCGTCGAGGCTGTCGGCGGCGGCGTTGGAGACCCTGGCCATCGTCGCCTACAAGCAACCCGTGTCGAGGGCCCAGATCTCCGCCCTGCGCGGCGTCAACGTGGACGGGGTGGTGCGCCTGCTGGAGCACCGGGGGTACATCGCCGCCGTGGGACGGGCGGCCGGCCCGGGACAGGCGGTGCTCTACGCCACCACCGACGCATTCCTCGAACGGCTCGGGCTCGACCGCATCGAGCAGCTGCCGCCAGTCGAGGACCTGCTGCCCGGGCCGGAGGCCCTGGCCGAGCTCGAGGAGCAGATGCGCCCGGTC
>DAIMIK010000075.1:0-11040 GCA_036722795.1 Acidimicrobiales bacterium | reverse complement strand
CGGACTCACCGGCCGACACGTTCATCCACTCCACGACGACGTTCCCGTCGAACTTGGTCGGATCGTCCGGGCGTCGCACGATGACGCGCGTCCGGTAAGGCGCCGATCCGGCGACGGCGATGGTCCACTTCCCGTCCGAAGGCGTGGACCGGCTGGTGAAGGAGTGTGCGGTACCCGAGGCGAAGTACTCCTGCTCCACGTACCCGTGGGCGGTCAGATCGGAGGGATTGGCGGACACGGGTTCAATGACGGTTCCGGTGTCCGGCGGCGTGCTGAACACCGCCGGCGCCCGCCAACCGGTCGGCTCGCCCGTGGTCGTCGTCGGGGAGGAGGTGGCAGCGCTACCGCATCCAGCCAGGGTTCCGGCGATGACGAGGATGACGGCAGTCCACCGGCTCACGTTGCTCGCGGTGCGGTGTTCCACGGTACGTTCCCGTCCTCCCCCGAGGGTGCCGACAGGTGCCATGGACGTGGCTCGGACCCAGGGGCAGAGTAGCGCCCGCGTCCGGGCGGCACGGGACGCGAGCCGGTGGCGCGATCCGAGAGCGTGACGCTGCACCTGGATGAAGCATGGTTCACCTTTGTCCCCAACGGATCAGATCGACCGCCGCTGAGGCGTGGGCCATGTTCGACCGCCATCCCCTCGGCCCGGAGGTGGCTGAGGATGGCCCCGGTCTCGTCCAGCACCTCGACGGCGACCCGCTGGAGGCGCGAGAGCTGGCGTGATTCGTAGGCAGCAACCCATGTGCCGCTCAACGCGACGAGGACAGCCTCACCATCTCAAGGTCGCTTTCTGAGAAGACGCAGTCCGACGTCCGGCGTCCGACGTCCGACGTCCGACGTCCGGAGCGCGTGCTGACACCAGACATCCAATCCGACGACACCACCCGCCGACCCGGAGCGGCGTACCGCTACGCTCCCGACGGGCCTCACCCCTCTCCACCTGCAGCAATGGGACAAGTGGGGACCGGACGCGACCGCAGGCGACAGCCGGAGGACCACTGGTAATCGGCAGGTCGTGGGTCCGATTCCCACCGCCGGCTCTGTTGGCCCGGTCGGCACCCGGGCGGGCCGGACACCGGGCCTCGTCTCGGAGGCGGGGCCGGGCGGGCCGCGAACGGCCGGCACGGAGCACGACCGGGTAAGTTCTCCGGGTGAAGGCAGGCCGAGGCCGTCGGCAGGTCTCACCGAGGTTCCCGAGGGCAAACCGGGAGGAGCAGGAATGGCCGATCTGCTGATGGGCGTGGACGACCGGATACTCGCCGAGCGGCTCGTCGCCACCCGCTCGCTCACCGAAGCCCTGGCCGGGCCGCTGTCAGCCGAGGACCAGACCGTCCAGTCGATGCCCGACGTGAGCCCGACCAAGTGGCACCGGGCCCACACCTCGTGGTTCTTCGAGACGTTCCTTCTGGTTCCGGGTCTCGCCGGGTATCGGCCGTTCCACCCCGCCTACGGCTACCTCTTCAACTCCTACTACCAGGCCGTAGGGGCCCCGTACCCGCGACCCGAGCGGGGGTTGGTCTCACGCCCGGGCATCGAGGACATCGCCGAGTACCGCCTGCACGTCGACCGGGCCATGGGCTCGCTGCTCGAGGGTCCGCTGGACCATCCGACCGCGTCACTGGTCGAACTGGGGATCCAACACGAGCAGCAGCATCAAGAGCTCCTCTTGATGGACATCAAGCATGTTCTCTCCCGCAATCCCATGCTTCCGGCCTACGACCAGATCGAGCTGCCACCTCCGCTCGTCCCGGGGACCACCACCTGGACCTCCCACCCCGGGGGCATCTGCTTGTTGGGCCACGGGGGCCAGGGCTTCGGGTTCGACAACGAGTTCCCCCGCCACCGGGTGTACGTCGAGTCGTTCGCCCTGGCGGACCAGCCCGTGACGTGCGGGGAGTGGCTGGCCTTCATCGAGGACGGGGGCTACCGCCGTCCCGAACTGTGGCTGTCCGACGGATGGGCAACCGTGACGGCGGAAGGGTGGGAGTGCCCGCTCTACTGGTCGCGGGTCGACGGCCTCTGGCGCGAGTTCACCCTCGGCGGCCCCATCCCGCTCAACCCTGCGCAGCCGGTCTGCCACATCAGCTACTACGAGGCCGATGCCTTCGCCCGGTGGGCCGGCGTCCGGCTGCCCACCGAGGCCGAGTGGGAGGTCGCGGCCGCCGGTCGGCCCACCGAGGGCAACCTCCTGGACCGGAGCGTCCTGCATCCGAGCCCGGTCGCCGGCTCCGCTGCCGCTTCCAGCCCCTTCGGGGACGTCTGGCAGTGGACCTCCTCGGCCTACAGCCCCTACCCGGGGTTCGAGATCGCCCCCGGCGCGGTGGGCGAGTACAACGGCAAGTTCATGGTCAACCAGTATGTGCTCCGCGGCGGGTCCTGCGTGACCCCGACGGAACACATCCGCTCCAGCTATCGTAACTTCTTCCCTGCCTCGGCCCGCTGGGCCTTCGCCGGCCTGCGGGTGGCCCGCAACGCCTGACGCCGGGCGCCGCACCCGGTACGACCACCGCATCCGGGGGAAGCCCGAGAAAGCAGACCCGCATGAGCTCCGTCATCACCCCGACCATCGACGTCCACCTGTCCGGCAGCGACCTCCGCCGGGCGCTCGAGCGCGACGTCCGGGCGGGGCTCACCTCCCGGCCCAGGCAGATCCCCCCCGTCTACTTCTACGACGACCGGGGCAGCCGCCTGTTCGACGAGATCACCCGGCTGCCCGAGTACTACCCGACCCGGGCCGAGCGGTCGATCCTCGACGCCCACGCCAAGGACATCGTGTCCGCCTCGCAGGCCGACGTCCTCGTCGAGTTGGGCGCCGGGACCTGCCACAAGTCACGCCTGCTCCTCGACGCCATGCAGTCCACCGGGCGCCTGCGGCGCTTCGTGCCCCTCGACGTCAGCGACACCATCCTGTGGGAGGCGGCAACCGCCCTCTCGCAGGAGTACCCCGGCCTGGAGGTCTGTGCGGTGGTCGGCGACTTCCACCGGCACCTCGACCGGCTGCCCACCGACGGCCCACGCCTGTTCGCCTTCCTCGGCGGCACCGTCGGGAACCTCGACCCGGTCGAGCGGCGGCGCTTCTTCACCGACCTGGGCGCGGTGATGGAGCCCGACGACCGGCTGCTGCTCGGCACCGACCTGGTGAAGGACCGTGCACGGTTGGTCAACGCCTACGACGACGCCGCCGGGGTGACCGCCGAGTTCAACCGCAACGTGCTCCACGTGCTCAACCGCGAGCTCGGGGCCGACTTCGACCCGACCCGCTTCGAGCACGTGGCCCGATGGAACGAGGACGACCACCGCATCGAGATGTGGCTGCGGGCGACCGAGGGCCAGCACGTCCATGTGGCCGACCTCGACCTCGACGTCGAGTTCGCTGCGGGAGAGGAGATCCTCACCGAGATCAGCACCAAGTTCTCACCCGGGCCACTCGCTGCCGAGCTGAGCGGCTACGGCCTCGAGCTCGAGTCGATGTGGCCCTCGGAGGGCGACGAGTTCCTGTTGACCCTGGCCCGCCGGGGCTGAAGGCCCGGATCCGGGCGCTGGCCCGGGTCCGGGCTCGGGCCGACGTGCGGGGATGGCGACCCCGGGGTGGCTCAGCGTTCGTCGAGGTCCTTGACCGCGGCCTCGACGGCCCGGTGGAACGTCGGATAGGCGTAGATCATGTGCCGGAGCCGGTGGGTCGGCACCTCGGCGTACACGGCGAGGGTCAGCAGGCCCAGGACCTCGCCGCCCGACGGGCCGACGGAGGTGGCACCCACCAGGACGCCGCGACCCGCGTCCTCGATCAACTTGATGAACCCCTGGTTGCCCGCCTTGTGGATCCACCCCCGGGTGGACGAGGGGATCTCGGTCATTCCCACCCGGACGTCGAGGCCCTGGTGACGCGCCTCTCGCTCGCTGAGACCGACCGACCCGATCTCCGGATCGGTGAAGGTGACCCGGGGCACCGCCCGATAGTCGGCGGGCACCACCTCCCGTCCGAGGATGTCGTCGACGACGATGTCCGCCTGGTACATCGACATGTGGGTGAAGGCCCCCTTGCCGGTGACATCCCCGACCGCCCACATCCGCTCGGTCCCGACCACCCGCAGACGGTCATCCACCGGCAAGGCACGGGCGGACTCGTCGATGCCGACGGACGCCACGTTGAGCGTCGACAGGTCGACCCGGCGGCCCGCGGCCACCAACAGCCGATCGGCGATCACAGGCTCGCCTTCGGACAGTTCCACGGCGAAGCGCTCCCCGTCGTGGCGCACCGACTCGACGGACGCGCCGGTCCGGACGTCGATCCCCTCGGACCCGAAGACCTCGGCCAGCAGCAGGCCGGCCTCGGGCTCCTCCGGACCGACCAGGTGCGGGGCGGCCTCGAGCACGGTGACCTCGGACCCGAACCGGCGGAAGACCTGGGCGAGCTCGGCACCGATGGCACCGCCGCCTAGCACCGCCAGCGACGTCGGGACTTCCTCGGTCTCGATGGCCTCCCGATTGGTCCAGTACGGCGTGCCGGCCAGGCCGGCCACCGGCGGGGCCCATGACCGGGAGCCGATCCCGATCACCACGGCGCGACCGGCCTCGATGACCCGGTCACCCACGACGACCCGGTCGGGGCCTTCGAGGCGCGCCCACCCCCGGACGAATCGGCCGCCCTTGCCCTCGAAGCGCTCGACGGCGACAGCATCGTCCCAGCTGTCGGTGGCCTCCGACCGGATGCGGTGGGCCACCGGCGCCCAGTCGGGCCGCACGTCGGCCCCGCCGGCCATCCCGGGGAGGCGACGGGCCTCCGCCAGCAGATTCGCGGCCCTGATCATCATCTTCGAGGGGACGCACCCCCAGTAGGGGCACTCGCCACCGACCAGCTCCGCGTCCACGCCGACCACGTCGAGACCGGCGTCGGCCAGTCGCTCGGCGACGTCCTCGCCCCCCGGCCCCATGCCCACAACGATCACGTCAGCGTGCTCGGTCATCCCCCACTCCTTCGGTCGGTTCGCCCCGCCCCCTCGGGCCGGGCGCTCCCCCCGGTTCTACCCGCCGGGGCGTCGGGCCCACCCGCCGCGCACCGCGGTCGCCAGTGGCGGGAACACGCCGGCCCGCAACGGGGCTCGGCCGTGCATGGCGATACGTGCGACAGGGAACGGTGCGGCACTGGCAGAGAGCGACCGGACGGTCGTGGTGGAGGGGAGCCACTGCTTCCCGGCCGAGGACGTGGACGACCGGTGCCCCGAGTCCAGCGAAACCCGCACCCCGCCCGTGGAAGGGCGAGGCGAGCTACCGCTCGGTCACGGGCGAGCGACGGTCCGAACGCCGACGCCGCTCGGTCCCACCCCGCGCCCAAGGACCCCCCCCCGAGGAGATCATCGACCACGTCGCGTTCCGGACGGGCGTCACGGTCGAAGAGGTCTCCCCGGCCCGCCCGCGACGCCGGGTCGGGTCCGGTCAGGCGGATCGCTGGCGGGCCACGTCGAAGCAGGCGATCGCTCCCGCCGTGGCCACGTTGAGCGACGACAGCGTCCCGTGCTGGGGGATGGACGCCAGGGCATCGCAGCGCTTCCTGGTCAACGCAGCCAGGCCGGCACCCTCCGACCCGAGGGCCAGGGCGACCGGTTGGTCGCCCAGCGGGAGCTCGTAGAGGGACTGTCGGGCTTCGCCGACCAGCCCGACCGTCCACACCCCGAGCGCGGACAGGCGTTGCAGGGCGGCAGGGACACCGGCAACCAGGGCCATCGGCAGGTACTCGATGGCGCCCGCTGCCACCTTGGCCACCGTGGGGGACAGGTGGGCCGACCGGTGCCTGGGGAGGACGATGCCGGTCACTCCGGCGCACTCCGCACTCCTCAGCACGGCCCCCAGGTTGTGGGGGTCGGTGATCCCGTCCAGCACCAACAGAAACGGCAGCCGCCCGCGCCGGGACGGCTCGCACAACGCCTCGAGCGGTGTCTCCTCGATCGGCCGGGCCAGCGCCACCACCCCCTGGGAGGCATCGGTCCGGGCCGTCGAGTCGATGCGTCGGCGGGACACGTACTCGACCCGGACCCGGCGCTTGGCCGCCAGCGCCTCGATCTCGTCGAGGATGACGGCGGCATCCATTCCCTCCGCCATCATCAGCGACTTCACGGCGCGGCGGTTGGCACTCAGCAGCTCGCGGACGGCCTGGCGGCCCTCCACCTGCTCCCCTCCCAGGCCCTGGCCCTCGGCACCCCGCCGACCGGCGCCCGACCGGTCCGCGGCCCCACGCGCCCTTTCCCCCGGCACCGGCGCCCGACCGCCCCCAGCCCGGCTCGCGGCAGAGCGGCCGCTTCCGGCCCGGCCCCCCTGGGCCTTGGCGCCCCCGGCGCGACCGGCCCCACCTCTTCCCCCGGCCCTGCCCGGCTTGCCGGTCCCCCTGCCTCCGGCCGGCGGTGCCCCGCTACCCCGGGCGCCACGCCCCCGGCCCGTGCCGCCGCTTCGCTCCGCCGCGCTCATCGGGCATCCCCCCCGGTGTCGCCACCGTCCAGTGAGGAGAGCAGGACCACGGCGGTGCAGGCGATGCCCTCCGCCCGTCCCAGTGCCCCGAGTCCCTCTGCCCTGGTGGCCTTCACGTTGACGGGGGCCCCCAACACCGCCCCGAGGCGTTCCGCCATCCCATCGACGAAGGGCGACAGCTTCGGTCGCTCGGCCACCACGGTGCAGTCGGCGTTCACCGGAGACCACCCACCCTCCCGGGCCAGCTCGACCACACGGGCCAGGATCGCCATGCTGTCCGCCCCCTTCCACTTCGGGTCGGTGTCCGGTGCGTGACGACCCAGGTCACCCAGGCCGGCAGCACCGAGGACGGCGTCGGAGACGGCGTGGGCGACGGCGTCGGCGTCGCTGTGCCCCTCGAGGCCCCGGGCTCCCTCGCCGGTGACGACGACCCCGCCGAGCACCAGCGGCCGACCACGATCGTCGGAGAAGCGGTGGACGTCGATGCCCTGCCCGATGCGGAGCCCTCCCGGTCCCGCGCTCATCGGTCGGTCCCGGCCATCAGTGCCTCGGCCACGGCGAGGTCCTCGGCACGGGTGAGCTTGAGGTTGCGCGGGTCTCCGGGCACGGTGCGCACCGTGGCGCCGGCACGCTCCAGGAGGCCGGCGTCGTCGGTGGCCTCGCCGTCGCCACGGTGGGCGGCGCGCAGCGTGGCGGCCACGAAGGCCTGCGGCGTCTGGGTCGTCGCCAGCCCGGCCCGGTCCACCGTGGAGAGCACCCTCCCCCCCGAGGTCCGCTTCAGCGTGTCCGACACCGGCAGCACCGGAACTGCCCCGTCGGCCCGGTCGGAGCGGACCGCGTCGACCACTGCGGCGAACAGGGCGGGCGCGGCGAGCGGGCGCGCGGCATCGTGGACCACGATGACTGCGGCATCCTCGGGCACCGCTGCCAGCCCGGCCCGTACCGACTCGGCCCGGGACGAGCCGCCCACCACGACCCGATCGGCCCCCATGGCCGAAGGCCCGGACGCGCCGCTGTCGGAACAGTCGGCATCGGCCGGGACGACCAGGACCACTCCGTCGGCCACCGTGCGGGCCGCCGCCACCGACCAGGCGGCAACCGGTCGGCCGGCGAGTTGGAGAAACTGCTTGGGCCCGCCGAACCGGCGACCCGATCCGCCCGCCACCACGATGGCCCAGACAGGCCCGTGTCGGCTCAGGGCAGCGCCTCGTTGAGGCGCACCTCGGCAGCCTCCTCGTCGACTGCGAGGGCAAAGGTCAGCTCCGAGACGAGGATCTGGCGGGCCCGGCTGAGCATGCGCTTCTCCCCGGCGGACAGGCCCTTGTCCTTGTCCCGGATGGAGAGGTTCCGAACCACCTCGGCCACCTGGTAGATGTCACCCGACCGGAGCTTCTCGGAGTGGTTCTTGTACCGCCGCGACCAGTTGGTCGGCATCCGGGCCTCCTTCTTGCGGAGGACGGCGAACACCTCTTCCACCTCTTCGTCGTTGATCACCTCACGGAGACCGACGCCGTCGGTGTTGTCGGCGGGAACCATCAAGGTGAGGTCTCCATAGGCGAGGCGAAGCACCAGGTACTCCTGTTTCTTCCCGAACGCCTCCTTTGTCTCACGTCGTTCGACTACTGCCGCGCCGTGGTGCGGATAGACGACCTTGTCACCGATGTCGAACACCGTTCCTCCTGGCGTCGCGTGCTGATCCCGGGCTGGTGAGCATCATCGGGAACGCGTAGGGAAAGCACGCAATGGTACACGCTGGGGGATACCCCCCGGACGTCGCCCGACGGCCGGCGACCCGATCATCGGCCACGCCGGCCCCGGTCGGCGGGCGTTCCTACTGGTACCGTTCGAAAATGCTCGCCTCGGCCAGGCGGGCCAGGCCGTCCTTGACCAGGTGCGCCCTGGCCTGCCCCACACCGTCCACCTTCTCGAGCTCGGCCAGGGACGCCCGCATGATCTGTTGGAGATTGACGAACCGGTCGACGATCCGCTCGATGATCGTCTCGGAGAAGCGGGGCAGCCGGTAGAGCAGCCGGTAGCCCCGGGGCTCGACGCCGGACTCGGCGTCCCGGAACGAGCCCGGGAGCCTGAGGACCTCCGCCACCTTGGCCGGATCGCGCAGTTGGTCCGACGGGAGATGGGCGAGCTGCTCGACCACCCGGTTGACCGTGGCGAGGCGGTCGGCATGCTCGGACGGTGCGTGGACGCAGTAGTCGCGCACCACCAGGTGCAGGGTCGGGGCCACCCCGTCGATCAGCTCGGCCGACTGCAGGCCGACCAGGCGGCCGTCGTCGCCCAACTCCACCAGATAGCCGTCGACCTCCTCGGCGATCCGGAGCACCATCTCGGCGGACTGCACCACGCCGACCACGTCCCCCACCGACACGGTGTCCTCCACCTCCAGGATGGAGAGGCTGTTGAGGGCCACGTCGAACCGGCTGCGGAACCGCTGCATGGTGGCCAGGGCCTGGTCGGTGCGATCGTGCAGCCAGCCGGTGGGCTGGATGGTGTGCTTCTCGTCGTTCCGGTAGACGGCGATCACCGACATGGCCGCCGACACCGACAGGACGGGGACGTCGATCGACCGGGCCACCCGCTCGGCCGTGCGGTGCCGGGTTCCGGTCTCGGTGGTGGGGATGGAGGCGTCCGGCATGAGGTGGACGTTGGCCCGGGCGATGCGCGACGCGTCCGCGGCCAGGATGATGGCGCCGTCCATCTTGGCCAGCTCGGACAGCCGCTGGGGGCTGAACTCCGAGTCGAGGAGGAACCCGCCCGAGCAGATGGACAGCACGTTGGGGCCGTCCCCGACCACCACCAGTCCGCCGCGCTTGGCCCGGAGGATGCGATCGAGCCCGTCCCGCAACGGCCGGCCCGGCGCCGCCATCGCCAGCGCAGCACTGAGCGGAGAACCATGGCGCGCGTTCACGGACGAATGGTACCCGTCAACCGTCGACCGCCATCGGGCCGGACGGCCCCCGGCGGGCCGGGGATCAACTGCTCGTGCCATCGATGCAGCCGAATCGGGTCACTGCCTCGGCCACGGTGTCCACCCGGATCAACTCGACACCGGCCGGGCCCTCGGGCGCCGACCCCGGCACCGCCACCCGGTCGAATCCCAGTCGGGCCGCTTCCTCGAGGCGCCGGGGTAGGCCGGACACCTGGCGGATCTCGCCGGCCAGGCCGACCTCACCGACCGCCGCCAGGTTCGACGGGAGGGCCACGCCGGTGGCGGCAGAGGCCACGGCCAGAGCCACCGCCAGGTCGGCGGCCGGCTCGGTCACCCGTATGCCCCCCGCCACCGAGGCGAACACGTCCATGGCCAACATCGGCAGCTCCGCGTGCCGGGCCAGGACGGCCAGGGTCATGACCAGGCGGCCGCTGTCCAGGCCCACCACCGACCGCTTCGCCTGGGGCTGGCCCATGGGGGCCACCAGGGCCTGGAGCTCCACCAACAGGGTGCGGCGGCCCTGCAGGGCGGGAAGCACCACCCCACCGGGCACCCCGGTCAACCGGTCCCCCAACAGGAGGCGGCCCGGGTCGTCGACCCGGTTGAGGCCCTGGTCGCCCATCTCGAAGAGCCCCAACTCCCCGGTGGGCCCGAACCGGTGCTTCACTGCCAACAGCAGGCGGAGGGCGTGGTGGCGATCGCCTTCGAAGCTGAGCACGGTGTCCACCATGTGCTCGAGCGCACGCGGCCCGGCCAGGGCACCGTCCTTGGTCACGTGGCCGACCAGCACGGTGGCCACCCGCCGTGACTTGGCCAGGCCGACCAGTTGGTCGGCGCACTCGCGCACCTGGGTGACGCTGCCGGGCACGCCGCTGGCCCGCCGCTCGCCCAGGGTGGCCGGGCCGATGGCCACCGCCTGGATCGAGTCGATCACCACCAGGTCGGGCTCGGCCTCGACCACGGCACTGATGACCGTGCCGACGTCGGTTGCGGCCAGGATCAACAGGCCGGGCGGAATCGGGCCCAGGCGTTCGGCTCGCAGCCGGACCTGGTGGGCCGACTCCTCGGCCGACACCAGAAGCACCCGGTGACCGGCGGCTGCCCGGGCCGCCAGCACCTGGAGCAGCAGGGTCGACTTGCCGATCCCCGGCTCACCTCCGAGGAGGGTGACCGAGCCGGGGACCAGGCCTCCGGAGAGCACCCGGTCGAACTCCTCGACGCCGGTCGCGACGGCCGTGGCCTCGGACACGTCCACCGAGGAGAGCGGCACCGGCATGGCAGAGAGGTCGAGCGCCTCCACCTCCCGCACCAACGACCCGAGCTGGGCCTCCTCCACCAGGGTGTTCCACTCCCCGCAGGAGGGGCAGCGGCCGGCCCACCTGGCGGCGGTCGAACCACAGTCGATGCAGCGGTGGCGCTTCGCCGTCTTTGCCATTCCCCGATGGTAGGGAATGGGTGTGTCGGCCGGGGTGATCGGCCGGCCGCGACGATGCCCTGCCGATCCCGGCAGGGCATCGTCGTCACAATCTCCGGCGGGCGATCCGGCCCGGATCGCCCCGTCGTTCAGTCTGCCGACGAATCGGCGCCGGCCAGCTCCCCCGGGGGAGGCTCGATCCCCCCGATGGCCCTGAAGG
>DAIMIK010000074.1:0-11747 GCA_036722795.1 Acidimicrobiales bacterium | reverse complement strand
CCTCCATGAGGCGGCGGATGGTGCCGCCCCGGGGATGGAACACGGCGAGCCCCGAGCCGATCTCCTCGGGGAAGGAGAACAGGTCGAGCTCGGCGCCGAGCCGGCGGTGGTCGCGCCGTTCGGCCTCCTCCAGCCGGTGGAGGTGCTCGGCCAGCGCCTTGTCCGACTCCCAGGCCGTCCCGTAGATGCGTTGGAGCTGCTGGCGCTTCTCGTCGCCTCGCCAGTAGGCCCCCGCCACCCGCATCAGGGCGAAGTGGCCCAGGCGGCCGGTGGTGGGCACGTGGGGGCCCCGGCACAGGTCGGTGAAGGCCGGCGAGTTCCAGTAGGTGGACACCGCCGCGGCCGAGGCGCCCTCGGCTGCGGCGTCCACCTCGTCCTGGCCGGCCCTCACCGCCTCGATGATCTCCCGCTTGAACGGCTGTCCCTCGAAGAGCGCCAGGCCTTCGTCGATGGTGTGCTCATGGCGGACGAAGGGCTGGTCCTCGGCCATGATTTCGCGCATGGTGGCCTCGACGCGCTCGAGGTCGTCGTCGCTGAAGTGCGCACCACCGGGCAGTTCGAAGTCGTAGTAGAAGCCGTCCTCGATCACCGGGCCGATGGCGAAGTGCGCCCCGGGC
This sequence comes from Acidimicrobiales bacterium, assembly GCA_036722795.1. GTDB lineage: Bacteria > Actinomycetota > Acidimicrobiia > Acidimicrobiales > RAAP-2 > Bog-756. The sequence continues at coordinate 11,130 of DAIMIK010000074.1, read as the reverse complement.
CACAGGCGGAGCACCGCCTGGGCGAGCACATGGGCCGTGGAGTGGCGCAGCACGTTGCGGCCGGCTGCGGAATCGGCGGTGACCACCGTCACCTCTGCTCCGTCCGGCAGCGGTGCCCCCAGGTCGACCTCGACGCCGTCCACGGTGGCCGCCAGCGCCGCCTTGGCCAGGCGGGGACCGATCGACTCGGCGAACCGGAGGGCGGTGACGCCCTCGTCGAACTCCTTGGTCGAACCATCAGGAAGTCGAACGGTGACGGCTGCCATGGGTCTGCCTTTCCATCGGGTCGTGTCCAACGGGTTGTGAATCGTGTCGAACGTGCAACGCGGGGCGATCGGTCGGAAGCCGCCTCTGGCCACCCGGCCGTCGGCCCCAAGTCAACGGGACTACAGGGTAACGCCCAGCAGGGCCGCCCCAGCGACAACCGGGCGCCCCGCCGCCGCCTCGGTGTCGAGGGCCCGCAACGCACCCGGTGTGTCGAGATCGTCGTCGAGGAACGACCGCACCAGCACCAGCCCTTCGTCCTCGGTGCCGTCAGTGCCGCCCCCCGGGGCCGGCACACCACGTCCCGCGACAGACGACCGCCACAGGTCGAGGCGCCGGGCGGCCAGGGGCATGTCGTCGGCAGTCCACTCCCAGTCGGGGCGGTAGTGGTGGCCGAGCAGGGCCAGGCGCACCGCGGCGGGCTCCCACTCCTTCAACAGGTCGCCGACGAACACCAGATTGCCCAGGGACTTGGACATCTTGGTTCCGTCGAGCCCCACCAACCCGACATGGAGCCAGTGGCGGACGAACGTCTTCCCGGTCACAGACTCCGACTGGGCGGTCTCGCATTCGTGGTGGGGGAAGATGAGGTCGCGCCCACCTCCGTGGACATCGACGGTCTCCCCCAGCTCGCGGAGGGCCAGGGCCGAGCACTCGATGTGCCACCCCGGACGGCCCGGTCCCCACCGGGACTCCCACGACGGCTCATCGGGCAGCGAGGGCTGCCACAGCACGAAATCGAGGGGATGGCGCTTGTTCGGATCATCGGGATGGCCCCCGTGCTCCACGGCCAGCTCCAACATACGGGACGGGTCGAAGTGGCTCACCTCCCCGAACCGGGGGAAGGTGGTCACGTCGAAGTAGACGGCGCCGCCGGCCTGGTAGGCAGCGCCCGAGTCGAGCACCGAGCCGATCAGGGTGAGGATCTCGGGGATCGCCGAGGTGGCCCGGGGCTCCGACCACGCGGGGATCAATCCCAGTGCGGCCATGTCGGCGTCGAATCGGGCGATCTCCTCGGCGGCGAGATCAAGGTAGTGGACCCCGAGTTCACGGGCCTTGCGCAGGATGTCGTCGTCGACATCGGTGACGTTCCTGACGCACCGGGTCTCGTGACCGAGGTCCCGCAGCCTCCGCTGGAGGATGTCGAAGGTGAGGTAGACCTGGGCGTGCCCCAGGTGGGCCGAGTCGTACGGGGTGATGCCACAGGAGTACAGGGTCACCAGGGGCCCCGGCTCCAGCGGGACGATCCCGCATCGGGCCGAGTCATGGAGGCGGATCACCGATCGCCCGCTCATCCGATCAATGATCGCCGAATCCGGCCAGCTGGATCGCGGCATGCACCTTGTGGCGGATGTTCACCGTGATCAGCACCGCGGTGAACGCCTCGATCGGTGCCGCTTGGGACAGGCTTCCCGCGTCCACCCCGCGTAGTCCGTCGATCTTGTCGACCAACTCCACGGTGGCCGCGGTTGCCTCGGGGTGATCCGAGCAGACCAGCACGTCCCCGGCCATGGGCGCGCTCAACTTCTCCATCTCCGAGGCAGGCAGGTGGTGGAAGGACGCCGATACCAACGAACGGGGCAGCCCGGCCTGCAGGGCGGCGGCGACCGAGCCGCGTGGCGGCACCAGGGCCAGGAACTCCCGGCCCTCCTTGACCAGGGCGTTGGCCATCGACACCACCACCTTCCCCTCCAGTGACGGAGCCAGTGGCACGACCGTGGCGATCACGCCGTCCCAGGGCGTGGCCACCACAACCAACCCGCACGATGCGGTGTCCTCGTTCGCCGCGCCGGCAATGGCCAGGCGGTGGTCGGGCCAGGCCGCGACCAGGCCCTCGGCCACGGTCTCGGCACGGTGCTCGTCCCTCGACCCGATGACGATATCCTCACCGGCGGCCGCCAGCCGAACGGCCAGACCCCGGCCGGCGGGGCCGGTCCCTCCCAGAATGCCGATTCGCATATTCCTACCCTTGCACAACGATTCACGGCCGACGGGAGGACCGGCAGTAACCTGACCCCCGCATGGGACTGCTCGAGGGAAAACGGATTCTGGTGACCGGGGTGCTCACGGATGCCTCGCTGGCCTTCGCGGTGGCCCGCACGGCCCAGCAGGAGGGGGCCGAGGTAATCCTGAGCGGTGCCGGCCGCGGCCTGTCCCTCACCAGGCGGACCGCTCGCAAGTTGCCGGTCGAGGCCGACGTGCTCGAGATCGACGTCACCCGACCGGAGCAGTTGGCGGCCGCCGCGGTGCAGCTCGCCGCCGGTGGGGACCTGCTGCACGGTCTGGTCCACGCCATCGGCTACGCCCCGCCGGAGTGCCTGGGCGGGGACATGTTCCGGGCCGGTTGGGACCAGGTCCAGGTAGCCCTCCACGTGTCGGCCTACTCGCTCAAAGCACTGGTCGAGGCCTTTCTCCCGTTGCTGATCGCCGCCGGTGAGGGTGGTCGCACCGGAGCGTCGGTGGTCGGCCTCGACTTCGACGCCTCGGTGGCCTGGCCGTCGTACGCCTGGATGGGCGTCTCCAAGGCGGCGCTCGAGTCCCTGTCGCGCTACCTGGCGCGTGACCTCGGTCCTCAGGGGATCAGGGTCAACCTGGTGGCGGCCGGCCCGGTCAAGACCATGGCGGCCAAGTCGATCCCCGGCTTCAATACCTTCGAGGACACCTGGGCGGACCGGGCGCCATTGGGGTGGGACGTGCTCGACACCGACGTCGTGGCCCGGGCCTGCCTGGCCCTGCTGTCGGATCTCCTGCCGATGACCACCGGTGAGATACTCCACGTCGACGGCGGTGTGCACGCCGTCGGCGTCTGACGGTGGCGCCGTCGGTGATCGGTCCGCCCCCACGAGCCACCCAGTCGGAGGAATCGCCATGCTGACCCCGGACCTGCTGCGTGCCCGCATCGCCGAGTACGTGGACGCGGTCAACAGCCGCGACCCTCAGGCCATCGCCGCGTTCTTCTCCGAGGATGCGGTGCAGGCCGACCCGGCATCGAATCCGCCGAACGTGGGCCGGGCGGCCATCGTCGCGTTCTTCGAGGCGAGCATCGGTGCCAGCGAGACGTGGGCCTTCACGGCAACGGCCGTCCACACGTGCGCCCGCAACGTGGCCATCGACTTCGAGATCCGCCTGGTCACCGGGGGGTCGACTATGACCATCGACGGCATCGAAGTCTTCACCGTCGCCGCCGACGGACTGTTCACCTCGGTGCACGCCTACTGGGACGATGCCGACCTGTCCTTCGCCTGACGGCGCCCACGACCCGGTCACGACGGGGCAACCCGGCGCGAGGATCGAGCCCGGCCCATGACCGGCGGTGCCATCCAACTGGGGAACCTGATCGCCCGCTACGCGGAGTGCATCGACGGCGGCGACTTCGACGGAATGGCCGACCTTTTGGGATATGCTGCCGTGGGTGGTGGGGACGGAGAGCCGCTGCTCACCGGTCGGGAGGCGATCCGCAAGCTGTTCTCCTCCACGGCGCGCATTTATCGCGACGGAACCCCGGGCACCAAACACGTCACCACCAACCTCATCCTCGAGATCGACGAGGATGCCGGGACCGCCACGGCGCGCTCGTACTGGACTGTTCTCCAGGCGGTGCCCGGCCTCCCCCTCCAGCCCATCCTGGCCGGCCGCTACCACGATCGGTTCGAGCGCCGGGGCGGTGTCTGGTGGTTCTCGGAGCGCCGGTACCTGGTCGACCTGGTCGGTGACGTGAGCCACCACATGATGACCGGACTCCCGGAGTGACCACGCGCGGCCCGAGGGGTGCACCCCGGGGGCCGCAGCACCGGCGGTCCGCCAGGCGCCCTTGACCAGCCCGGGCAACCGACCCTACGTTCGCCCCAGACGTTCGGGTCCCTCCGGCCCGGACACCGCAAAGGGGGAAGCTGGATGGGACGACTCGACGACACCGTCGCCGTGGTGACCGGCGCTGCTTCGGGAATCGGAAGCGCGTGCGCGGACCGCCTGGCCGAGGAGGGGGCCACGGTGGTGACCCTCGATGTGACGGGTGCGGTGGACCACCTGGTGGACGTGCGGGACGAGGGGGCGGTGGAGGCGGCCTTCGCCTCGGTGATGGGCGACCATGGCCGCCTCGACGCCGTGGTCAACGCGGCCGGTGTGGCCGGGGGCGGCCCGATCCACCTCCTCGACGGAGACGAGTGGGACCGGGTGGTCGACGTCAACCTCAAGGGAACGTTCCTGGTCGACAAGCACAGCGCCATCCACATGCTGGCCCAGGGCCACGGCTCGATCGTCAACATCGCCAGCATCGAAGGGCTGGAGGGCACCGAGGGGGGCAGCGCCTACAACGCCTCCAAGGGCGGGGTGGTCCTGCTCACCAAGTGCGTCGCCATCGACTACGGACGCCGTGGGATCCGGGTGAACTGCATCTGCCCTGGGGGCATCGACACCCCGATGCTCCGGTCGATCACGGACTCGGACGGGATGGACCTCTACCGGGAGCGACTGCGCGAGGAGCACCTGCTCGGTCGGTTTGGCCAGCCTTCGGAGATCGCCGCGGCGGCTGCCTTCCTCTCCTCGGGCGACGCCTCCTTCATCACCGGGCACGCCCTCGTGGTCGACGGTGGGTTCACTGCGGGCCTACGTGTCGGGCTGCTCGAACAACTCGGCATGTGACCGACGATGGCCCCCGACCGAGGAGTCAGCCCATGGCGACAAGCGTGACCGTCGACGGACCGGAGGCCGCGACCTCGCTGCGCGCCCTGGTCGCCACCGAGGCGGCAGAGTCCGAGCGCAACCGCACGCTCAACGAGCGGACGGTCGAGGCCCTGTGGGGCAGCGGGCTGATGCAGTGGTGCAACCCGGCCGAGGCCGACGGCAGCGAGCCCACCTTCCCGGAGATGATCGACACTTGGATCGAGCTGGCCTGGCAGGACGGTTCGCTCGGTTGGATCGGGATCGCAAATCTGCCTTCAGCTGCGGCCTGCGCCGCCTATCTGCCCGCCGACGGGTTCGACGAGGTATTTACCCGAAACGCGAACCGGGTCACCGTGGGCGGCCAGTTCTTCCCCAACGGGCTGGGCGAGACGGTCGACGGGGGGTACCGGGTCACGGGTGCTTGGAACTTCGGCTCCGGGACCGGTCACGCGCAGTACGTCGCCGCAGGATTTATCCCCACGGTCGACGGCGAGATGGTCGCCGGTGACGACGGGATCCCTCCGCTGCTGGTTGCGGTCGTCCCCCGCCACGAGATCGTCTTCACCGATGGCTGGCACGTGCAGGGGCTGAAGGCGACCGGATCGTACGACTACAACGTGACCGACCTGTTCGTGCCCGGGGATCGCACGTTTCCACTCTTCTGCCGCGCGCCGGAGCGTGGCGGATCGGCCGCGTTCAGGATGGGCCTGATCCCGATCACCGCAGCCGGCCATGCCTCGTGGGCCCTGGGGGTGGCGAAGAGCATGCTCGACGACGTCACGGAGCTGGCCGCCACCAAGGTCCGCATGGGCGACGACGCGTCACTGGCCCACCGGACCACCTTCCAACGGAACCTCTCGCACCATCTGGCCATGTGGAAGGCGGCCCGCCTCCTCGTGGTCACCACCTTCGGCGACGTCGAACGCCAGGTGATGGACGGCCGCGCCCTCACGCCCACCCTGCGGGCCGACATGCGGGTGGCCGCCACCTACGCAACCGAGGCCGGCCGGGAAGTCGTCCAGTGGGCCCACCTCGCCGCCGGCACCTCGGCCATCCGCGAGGGCACCCGCCTCGAGCGGGCATTCCGCGACATGTACACCGGTACCCAACACGTGTTCATCGGCGAGAAGTCCTACACCGACGCCGCCATGATCTACCTGGGCCTCGTCGAGGACCAGTTCGGCTTCTGATCCGTCCCCACCCGGTGGGCATCCGACCACGGGTGCCCACCTCGGAACGTCAGAGCTGCACGGCCTTGACCTCGAGGAACTCCTCGAGCCCGAAGGCACCGAACTCGCGTCCGTTGCCGGACTGCTTGTAGCCGCCGAAGGGGGCCATCGGGTTGAATCCCCCGCCGTTGACCTCGACCTGGCCGGTCCGCAGGCGCCGGGCCACCGCCTTGGCCCGCTCGGGGTCACCGGACCACACGCCGCCCGCCAGCCCGTACTCGGTATCGTTGGCGATCTCCACCGCCTCCTCCTCGGAGTCGTAAGGGATGATGACCAGCACGGGGCCGAAGATCTCCTCCCGGGCGATGGTCATGTCGCGGGAGACCGACGAGAACACCGTCGGCTCGACGAAATAGCCCGTGTCGAGCCCGTCTGGTGACTCGGCGCCGCCGGTCACTAGGGTGGCTCCCTCGCCGATCCCCTTGTCGATGTAGTTGCGTACCCGATCCCGCTGCGCCGCCGACACCAGGGGTCCGAGGCGGGTACCACCGTCGAAGGGATCGCCCGGGGTGAAGGACTCGGCGGCGGACTTGGCCAGCTCCTCCACCTCCGACAGCCGCGCTCGTGGCACGAGCATCCGGGTCAGGGCGCTGCAGGTCTGGCCCGAGTTGAGAAAGCACTTGCCCACGCCGTCGGGAACAGCCCGGGCCAGGTCGGCGTCGTCGAGGATGACGTTGGCCGACTTCCCGCCCAATTCGAGGGCGACCCGCTTGATGGTGGCCGCGGCCACCTCGGAGACCCGCTTTCCGGCCCTGGTCGAGCCGGTGAAGGAGACCATGTCGACATCGCGGTGGCCGGCGATCGCCTCGCCCACCACCGGCCCGAAGCCGGTCACCAGGTTGAACCCCCCGGCCGGCAGGCCGAGCTCGTCGAAGATCTCTGCGAGGACGAAGGCGTTCAGCGGAGCCACCTCGCTGGGCTTGAGCACCACGGTGCATCCGGCCGCCAGCGCCGGAGCGACCTTGGCGGCGATCTGATGCAAGGGGTAGTTCCACGGGGTGATGGCGCCGACCACGCCGATCGGCTCGCGGACTACAACCGAGTTGCCGATGGTCTGTTCCCAGGTGAAGTCAGCGGCCACCTGGGCCATCGATCCGAAGGACGCCATAGGCAGCCCCACCTGCACCAGTTGGGAGAGGATCAGGGGCATGCCCACCTCGTGGGTGATCAGGTCGGCCAGCTCGTCCATGCGGGACCCCAGGGCCTCTCCCACCCGGGTCAGCAGAGCGGTGCGCTCCTCGACCGGAGTGGCGGACCATGCCGGGAATGCCGCGCGGGCGGCACCCACTGCACGGTCGATGTCCTCGGTCGTGCCCTCCGGAACCGTCCCGATGACCCCCTCGGAAGTTGAGTCGATGACGTCGATCGAGCCCGATCCGGTGGAGGGGACCCAGGCTCCCCCGATGTAGAGCTTGTCGCGCACAACAGTCTTCGATGGCTCCATGGTGCTCCTTCCTGGTCCGAGGTGTCCGGACACCTTATGTCGGACCACCTGCGATGACGCTCCTCGTCCGCTCGCGTTCGCAGCCCATGTTGCATAACGATTCCGATATATGTAGATTTCCGGACAGCGCAGGACCGCAGCGACGCCACGGGGGAACGTGTCCAAGACCCAAGAGGAACGGAAGGCCGACACACGGGGGCGGCTGCTGGCCGCCGCCGCCGACCTCTTCGCCGAGCAGGGGGTCGATGCCGTGTCGGTGGATGCCGTGGCCGAGGCCGCCGGTCGGACGTCCGGCGCGGTCTACGCCCATTTCGGCAGCAAGCAAGGGCTGCTCCTGGCGCTGCTCGACTCGTGGAAGGACTCGGTGCTGACGGTGCTGCTGGCCGAGGTTGCCGTGTCCGATTCTCCCCGTGGCCAACTCCGTGCGGTGTGGGACAACGTGGCCGACACCACCGACGAGCGGTCCGGGCGGTGGGCGCTGCTCGAGCACGAGCTCTGGCTGCGGGCGGCCCGCGACCCGGAGGTGTGCGAGGTGATCCGGGTCCGCAACGCCGAGGCCCGCCGCTACAGCGCCCGCCAGCTGGCCGGGTGGACCGCCGCCGTCGACGCCCGGCCGATCGCCGCCCCCGAAGGGATGGCCGTCCTGGTCAAGGCGCTCCTCACCGGGTTGGCCATGCAGCGGCGCCTCGATCCGGGGTCGGTGAGCGACGAGCTGGCCATGCAAGGGCTGTGTTCGCTGCTGGGTTCTCCCGAGGACGGGTCGCCACTCCGCGTGCCGGCCCGATCGGGATCGCTCTCCCCGACCGATTCGATTCCCGCAACCGATCATCCAGATGAGGAGCCCCACCGATGAACACCGAGATCTGCCAGAAGTTGGGCATCGAATTCCCGATCTTCGCATTCACCCACTGCCGCGACGTCGTGGCCGCCGTCACCAATGCCGGGGGGATCGGGGTGCTGGGTGCCATCGCCTTCACCCCCGAGCAGCTCGAGGTGGAGCTCACCTGGATCGACGAGCATGTCGGCGACAAGCCGTACGGGGTCGACATCGTCATTCCGGCCAAGTACGAGGGCATGGAGGAGATGGACCCCGACAAGCTCGAGGCCCAGATCCGTGCCCTTGTGCCGGCCGAGCACAAGGAGTTCGCACTCAAGATCCTCGCCGATCACCACGTCCCCGAGCTCCCCGAGGAGGATCGGCGCAGCAACGGAATGATCGGGTGGACGGCGGCCCATGCCGCCGGACTGCTCGACGTCACCCTCCGCCACCCCAACGTCAAGCTGGTCGCCAATGCCCTCGGCACCCCCCCGCCGGACGTGGTGGAGAAGGTGCAGGGCGCCGGGTTGATGATCGGCGCACTGGCCGGATCGGTCAAGCACGCGCTCAGCCACAAGGCCGCCGGGCTCGACTTCATCATCTGCCAGGGCTCGGAGGGTGGTGGTCACACCGGGGACGTGGGGAGCATCGTCCTGTGGCCCGAGGTCGTCGACGCGGTCGCCCCCATTCCCGTGCTGGCGGCCGGTGGCGTCGGCAGCGGACGGCAGATGGCCGCCGCCATGGCCCTCGGCGCCCAAGGGGTGTGGTCGGGAACGCTGTGGCTCACCGTCGAGGAAGCCGACATCCCGCCCAAGCAGATGGAGACCTACCTGGCCGCCACCAGCCGCGACACGGTGCGGTCCCGCTCCTTCACCGGCAAGCCGTGCCGCATGCTGAGGAACGAGTGGACCGAGGCGTGGGAGGCCGAAGACACACCCGATCCCCTTCCCATGCCGCTCCAGATGATGGTGGCCATCGAGGCGGTGTCCCGGGGCCACCGTTACCCCGAGCAGGCCCGTGACGTGAACTTCAACCCCTGCGGCCAGGTGATCGGCCGGGCCACCTCCGTCCGGAAGGCCAAGGACGTGGTGTTCTCGATGGTCGAGGAGTACATCGAGGCCACCGAGCGCCTCCAGGCCGGGGTGACGGTCTGAGGAGGCGGGGCATCGGTCGGGGGCGGCAAGCCATCGGGGCACCCCTACACCCAGGCCGTGCTGTCGGCCGTGCCGGTACCGGACCCGCGGAAGGAGCACTCGCGGAAACACATCGTCCTCGAGGGGGACACGCCCAACCCCGAGAACCCGCCCAGCGGCTGCCGATTCCGGACCCGCTGCTGGAAGGCCCAGGACATCTGCACCCTGGACGTTTTGGACCGGTGGACCGCGGTGACGGCCACCCGGTGGCGTGCCACTTCCCCGAGCGGGCCAGCGTCGTCTGACGGGCGGGATCGCCGGGTCCTCCGTGGCCACCTGACCCACCGCCGGAAGAACCTGTCTGCAGCTTGTGTCGCCTGCACGAGCGCCGGCCGCGCACGATCGCCATGCTGGTCCTCCACGGCATCCCGCCGCCCACGTCGGTACCCGGCTGTTTCTTTTCTGTCCGCACGGCGCGATGATGGCGAGGCGGTCGGACTCAGAGGTCGCTACCAGGGGGGACGCTCTGGAAGAGGGAGGATCATGCTCGTTGCAAATCTGCTCGGGGCCAAAGGGACCACGGTCGTGACGACCACCAGCGACGCCACCGTGGGGTCGGTGGTGGCCGACCTGGTGCGACACCGGATCGGGGCCCTGGTGGTCTCGCCGGATGGGCACCGGATCGAAGGCATCGTGTCCGAGCGCGAAATCGTGCAGCGGCTGAGCCAGCTCCACGCCGACCTGCTCGAGGAGTCCGTGGCCACCATCATGTCCACCTCGGTGCGTGTCTGTCGACCCTCGGACGACGTGGAGTCGGTCATGAACCTGATGACCGAACACCGGGTCCGCCATGTCCCGGTCGTCGAGGACGGTCGATTGTGCGGGATCATCAGCATCGGCGATGTGGTGAAGGGTCGGATCGGCGAGCTCGAGAAGCATCGGAACGAGCTGATGGAGTACATCACCGCCCGCTGACCCGGCCGGCGGTCCGGTCGTGTCAGGCCAGAGTCCCGTCCGGGACGCCTGGCTCGGCGGCCGACTCGTCGCCGAACCGGTGGCCCGCACCCTGCACGGTGACCAGCAACGGGCTCAGCCGTGGCTTGTCGAGCTTGCGCCGCAGGTACCCGACGTAGACGTCGAACACTGCTCCCAGTGTCGAAGGAGTAGTCCCACGCACTGCTGAGGATCTGCGTACGAGAGAGCACCTGGTCCGGTTGGGAGCCGAACCCAGGCACCGGAGCCCCCGTCGGAAGCACCGCAATCGCCGTGCCGGCTCGGTCGACGCGGGCTCCGACTCGCGGACGGGCTCCGGGGTCGTCGTGCGCCGCCCAACGGCGCCGCGGGCTCAGCCGTAGGCGGTGACGTCGATAGGACGGTCGTCGGTGCCGGCGGTGCCTCCTCGCCCATCACCGGCGCCCTGCGGCGGATCTGGCTGCCGCGAGTCGGTCCGTGTTGAGAGAGCCCTGCAGTCGGAGTTCCTTTTGGGTGAGCTCGGTGACCTCGCTCTGTAGCCGCTGGGCTTCGACGGCGCGTCAGCGGCTTGACCGTCGAGGAGGCAGCTCCGCGGCGTTCACTGCTCCG
>DAIMIK010000073.1:0-11827 GCA_036722795.1 Acidimicrobiales bacterium | reverse complement strand
CGAGGACGAGCGGCTGGCCGGGGTCGTCCCCGCCCGCCTCCACCAGGTCGAGGTAGGCCGGTGCGAACTCGGGGACACCGTCGATCAGTGCCCCGGCCAGCGAACGGCCCTCCGGCGCCGATCGCGGCCCAGCGGCCGACTGCGGTTCGGACAGGGGATGACGGGTGACCACGGGCCTGCTCCACGCTCGAGCGGTGGGGGCCGTTCGAGCTGGTTCCCGCGATCGGCGAATCGGGTGTTGCGAGGTGACCTCGGTCCCGAACATAGCGATGACGGGGAGGATGGTCAAGGGTCGGCGGGTGCTGGTGGCGCCTGTCGTGGGGCCCGGGCGCCACCACCTCCGACGAACCGAGAGCGGGATTGCATAAAGATGCAAATCAGTGAATATACTTGCGCCATGAGTGGGCACCCATGAAGGCCAAGGTCGGGATAGTCGGGGCATCTGGCTACGCCGGGGTGGAGCTGCTACGCCTGTGCGCCGGGCATCCGGATCTGGAGGTGGCGGTGGCGACGGCCGGTGCCAACAGCGGAGAGCGGGTCGCCCGCCATACCCCGTCGTTGGCGGCCGCCTATCCCTCGCTCTCGTACGCGCCCACCGAGGCGTCCGCCCTGGACGGGCTGGACCTGGTCTTCCTCGCCCTTCCCCATGGCCAGTCCCAACATCTGGTCCCGGAGCTGCTGGCGGGGGTCGGCGTCATCGTGGACCTCGCCGCCGACTTCCGGCTCCACGACCCCGCCCTCTATCCGACCTGGTACGGGGAGCCGCACTCTGCCCCGGAGCTGCTCGGCCGGTTCGCCTACGGGCTGCCCGAGCTCCACCGCCGCGAGCTGCAGGGGGCACGACTGATCGCCGCCCCCGGCTGCTACCCGACCGCCGCCATCCTGGCCCTGGCCCCCCTGGTCGAGGCCGGGGTGTTGGCCCGGCCCGGCGGTCCGAACGATCCGGGCGGGTCGGTGCCCTCCTTCGTCGTGGATGCAGCCAGTGGCGTGTCCGGAGCCGGCCGGGCGCCCAAGGTCGACCTCCACTTCGCCGCCGTGGACGAGGGCTTCGCCGCCTACGGCCTGCTCGACCATCGGCACACCGCGGAGATGGAACAGAGCCTCGGGGCTCCCGTGCTGTTCACCCCCCACCTGGCGCCGATGGTGCGGGGCATCCTGGCCACGTGCTACGCGCGCCCGTCCGCATCGGTCGGGGGGCCGGGGGCCCTCACCACCGACGCTGCGATGGGGATCCTGCGCAACCGCTACGACGGCGAACCGTTCGTGGTGGTCACCGCCGACCCGCCGTCGACCAAGGCCACCACCGGGTCCAATTGTGCCCAGGTGACCGTCAGGGTGGATGCCCGGACGGGCTGGGTCCTCGCCATCGCCGCCATCGACAATCTGATCAAGGGCGCCTCCGGTCAGGCTGTCCAATGTGCCAACCTTGCCCTCGGCCTCCCCGAGGACACCGGACTACCGAAAGCGGGGGTCTATCCATGAGCATCACCACACCGCGGGGCTTCGTCGCTTCGGGACTGGCATCGGGCATCAAGGCCTCGGGGGCGCTCGACCTGGCCCTGCTGGCCACCGACGGCGGCGTGGCCGTCCCCACCGCCGCCACCTTCACCGGCAACCTGGCCGCCGCGGCACCGGTGCAGGTCAGCCGGTCCCACATGGCCTCCAACGGCGGCATGGCGGCGGCGGTGGTGGTGAGCAGCGGCAATGCCAATGCCGCCACCGGCGAACGCGGACGGGCCGACGCGCTGCACATGTGCGACCTGGTGGCCGGCGGGCTCGACGTGCCGGTCGAACAGGTCCTGGTCTGCTCCACCGGGCTCATCGGCATCCCCCTGCCCATGGCGCCCATCGAGGCGGGCATCCCCGGGTTGGTGGCCGCCCGCTCCGGGTCGGCCGAGGCAGCGGAACACGCCGCCACCGGCATCCTGACCACCGATTCGGGGCGCAAGGAAGTGCTCGTCCAGAGCTCGGCCTTCACGGTGGCGGGCATGGCCAAGGGTGCGGGCATGCTGGCCCCGGACATGGCGACCATGCTGGCCTTCCTGACCACCGACGCCGCCGTCGAGCCCGGCCCGCTCGCCGACCTGCTGCGCATCGCCGTGCGCGACTCGTTCAACTCGATGACCGTGGACGGCTGCACCTCGACCAACGACACCGTGATCCTGATGGCGTCGGGACGTGCCGGCCCCGGGGATCCCAACGTGGTGGTCGACGTCGTCACCGAGGCGTGTTCGACACTGGCCGGCCTGATGGCGGCCGATGCCGAGGGCGCGTCCCGGATCTTCCAGGTCCAGGTGACCGGGGCACGTTCGGACGGCGAGGCCCACCGGGCTGCCCGCAAGGTGGCCGACTCCCTGCTGGTCAAGTGCTCGATCAACGGAGAGGATCCCTACTGGGGTCGGGTGGCGAGCGAGTTGGGCTCCGCCGGCGTGGAGTTCGACATGGACCGGCTGGACATCGCCTACGGAGGTGTGACGGTGTGCAGGGGCGGTGTGGCCGCAGACCACGATGCTGGAACCGTGGCCAGGCACATGGCGGGTTCACCGGTCGAGATCCACTGCCGGCTCGGCGTGGCCGACGGTGATGCCGTGGTGCTGGGCGTCGAGCTCGGCTACGGCTACATCGACGAGAACAGGACGACCTCGTGAAGATCGGCCCGGGTCCCGTTCGGCCGGCCCCCGCGCCGGCACCGGGGGACAAGGCATCGGTGCTTGTGGAGGCGCTCCCCTACATCCGGCGGTTCTGGGGCAAGGTGGTCGTGGTCAAGTACGGCGGAAATGTGCTCGGTGCCGGCCCGGGAGGCCAGGCCGTCGGTGAGGACGAGGCGCTTGCCTCCTTTGCCGAGGACATCGTGCTGATGCGGTCGGTGGGAATGCTGCCGGTGGTGGTCCACGGCGGGGGACCGCAGATCGGTGCGCTCATGGAGCGGGTCGGCAAAGAGGTCGAATTCCTCGACGGCCTCCGGGTCACCGATGCCGACACCATCGACCTGGTCCGCATGGTGCTCGTCGGTAAGGTCAACCGCGACATCGTGAGCTCGATCAACGTCCACGGCGCACTGGCAGTCGGCCTGTCCGGTGAGGACGCCAACCTGATCACCGCCACCGCGCGTTCCGAGGCGCTCGGCTACGTAGGCGACGTGGTCGACGTCGATCCGGTGATCGTGCACCAGCTGTTGGCCCAGGGGCTCATCCCGGTGGTGGCCACCATCGGGACCGACCAGTCGGGGCAGGCGTTCAACATCAACGCGGACACCGCTGCGGGGGCCCTGGCCGCCGCCCTCGAGGCGGAGAAGCTCGTCTTCCTCACCGACGTTGCCGGTCTTCGGGCCGTCCCGGACGATCCCTCCACACTGATCCACCAGGCCAGCGCCGACGACATCGACCACCTGGTGGCGACCGGGGCGGCAAACGGGGGGATGATCCCCAAGGTGGAGGCGTGCGCCAGTGCAGTGCGGTCGGGTGTCGGCCGTGCCCACATCCTCGACGGCCGCACGCCGCACGCGCTGCTCCTGGAGGTATTCACCGACGAGGGAGTGGGCACCATGGTCCGGGGGGCCGAATGACCGCCGGCCCCTCCACCATCGACCGCTCCGCACTCATGCACACCTACGCGGAGCCCCCGGTGACCTTCGTGCGGGGCGAGGGCAGCGTGCTCTACGACACCGCGGGCAAGCCGTATCTCGACTTCCTGTCCGGCCTGGCAGTGACCTCGTTGGGGCACGCCCATCCCACGGTGGCCGACGCCATCGCCGAGCAGGCCCGCACCCTGTCACACGTTTCCAATCTCTTCGGCAACCCGGTGGGCCCCGACGTCGCCGTCACCCTCGACCGGCTCATCGGCGGTGGAAGCGAGCGGGCGGGAGGCCAGGTCTTCTTCGCCAACTCCGGGGCGGAAGCCAACGAGTGCGCCATCAAACTGGCCCGCAGGTGGGCCGGCCCTGGGCGGTTCGCCGTCGTCAGCACCTGGGACGCCTTCCACGGGCGGACGCTGGCCACCCTGGCGGCCACCGGACAGAAGGAGAAGCAGACACCGTTCCTGCCACTGCCCGACGGCTTCCATCACGTCCCCTTCGATGACATCGGGTCCATGGAGGCCGCCTGTGATCCCAGCCTGGTGGCGGCCGTGCTGGTGGAACCCATCCTCGGGGAGGCAGGGGTCATGATGCCGTCCTCGGACTATTTGGGTGCGCTCCGACAACTGTGCACGGAGCGGAACATCCTGCTGATGGTGGACGAGGTCCAGACCGGGTTGGGTCGCACCGGACGCTGGTTCGGGTTCCAGCACCTGGGGGTGGAGCCCGACGTGGTGACCATGGCCAAGGCCCTGGGCAACGGCATGCCGGTGGGCGCCTGTTGGGCCCGGGCCGAGGTGGCTGCCGCCTTCGTCCCGGGCGACCACGGAAGCACTTTCGGTGGGCAGCCGCTGGCCATGTCGGCGGCGCAGGCCACCTTGAAGGTCATGGAGTCCGAGGACGTCCCCGCCCGCGCCCGCCTGTCCGGTGCCCGGTTGCGCGGGGCACTCGAGAAGCTGCCGGGCGTTGCCTCCGTGCGCGGAGAGGGGCTCCTGCTGGCCGCGGTCCTGACCGACGAGTTCGCCATCCCGGCCTGCCGCGAGGCCCTCGAGGCAGGGCTGGTCATCAACGCGCCCAGGGCCGACGTCCTGAGATTCGCGCCCTCGCTGCTTGTCTCGGATGCCGAGATCGACGAGGCGGTCGGCACCCTGGGGAGGGTCCTCGCCCGTCTGGTGGCCGTGTTCGGATCCCTCGCACCGTCCACCGGACCCGACGGCGCAGCGGACCCGGCAGTACCGAACGGGGGCCACCGTGATCGATGAACCGGCCACCGGCATCGGCACCGGGGTGCGGGGGGGCACCCGTCATGTGCTCGACATCGGCGACCTCGGTGCGGGTGGTCTGGCGGAGGTGCTGGCGCTGTCGGAGTTGGATGCCGGCAGCCTGCCCCGGGTCCTCGAGGCCCAAGGGGTGGCACTGGTCTTCGAGAAGCCCTCGAACCGGACCCGCAACAGCTCGGAGATGGCCACGGTTGCCCTGGGGGGCCATCCGGTCTACATCCAGGGCCACGAGGTCGGCCTCGACGTGCGGGAGTCGGCGTCCGACGTGGCCCGCACCCTGGCCTGCTTCCACTCGGTGGTGTGTGCCCGGGTGTACGACCACGGGTCACTGGTGCGCATGGCCTCGGCCCTCGACGAGGCCTCCGTGCCGGTTCCGGTGGTCAACCTCTTGTCCGACCGTGCCCATCCGTGCCAGGCCCTGGCAGATCTGCTGACGCTGCGCACAGTGTTCGGCCCGGACGCGCTGGCCGATCGGACGGTGGCCTACGTCGGCGACGCCAACAACGTCTGGCGGTCCTTGGCCGCCGCCGCCTCGATGGCGGGGATCCCGACCCGGGTGGCCTCACCCGAGGGGTACGGGCCGTCTGCGTCGGATGTGGCCATGGTGGCCTCGTTCGGAGGGGAGCTGCTGGTGACCACCGACCCGGCCGAGGCGGCCGCCGGTGCCGACGCCCTGTACACCGACGTGTGGACCTCGATGGGACAAGAGTCCGAGGCGGAGGATCGCCGCCGGGCCTTCGCCGGCTACACCGTGGACGAGGCGCTGGTGGCCAGGGCCGCCGACGACGTGGTGGTGCTCCACTGCCTGCCCGCGCACCGGGGCGAGGAGATCAGCGCCGAGGTGGTGGACGGTCCCCGAAGCGTGGTATGGCAGCAGGCGACCAACCGGATGCACGCAATGCGGGGGCTGTTGGCATGGGTGATGGGGGCCACCCCTCCGGAAGCGGGTGGTGGGGGATGACCAAGCACCAGCGACAGCACCGGATCACCAAACTGCTGGAGACCAAGGCCGTCGGCAGTCAGACCCACCTGGTCGATCTGCTGGCCGCCGAAGGAATCGAGGCCACCCAGACCACCGTGTCGCGCGACCTCGAGGAGCTGGGTGCCCTCAAGGTGCGCCTGCCCGGGGGAGAAACGGCGTACGCCCTGCCGGAGCTGCCTTCGCACCAGGTCGCACCGGAGGACCATCTCCGTCGGGTACTCGGGGAGTGGGTGGTCGAGGCCGACCACTCGGGCAACCTGGTCGTGCTGCGCACACCGCCGGGCTCTGCCCATGTCGTAGGCTCGGCTCTCGACCGGAGCGGGTTTCCCGGAGTGATCGGCACCGTGGCCGGGGACGACACCGTGCTGGTCGTGGCCTCGGAAGCCTCCGGGGGCGCGGCCGTGGCCGATCGCCTGGCAGCGGTCGCCGGTCTCGAACCGAACGGGTCGACACCGTCGGGGCAGCACATTCCGTCGACAGCACCGAAGCCCCCGGCAGCACAGAATCCGAAGGCAGCACAGAATCCGAAGGCAGCACGGGCAAGGGGTGGATCATGACGCAACGAGTGGTTCTGGCATACAGCGGCGGACTCGACACCTCGGTGGCCGTCCGGTGGCTGATGGAGCATCAGGGGGTCGAGGTGATCGCAGTGGCGGTCGACGTCGGCCAGGCAGCGAATTCCGGCGAGGAGGACTGGGAAGCGCTCCGCAACCGGGCGCTGGCGGCAGGTGCCATCGAGGCCACCGTGGTCGACGCCCGGGCCGAGATGGCCGAGGACTTCTGCATGCCGGCACTGATGGCCAACGCCAAGTACGAGGGGAAGTACCCCTTGGTGTCAGCCCTGTCACGTCCCGTGATCGTCAAGCACCTGGTGGCCGAGGCACGCCTGCACGGGGCGACCGCGGTGGCCCACGGGTGCACCGGCAAGGGGAACGACCAGGTGCGCTTCGAGGTGGGCACACGCGCTCTGGCGCCCGACCTCGAGGTCATCGCGCCGGCGAGGCTGTGGGGCCTGTCACGGGAGGACTGCATCGAGTACGCCGCCAAGTGGGACATCCCGCTCTTGGTGACCAAGGAGAAGCTGTACTCGATCGACGAGAACCTCTGGGGAAGGGCCATCGAGTGCGGGGTCATCGAAGATCCGTGGAGCCGCCCTCCCGAGGACGTCTACACGATGACGCGTCCCACGGCCACCGAACCGACCGAGTTGGTGATCGCCTTCGAATCCGGCGTTCCGGTGTCCGTGGACGGGCGCGCACTCGCCCCGGCGCCGTTGATCGCCGAGGTGAACCGGATCGTCGGTTCGTACGGCTTCGGCCGGCTCGACATGGTGGAGAACCGGCGGGTGGGGATCAAGAGCCGTGAGGCCTACGAGTGCCCGGGGGCGCTCGCCCTGCTGCTGGCCCACGCCGACCTCGAGGACCTCACCCTGGAGCGGGACCTCCACCACGAGAAGATCCGGCTCGAGCCGCGGTGGTCGGAACTGATCTATGACGGCTTGTGGTTCTCGCCGCTCAAGCAGGCCCTGGACGCCTTCTTCACCGAAACGCAGCGACACGTCACCGGCGAGGTCCGCCTCCGGCTCGACACCGGGCGGTGCTGGGTCGTCGGCCGCCGCAGCACCCTGAGCCTCTACGATCACGGGCTGGCCACCTACGACGCCACCGACACCTTCCGCCACCAGGACGCCGAGGGCTTCGTACGGCTATGGGGGCTCGGTGTGGCCACCTGGTCGGCGGTGCAGGAGGGTCGCCACGGCGGCGGGGCCACCGTGGGCGGCCCGAGCCGATGACCCTGTGGCACGGCCGCCTGAGTGGCGGTACCGCGGACGTGGTCATGGACTACTCGGTCAGCCTCCACTACGACCGGCTGCTGGCACGCGACGACCTCACCGGTTCGCGTGCCCATGTCCGGGGACTGGGAAGGGGCGGCCTGCTCAGCGTGGACGAGGTGTCCGGGCTCCTCGCCGCCCTCGACCAGGTGGAGGCGGAGCTCGATTCGGGAGAGTTCCGATTCGAGCCCGACGACGAGGACATCCACACCGCGGTCGAACGCAGGGTGACCGAGATCGCCGGCGATATCGGGGCCAAGCTGCACACCGGTCGGAGTCGAAACGACCAGATCGCCACCGACCTGCGGCTGTACGCCAAGCGGGAGTTGCTGGGGGTGGCCTCCGAGATCATCGCCCTGCAAGAGGTGTTGGTCCTCCGCTCCAAGGAGGCCGGCGACACCTATCTGCCCGGCTACACCCATCTCCAGCGGGCCCAGCCGGTGCTGTTGTCCCACCACTTGTTGGCCCACGGGTGGGCCCTGTCCCGCGACGTCGACCGGCTGATCGCGACGGTGGGGCGGATGGACGTGTCCCCCCTGGGCGCAGGTGCGCTTGCCGGGTCGTCGCTCCCCCTCGATCCTGATGGCGTGGCCGAGGACCTGGGGTTCGCCGGGCGCTTCGAGAACTCGATGGACGCGGTGTCCGACCGCGACTTCGTGGCCGAGGCGCTATTCGACCTGGCCCTGCTGGGGGTGCACCTGTCGCGGATCGGCGAGGAGATCGTGCTGTGGTCGACCGAGGAGTTCGGATTCGCCGTGCTCGACGACGCTTTTGCCACCGGCAGCTCGATGCTGCCCCAGAAGAAGAATCCGGACGTGGCCGAACTGGCGCGAGGGAAGACCGGCCGGCTCATCGGCAATCTGACCGGGCTCCTGGTCGCCCTGAAGGGCCTTCCCCTCTCCTACAACCGGGACCTGCAGGAGGACAAGGAGCCGCTCTTCGACTCGGTGGGCCAGACCCGCAGGGCCCTCCTCGCCCTGTCCGGGCTGTTGGCCACCGTCACCTTCGATGCGGGACGCATGCAGGAGGCAGCAAACGGCCCGGCGGTGGCCGCCGTCGACCTGGCCGAATGGCTGGTGGAACAGGGCATGCCGTTCCGACAGGCCCACGGGGGGGGGAGCGGGCTCGTGCGCGACTCCGTCGAGCGGCACGTTCCCTTGGCCGAACTGGTCGAGGCCCACCCGGCCCTGGGCTCGGAGGCGGTGGCTCTGCTCGAGCCCGGCGTGGCGGTGACCCGTCGGACCACCCCGGGCAGTGCCGGGCCCCTGGCGGTCAAGATCCAGTTGGAGCGGTTCGTCCACCGCCTCGAGTCGGATCGGAACCGGATCGCCTTCTCCGGCTGATCCCCGCCCTCACCGGTCGTCGCTCGGACCGGGCCGCGTAACGCGACGCCGGCCACGCGGACTGCAGTACGTGAAGCCCCCATGCCCATCGAACACTCCCACCCTCGGATGCCGGCGCCGGGCGGCTGCCCGTTCCGACGGTGACCTCGAGCTGCGGTCGGGGGCCCGCCCCCGGTTGCCATGAGAGGCTGAACCGGTGGTCCTCCTGATCGGTTTCCTCGGCGGTCTGGTGACCGGCATCTCGCCGTGCGTGCTGCCGGTGCTCCCGGTCATCTTCGCCGTCGGAGCCACCAGCGGGCTCCGGGTGGGCACGGAGGAGGCCGGCGGGGAACAGGCTGCCGGGTCGCGGACGGCGCCGCTGGCGATCGACGTTGCCGTGGGAGCCGGCTCGACGGGTTCGCGGGGATCGGCCCCCTCGTCATGGGGAGCCGGGGCGCCGGCGCCCACCGCCGGCACGGCGGACCCGGACACCGGCGTGGCCGGTGCCGAGGACACCCGGGCCGCGTCGAACGTTGGAGCGGAGGCCCTGGGTGCACAGCTTCGGAGGCGAAGACGGCCGATCGCCGTGGTGGGTGGCCTCGTGCTCAGCTTCTCCGTCTTCACCCTGACCGGATCGTGGCTGCTCAGTCTGCTCGGGCTCCCCCAGGACGCACTCCGTTGGATCGGGCTGATCGTCCTCGGTGCAGTGGGGCTGGGCCTGATCTTTCCCGTCGTCGGTGATGCACTCGAGGTCCCCTTCGCCCGGCTCGGTCGCGGCCACCAGCACGCCGAGGGCGGGGGGTTCGTGCTCGGACTCAGCCTGGGGTTGGTGTTCGTCCCCTGCGCGGGCCCCGTGTTGGCGGCGATCACCGTGATCAGCGCCGACCACCGGTTCGGTCTGTCCGCCCTGGTCCTCACTGCCGCATTCGCCATGGGCGTCGCCGTGCCGCTGCTGATCTTCGCCCTCCTGGGCCAGCGCCTCGCCGGGCACATGAGGCTGGTGCGGACGCAGGCTGCGGTCGTCCGCAGGGTGGTGGGCGTGATCCTGCTCCTGACCGCCCTGGCCATCGGGTTCAACCTGACCGCCGGACTGCAGCGGGCGCTTCCCGGCTACACCGACGCCCTCCAGAAGAACATCGAGGCCAATGCCGGTGCCAGGCAGGCCCTTGCCGGTGTTACCGGCAACGGCTCCGGTGGCGTCCTCGCCACGTGCACCGATGGCAGTCCCGTCCTGCAGCAGTGCGGGACGGCGCCGCCGATCAGCGGGGTCGGTCAGTGGCTGAACACGCCGGAGGGGAAGCCGCTGTCGATCGAAGGGCTCCGGGGAAAGGTGGTGATGGTGGACTTCTGGACCTACTCGTGCATCAACTGTCAGCGCACACTGCCGCATGTCGAAGCATGGAACCGGGCCTACGCTGCCGACGGCCTCACCATCATCGGTGTCCACACCCCTGAGTTCGCCTTCGAACATGTGGTGTCCAATGTGTCGGTGGCGGCCCGGCAACTCGGGGTGGTCTATCCCGTTGCCATCGACAATCAGTACACGACGTGGAATGCCTATGAGAATTCGTACTGGCCCGCCGAGTACCTGATCGACGCCTCCGGCCATGTGCGGCACGTCGACTTCGGTGAGGGGCATTACCAGCAGACCGAGTCGTTCATCCGGCAGCTCCTGGTGGCGGCCGACCCCGAGGTAGTCCTGCCCCGTGCGACCGATGTCGGCGACACCACGCCGACGGATCAGACGACGCCCGAGACCTACCTGGGGTACCAACACCCGCAGAACCTGGCCGGCCAGACCGCGCAGGAGGACCGGATGGCCACCTATCAGGCACCGGCTTCGATTCCCCAGGATGAGTACGCCTACAACGGGCAGTGGTCGATCGGGAGCGAGAGCGCGACTGCCGGGCAGGGGGCGACGCTGTCGCTCCGATACCAGGCGCGCGACGTCTACCTGGTGATCGGGGGCTCCGGGACGATCAAGGTGTCGGTCGACGGCGTGCAGACCCGGGCCATCGTCGTCGCCGGGGTGCCCAGGCTCTACCAGCTGGTCGGATCGGACTCGTACCGGCAAGGACTGCTCTCACTGGCGGTGTCCCCCGGGGTGCAGGCCTACGACTTCACCTTCGGGTAGGTGGGCCGGGAAGGGGTGGTGTCGATCGCCGCACGGGGCTCCCTGGGGGCGATCCTGGTCGATCAGTCGGGGGCGACCCTGTATCACTACACGCCGGACGGCATCGGGAAGACCACCTGCACAGGAGGCTGTGCCACGACCTGGCCTCCGCTGACGGTCCCGTCGGGGGCGACTAGCCCCGCAGCCGGCACCGGCATCACCGGTGGGGAGCTGGGGACCATCACCCGCCCTGACGGCACGCTCCAGGTCACCTTCAAGGGGATCCCGCTCTACCACTATTCGGGCGACACCAAGGCGGGGGATGCGAACGGCCAGGGATCCGGCGGGGTCTGGCACGTGGTTGCCGGCTCGTCGGGGACAGGGGAATCGACGACGACCACCCTGAAGTCGGGCGGAGGAGGGTACTGAGCCGCACGAGGGGCGGCCCCGGACCACGGGTGCCTCACCCGCGGGCGGGCCTGATAGGGTCATGATCTCGGACGCGGGTCGTCCAGGCTCAGGATTCGGATGCTCTCCGGCCCTGATTGACATGCCGGCTCGCACGCGATAATGTAACTAGTCCTGGTGAACGGCCCGCAAGGGAGTCGCCAGGCACCTACAGAATGGGGCTCTTGCCTCTGCCTGTGGAGATTCCGGCACCAACGCCTAGCGGCGTGTGCCCGGTCGCTCCTTGAAAACGGAATAGTGATAGCCAAAAGTCAGTG
>DAIMIK010000072.1:0-11831 GCA_036722795.1 Acidimicrobiales bacterium | reverse complement strand
GCGGGCAGGGGGCACCATCGAGAAGCTGAAGGAGGCCGACGAAGTGGTCTCCGGTCCGGTGATCGAAGTGGTCAAGGGCGGCCTGATCGTGGATATTGGCCTGCGGGGCTTCCTGCCGGCATCTCTGGTGGAACTGTGGCGGGTGCGCGAGCTCCAGCCGTATGTCGGCCGGACCATCGAGGCGAAGATCATCGAACTCGACCGCAACCGCAACAACGTCGTGCTGTCGCGCCGAGCGTGGCTCGAGGAGACCCAGAAGGAGCAGCGGGGCGAGTTCCTGGTCAACCTCAAGCCGGGCGAGCGCCGAAAGGGTGTTGTCTCGTCGGTGGTCAACTTCGGCGCATTCGTCGACCTCGGGGGGATGGACGGACTGGTCCATGTGTCCGAGCTGTCGTGGAAGCACGTCGACCACCCGTCATCGGTGGTGTCGGTGGGTGACGAGATCGACGTCGAGGTGCTCGACGTGGATCTGTCCAAGGAACGCATCAGCCTGTCGCTCAAAGCCACCCAGACCGATCCGTGGCAGGAGTTTGCCAACTCGCACCAGGTGGGGGAGCTGGTCTACGGACGGATTACCAAACTGGTGCCGTTCGGCTCGTTCGTCCAGGTCGGGGATGGCATCGAGGGCCTCGTCCACATTTCGGAGATGGCCGGTCACCATGTCGACCTGCCCGAGCAGGTGGTCACCCCGGGTGAGGAGCTGTGGGTGAAGATCATCGACATCGATCTCCAGCGGCGTCGGATCAGCCTCTCGATCAAGCAGGCAGCCGAGGGCGGCGAGGTCTCCGAGGAGTACCGCGAAGCGTTCGGGGAGCACGCCTATGACGCCGAGGGCAACTACGTCGGGCCCTTCGAGTTCGCCGAGGCCGAGTTCACGCCCGAGACCGAGGCTCAGGCTGCGTGGGCGGACTACGTGGCCGAGCACGGAACCGGCGAAGGAACCGGCGAAGGAACCGTCGCCGAGCCGGCCACCGCCGAGACGGCCCCTGGCGAAGCTCCCGTCGCCGAGCCGGCCACCGCCGACACTGCCCCTGTCGAGACTGCGGCCACCGAGCCGACGGTGCCGACGGAAATCGCCGAGGCACCGGCTGCCGCCGAGCCGGCCACCGAAGCCGGCTGACGGCCGGGGCCGCGGGGTCACGCCCCATAGGAGACTGATCACCGCCCCGCCTCGCCGTTTGCAGCCCCCGCACCCCCGAGTCCCTTCGCCGGCGGGAACGGAACGTGGGCCTCCGTGCGAGGCCACGAGGCCCACGGGCCACGAGAGGCCCACGGGCCACGATGGGCCGGCAGCGCCCTACGCCGGTCCTCGGGCTCGGGAGGGCCCGCAGTGCAGGCTCAATCCGCAGGAGCCGGCACCGCCGAGGCGTCCGTCCGCTCCCCGACGAGGGGGAAGTGGCAGGCCACCTGATGGCCCGGCGCAACCTCCCGCAGCGGAGGTTCCTGTTCTGCGCAGAGCGGTGCGGCATAGGGGCAGCGGGTGCGGAACCGGCACCCTGAGGGGGGGTTGAGTGGCGACGGGAGCTCTCCCGACAGGGCCTTGTGGGTGGACTGGTGTTCGGGGTCCGGTTCAGGGATCGACGCCAGCAGCGCCTCGGTGTAGGGGTGGGCGGCAGAGCGGTAGAGGTCGTCGGAGCCGGCGAGCTCTACCAGTTTGCCCAGGTACATCACGGCCACCCGATCGCTCACGTTCTTGACGACGGCGAGGTCGTGGGCGATGAAGACCATGGTCAGGCCGAATTGAGCCTTGAGGTCCGCCAGCAGATTGAGGATCTGAGCCTGCACGGACACATCGAGTGCCGAAACCGGCTCGTCGCAGATGAGCAGGTCGGGGTCGGCCATCAGGGCCCGTGCGATGCTGATGCGCTGGCACTGCCCGCCGGAGAACTCCTGGGGCCGGCGGTCGCCTGCCGTGTCGGGGTCGATCCCGACCGCCTCGAGCATGGTACGCACCTTTTCGGCCTTCTCCGCCTTGGTGCCCCTCTTCCAGATGACCAATGGTTCGGCCACGATGTCCTTCACCCGCCGCCGGGGGTTGAGCGAGGAGATCGGATCCTGGAAGATCATCTGGATCTTGGTCCGGACCTTCCGCAGCTGCCGGTTGGACAGCGCGCTCAGGTCCTGACCCATGTAGCTGACGCTGCCCGAGGTCGGCGGCTGGACCTGTACCAGGGCCCGCCCGGCGGTCGACTTCCCGCAGCCCGATTCGCCCACGAGCCCCAGCGTCTCGCCCCTCCTCACCTGGAAGCTGACATCGGAGACCGCATGGACCCGCTGCTTGCCGCTCTTGAACTCGACCACGAGATGGTCCACGCTGAGGACGGTGTCCGCACCGACGGACCGCGGTCCGCCGGTGGTGGCGGTCGAGACGACGCTCATGGTGACTGCACCTCTGATCCGGGGTCGATGGCGGTATCGCCAGCCGCCGGTGCCGCCGGTGCCGCCGGAGCCGCCGGAGCCGCCGGAGCCGCCGATGGCGCCGTGGACGTGCCGTGGACCAGGGGGAACCAACACGCGAACAGGTGGTCGGGTGAGCCTGCGGTGCGGAGTGGGGGATCCGACTCCCGGCACCTGTCCTGGGCGAAGGCGCAGCGGGGGGCGAACCGGCAGCCCCTTGGCGGATGGATGAGGTCTGGCGGCCGTCCGGGGATGGCCTGCAGCCGTGAGCCGCTGGGATCGGCGAGGCGGGGGATCGATTCCATCAGCGCCCGGGTGTAGGGCATGTGGGTGTCGGCGAACAACGTGTGGGTCGGCGCCCGCTCGACGACCCGCCCGGCGTACATGACCACGATCTCGTCGGCCCGGTTGGCCACCACCCCAAGGTCGTGGGTGACCAGGATAACCGCCATGTGGCGCTCTCGTTGGAGCTCGCCCAACAGGTCGAGGATCTGGGCCTGGACGGTCACATCCAGGCCGGTCGTCGGCTCGTCGGCCATGACCAGACGTGGTGCGCAGGCGAGGGCGATGGCGATCATCACCCTTTGGCGCATGCCCCCCGAGAGCTGGAAGGGATACCACCGCACCCGTTCCTCGGGCGACGGGATGCCTACTGATCGCAGAAGTTCGGCGGCGGTGGCGTCGGCCTCCTTGCGGTCCATGTCCAAATGGAGGCGGAGGGACTCGGTGATCTGTATCCCGATTCGCTTGACCGGGTTGAGGGCGGTCATCGGATCTTGGAAGATCATGCTCAGTTCGGCACCCCAGACCTGTCGGAGTTGGTCTGGCTCCATGGCGGTCAGGTCGTGACCGGCGAAGTGCACCGTGCCGCTCTTTATGACATCGCGCGCCGGGAGCAGGCCCATGATCGACCTCGCCAGCACGGTCTTGCCCGACCCGGACTCCCCGACGATCCCGAGGGTCGTCCCGGCCTCGACGGTCAGGGAGACTCCGTCGACGGCGCGCACAGTTCCCCGGCCGGTGCGGAATGAGGTGTGAAGGTCGTCCACGACCAACAACGGCTCGCTGGGTTCCCCGACGTCACGGAACTCGAGGGCAGGCTTGCCGCCCCGTGAGCCTCGCCGGCCGATCACAGGAGGCCTTCCCGGATGTCGAACCGCTGGCGCATCCGGTCACCGATCAGGTTGATGGAGAGGAGCAGGAGGAACATGGCCATGGCCGGCCACAACATGATGTAGGGGTTGATGCTCAGGTTGCCGTTGGCGGTGCCCTCGGAGATCAGGTTCCCCCACGACGGAGTGGGAAGCGCCACCGACAGCCCGAGGAAGGCGAGCGATCCCTCGAGGACGATGACCCCGGCCACCGTGATCAGGCTGAAGGTCACCGCCACCGGGATGACGTTGGGGAGGATCTCCCGGAACAGGATCCGAGGCGTGGTGGCCCCCATGGTCCGAGCGGCGATGACGAAGTCGCGATTGGCGAACGAGAGGCTTGACGCTCTCACCACACGGAACATCAGGGGGATGGTGCCCACGCCGATGATGATCGTGATCTTGAGGAGTGACTGGCCCCAGAAGGCGACGATGGCGATGACCGCCACGATTGCCGGAAATGCCAGGAGGACGAAGGAGCCGGCGTTCAGCGAGGTGTCGAGCGCCCCGCCCTTGAATCCCGAGATCAGTCCGAGGGTGCCACCGACCGCCATGCCGATGGCCACCGAGGCGAATCCGACGATCAGGGACACACGGGCGCCGAAGATCAGACGGCTCAGGAGGTCCCGCCCGAGGTCGTCGGTCCCGAGCAGGTGGTGGATGCCCGGCGGGGTGTTGATGGCGGAGTAGTTCTGGAAGTTGGGGTTGGGGAGCGGCAGCAGATTGGCGAACACCGCCATGAGGAAGACCAGGCCCACCCAGCCGACGGCCATCCAGAACAGGAACCCGAGCGGCTTGGTGACCAGGATGTCGTCGGACTCGAGCGTCTCGTTCTCGCGGGAGAGCACCATCTCGTCCACGGCGGCCTGGCCGGGGACCCGGTTGGTGAGGATCTGGCCGGGGGCGCGGCTTGCCTGGAGTTCGCTGTCGTCAGGCATCGCTCACCCCCGGATCACCCTCGGGTCGACGACGGTGAACAAGAAGTCGATGATGAACTGCAGCACCACATAGGCGATGGCCACTACCAGGGAGATGCCCTGGACGACCAGGTAGTCCCGCTGCTGGACCGCCTGGACCAGGGAGTAGCCGAGGCCGCTGATGGCGAACAGGTACTCCACGATGAAGGTGCCGGCCAGCAGTGCACCGATGTTGACCCCGGCCGCAGCCAGAAGGGAGAACGTCGAGGGCCGGAAGGCGTGGCGCCACATGATCCGTCGACTGGAGAGGCCCTTGGAACGGGCCATGGTGATGAAGTCCTCCTGGAGAGTGCTGATCAGGTCCGATCGGAGCAGGCGGTAGTAGACGGCGATCGACCCGGCGGTGATGGCGAGCGAAGGCAGGATCATGTCGTGGAGGTTGGTGGCCGGGTCCTGGGTGAAGGGCACGTAGCCGGTGGCCGGAAACCAGTGCAGGCCCACGGCGAAGACGGCCACCATGATCGGGGCGATGACGAAGGGCGGCAGCGCCAAGAGCCCGAACGTCCCGGTGCTGGCCACGTTGTCGACCGGGTGGTTCGGTCGCCGGGAGGTGATCAGGGCCAGGGGGATGGCCACTGCGAAGGCGACGACCTGGGAGATAACGATCAGCTCGATGTCGATGGGGGCTCCGGTGGCCACGATGTGGGTCACCGATTCGTGGTTGAGGTAGGACTGGCCGAGGTTTCCGTTGAACACGGCGGTCAGCCAGGTCGTGTACTGCTGCCAGAGAGGTTTGTTGAGCCCGAGCTGGTGGAACAGTATGGCCCGGTTCTGCGCGGTGTCGTTGGGCCCGAGGATGGTGACCGACGGGTCTCCCGGGAGTAGGTGTACCAACAGGAACACCAGCACGGAGATGATGAATGCCACGACGATGAGCTGGAGGACTCGCCTGATGAAGTACTTGGTCATGGAGCGCTCGGGACGTCGGACCGGTTGCCCGACCCGCTATCCGGCCAGCCAGATCTGTGTCGGGACGAAGATCCCCTCGTCGAAGGCGTACTGGGGCGTTCCGTCCGGGAGGGTGGGGTGGTTGAAGTTCTGGACCCGGTCCTGCGCCACCTCCGAGAACAGGTACTGCTCGATCCACAGGTAGGGCAGGTCCTGGGCCAGGCGCTCGTTCACCTTCTGGTAGGAGGCAACCCGGGTGGCCTGGTCGGTGGCGGCCCGGCCGGCCAGCATGGCCGATTCGATCTGGGGGTCGTCGAGCCGGGTGAAGTTGAGGCCGATCCCGCCCACCGGCGAGATGGTGGTGGTGCTCCACCACACGTAGTTGAGGTCAGGGTTCACGTTCCCGAACTGGTAGGACGTCGCTGCCTGGAACTTGCCGGTCACGAAGTCGGAGATGATGTTGGCCTGCTGCACGGTGTTGACGCTGACGTCGAACCCGACCTGGTCCCACATCTGCTGGACGATCTGCACCAGCTGGGCCAGGCGGGGGTCGGTGATGGTGGTGAGTTGGAGCGACGGCGTCCCGTGCTCGGCCTTGTACTGGCTGACCAGGGCCTTCGCCCCGGTCGGATCGTAGGTGGGATAGCCGGTGCTGCTGTAGTAGGGCGAACCGGGAAGGAAGAGCCCGTTGACCGGCTTGCCGAATCCCCCGCCGAAGATCTTCTGGACCTGGGCCGTGTCGAGGCCCTTGGCCAGGGCCTGGCGGATCCGGAGGTCGCTGGTCGGGGCCACTGCGGTGTTCAACATGATGAAACCCATGGTCGGCTCGCCGATCACCCCGGTACGGCTGTCGACCAGTTGGTACCCGGACGAGCCCGAGAAGCGGTTGATGGTCCCCGGGTCCGTGGACTCGATCATGTCCACCGCACCGGTCTTGAGGCTGGCCTCGCGTTGCACGGTGTCGGGGATCGGCTTGAAGGTGATCTGATCGAGGTAGGGGAGGCCGCTCCGCCAGTAGTTGGGATTGCGCGTGGCGGTGAAGTGGTCGTTGGGCTGCCACGAGGAGAAGACGAACGGGCCCGTGCCCACCGGCGTCGGCGTCCCGGAACCGCTGGCTGCCTGCTGGATCATGGCCTCGCCCACCACGTAGCCGACCTGGGTGGTGAGGCCTGCCGGGAAGGTGGGGGCCGGCCCGGTGAGGTTGTACACGACGGTCATGGCGTCGGGTGTGGTGACCGATGCCACCTGGCTGAGCGCGGTGCCGGTCAGGGGTGATGCCTTGAGGGCGTCGAAGTTGGCCTTGACCACTGCCGAGGTGAGGGTGGAGCCATCGCTGAACTTAACGCCGGGCCGAAGCGTCATGGTCCAGGTGTCGTAGGTGGAGTTGCCGGTCATCGACTGGGCCAGATAGGGCTCGAGGGCCCCGTCGGCCGCCACGGCCATCAACGGGTCGTAGACGGCATTGGCGTAGATGTACCCGTTGGTGTCCCAGTGGTTGGACGGAGGGTAGAACCCGTCGATCTCGGCGAGTGTCCCGACCGTCAGGGACCCTCCACGGACGGGGGATCCGGTCCCCACGCCGGGCTTGGAACCGGATGCGGCGGTGGAGCTCGAGGTCCCGGAGCTGCCCGATGAGCAACCGGTCAGAGCAGTGGATGCGGCGGCGCCCAGCACCACCGCCCCGCCGGTGGCTGCGCCACGGGACAGGAAGGCACGTCGGTTCATTCCGCTACCAGATGCCACAGAGTTCCCCCATCATGCTCTCACCGTCGCCGTTCGCCGGCGGCGTGCGGCTGCGCTCGTTGCGATACGACCGATGCACTCTGCTTCGGGTGCGACCGTAGTGGGGCACGTTACCGCCAAGTGGACCCCCGGTCCATGAAATCGATGCGAGATCCCACCTGGGTCGCGGTGCTGGATACCATGCGGACCATGGAAGCAGCTCCCCCTGGACCTTCCTCGGTGACCGGGCCGGGGTCGGTGGCTCCGTCTCCGCCTTCAGATGCGGACGCCACCGGGTCTGCGGTGTCCGCCCTGGACCGTGTCGCACCAGGGGTTGCCGGAGAGGCTCCGCCCGGTGGGTCCTCCACGTCGAACGGCGTGGCCAGGGGCCGACGGAAGCCGTCCACCGCGGACGAGGACCCCGAGGGGCCGCCCTTCGGTCGGACGTCCACCGCGCTGATCGCAGCGGCCACGGTGCTTGTGCTCCTGGCGTCCCTGGTGCTGCGCTTCTGGACGAAGTCGGACCTGTGGTTGGACGAGGCCCTCACGGTGAACATCGCCGGCCATCCCCTCCACCAGCTTCCCTCGCTGTTGCGGCGGGACGGTGCGCCACCCCTGTACTACGTACTGCTCCATGTCTGGATGGGTTGGTTCGGCACCTCGGATGTGGCGGTGCGATCCCTCGCCGGCGTGATCGGCGTGGTGACCGTGCCCCTCGCCTGGTTCGCCGGCCGTCGGCTGGGAGGCCGGACCGCCGGGTGGGCTGCCATGTTGTTGGTGGCGACCTCACCGTTTGCCATCCGCTACGACACCGAGACCCGGATGTACTCGCTGGTAGTGCTGCTCACGGTCCTGGGCTTCCTGGCGCTCGACCGTGCGCTGCGCCGACCGCGAGGCGGCAATCTCCTCGCCGTGGCCGCGGTGGTCGGACTGTTGCTCTACACCCACTACTGGTCCATCTACCTGATCGGGACGGTCGCGGTCTGGCTGGCCTGGCAGGTGTGGCGGGGCCGTCCGGAGTGGAAGCAGGGGGCGCGTTCTGCACTGCTGGCCGGAGCGGTGGGGTGCTTGACCTTCCTGCCGTGGGTGCCGATCTTCCTGTTCCAGTCCCAGCACACGGGGACACCGTGGGCCACGCCGGCCAACTTCGCCGCCATGGTCAGTGCCGTGGCCTCCTTCGCCGGCGGCAGCACCAGCCAGGGGCGGGCGCTCGCCCTCATCTTCTTCGCTCTCGCCGGATTGGGGTTGTTCGGCCTGGCCACCGATCGCACACACATCGAGCTGGACATCCGCACCCGCCCCCTGGGTCGCCCGGTGACCATCGCAGTCGCGGGGACCCTGTCGGCGGCGATCATCGGCGGCCTGGTCACCAACAGCGCGTTCGATGCCCGGTATGCGTCGGTGGTGTTCATCCCGCTGATCCTCCTGGTTTCCATCGGCCTGACAGTGTTCCGCGACCGGCGGGTGCGGGCGGGCATCCTGGCGGTGGCGGTCATCGCCGGATTGGCCAGTTCGGCGCCAAACGTAACGACCAATAGATCCCAGGCCGGCCAGGCGGCGGCGGCCATCGCCGGCAACGCAAAGCCCGGTGACATCGTGGCCTACTGCCCGGACCAACTGGGCCCTGCCGTCGATCGCCTCCTGCCCGCCGGCCGCTACCAGCAGGTGACCTTCCCGCGAGGCACCGGCCCGAAGCTGATCAACTGGGTCGACTATGCCACTGCGGTCCGGGCTGCTTCGGCACCTGCCTTCGCCCAGGACGTGCTGTCCCGGGCCGCCGCGGCGGGCAGGCAGATCTTCGTGGTGTGGGCGGGCGGCTACCAGGGCTTGGGGTTCAAGTGCGAGGGGATCGTCCAGACGCTGCAGGTGAATCGCGACTATCGCGTGAAGGAGCTGGTCGTCGGCAACACCGACAAGTTCTATCAACCGATGTGGCTGGTGGAATTCACACCGACCAAGCCCTGACCGGCGTGACCGGCAGCGAACGACGCGTGGTCGAGGCGGGCCCGCCGGGGCGCCCGGTGGTGCCACCGGGCCCGACCGCCGGGGCCGAGAGCGCCGGGGCAGACGCACCGGCGGGCAGCGGCATGGGAGGCATGGCCCGCACCTGTGGCGGGGCCGTCCTTGCCGTGCTGCCGGCCTGGATCGTGGCCCGTGTGCTGGTGGTGTTCAGCCTGGCCCTCGCCCACTGGACCTACCCCCACGTCGTGGCGCGCTCCGACCGGGCCGACCTCCAGCTCCACCAGGGCCTGCTGGCGTGGGACGGTGGCTGGTACGAGTCGATCGCCGGCCACGGCTACGCGGCCTCCGGCCTGCAGTCCGTGCGCTTCTTCCCGGCATACCCCATGGCAGCCCGCGTCCTCGGGTGGATCCCGGGACTCGGTGTCGGAACGGCCTTGTTGCTGATCTCCAACCTGTGCGCCCTCGCCGCCATGGCCGCGCTGTTGGTCCTGGTCCGCCGGGACCGGGGCGACCCGGCGCTGGCCCGCCGATCGGTGTGGCTCCTGGCGTTGGCTCCCTCGGCGTACTCATTGGTCCTCGGGTATGCCGACACGTCGTTGCTGCTCTGTTCGGTGGTAACCGTGCTGGCGGCCCGGACCCGTCGCTGGTGGTGGGCAGCTGCGGCCGGGCTCGTTGCGGGCGCCGTCCGACCGGTCGGGGTGCTGTTGGTGGTGCCGGTGCTCGTGGAGGTGCTCCAGAGCAGGCGGACCACGCCCACCAACGGGGGATGGGCCGCCCGTGGGGCAGCCCTCGTGGCGCCGTTGGCCGGGGCCGGCGCCTACCTGGCCTGGGTCGATGCGCAATTCGGTGACCCGTGGCTGCCGTTCCGGGTGCAGCAGCAGGGTGGACACAGAGGCCCGATCACCTCTCCGCTCGCCGCCATGTGGCACAACGCGGTGTCCGTGGTCCACGGCCATCATGTGGGCAGCGCCCTGCACGTCCCATGGGTTGTCCTCTGCGCGGTGCTCCTGGTGGTGGCCTTCCGCAGGCTCCCTCTGTCCTATGCGGCCTTTGCCGCCGCCGTGCTTGCGGTGTCGCTGACCACATCGAACCTCGATTCGTTCGAGCGGTATGCCCTGGGGGCCTTCCCCCTGGTGGTGGCCGCATCGACCCTCACCGCACGGCGGTGGGTCGAATCGGCCGTCCTGGTGGCCGCAGGGGCGACGATGGTCGGGTACGCGTTCCTGGCGTTCAGCGGGGCGGTGGTGCCGTAGGTGCGGCGGGCGAGCCTTCCCCCGGTAGGCAGGATGAGCAACTATCCTTCACCAGCGCAGCGCATCACCGGAGGCGTCCTCATCGGGTGGCCCGCCGTCTCAGACCCGTGGGAGGCGGGTACTCGGCCCGGTTGCAACCGTCGGGCCGCAGGGGGAGGCCTCTCCCGCATTCGTGCCCGTCCGGACCGGACGTCACTGCCGCCCACGTCGCCAATGCGATGACCGGGAGGAGGGAAGCTGGGGTGGGGAGTGCGCCAACGGGCGCGACATCACGGAGGTGGCGGACGACCACAGCAGCACCGACCACAGCAGCACAGCAGGATCGAAACCACCATCGACTGGGCCACAGCGCACCCGCAACGAGCCAGGACCCTGTCCGGTGGGCCGCCGCAGAGCAGAGAGAACGGATCACACCGAGTGGCATCAACCAACGACCGAGCGGCCAGCCCCGACGATGCGGGCGCGCACTGCGCCGGCACGAACTCGGGGGCGCCGCTCGGTGGGGGCGACACCACGGTGGTGGTCATCGGCGGAGGGCCCGCAGGGCTCACCGCGGCGTATCGCCTGGCGACGGCCGGCGACCCGGTCGTCGTGGTGGAGGAGGACAGCGTGTTGGGCGGCATCAGCCGAACCGTGGAACGTGACGGTTGGCGCTTCGACATCGGAGGGCACCGGTTCTTCACCAAGGTCAAGCCGGTGGAGGAGTTCTGGCACGAGATCCTCCCTCCCGAGGACTTCCTCCTGCGCCCTCGTATGAGCCGGATCTTCTACGGTGGGAAGTACTACGACTATCCCATCAAGTTGGGGAACGCCCTCTCCAACCTCGGCGCGGTCGAGGCGTTCCGCTGCGGCCTGTCCTTCCTGTGGGTCCGGGTGCGCCCGCCCAAGGACCTGACCACGCTCGAGGGCTACATCGTCTCTAACTACGGATGGCGGCTCTACCACCACTTCTTCAAGACCTACAACGAGAAGGTGTGGGGTGTGCCGGCCTCGGAGCTCTCGGCCGACTGGGGCGCCCAGCGGATCAAGGGGATGTCCCTGTGGAACGCAGTGTGGGAGCCGATCCGCTCCTCGCTGGCCGGCAAGCGCCGCGACAAGTCCAAGCAGGTGACCAGCCTCATCGAGGAGTTCCAGTACCCGAAGTTCGGTCCGGGCATGATGTGGGAGCGGTGTGCGGGCAAGGTCACCGAGTCGGGCGGCTCGGTCAGGATGGAGACCTCGGCCACGGCCCTGCACATCGAGGACGGGGCCGCGGTTGCCGTCACAGTCACCGGGACAGTGTCCGGGGCCGAGGAACGCCTGCCCGCCTCCCACGTGATCTCCTCGATGCCGTTCACCGCCCTGGCCCGCATCGTCGATCCCCCGGTACCCACGAGCGTCCTGCGGGCCGCCGCCGACCTGCACTACCGCGACTTCCTCACTATCGCCCTGGTGGTGCCGGAGGATCGGGGCTTCCCCGACAACTGGATCTACATCCACTC
>DAIMIK010000071.1:0-11952 GCA_036722795.1 Acidimicrobiales bacterium | reverse complement strand
CGACCAGGAAGCCGACCCGCCAACCGGCCATCGAGAACGACTTGGTCATCGTGTAGAGCTCGACCGCGACGTCCTTGGCCCCCGGCACCTGGAGGATCGACGGCGGGGTGTACCCGTCGAAGGCGATGTCGGCGTAGGCGAAGTCGTGGACGAGCACGATGTCGCGTTCGCGGGCGAATGCGACGATCCGGGCCATCCAGGCCAGGTCGACGCACTCGGTGGTCGGGTTGTGGGGGAACGAGAGCACCACCACCCGGGGCTTGGGCCACGCCGACTCCCAGGCCTCCATCAGGTTGTCGAAGAACGCCTCCCCCGGGCTGGAGCTGGTGGCGTCCCCCGGGGCGTCGAGGCGGACGTGGCGGATGTCGGCGCCGGCGAACAGTGGCGCGTAGATGTGGATGGGGTAGGAAGGCGAGGGCACCAGGGCCGTGTCGCCCGGTCCCACCAGTACCCACATCAAGTGGGAGAGGCCCTCCTTGGCCCCGATGGTCGTCACCACCTCGGTGTCCGGGTCGAGTTCCACCTCGAAGTTGCGCAGGTAGAGGTCGGCGATGGCCTGGCGGATCTTCGGGATGCCCCGACTGGCCGAGTACCGGTGGTTGCGCGGATTGTGGGCGGCCTCGGCCAACTTCTCCACGGCCACGTCGGGAGAGGGGAGGTCGGGGTTGCCGAACCCCAGGTCGATGACGTCGCGACCGTCCCGCCGCGCGTCCGCCTTGAGGTCGTTGATGGTGGCGAACACATACGGTGGCAGGCCATTGATCCGGCGAAATTCCATGGCTCAGCCTACCGCCACGCCCCGGCCCCCCCGGA
The DNA here is from genome assembly GCA_036722795.1 of Acidimicrobiales bacterium. Taxonomy (GTDB): domain Bacteria; phylum Actinomycetota; class Acidimicrobiia; order Acidimicrobiales; family RAAP-2; genus Bog-756. The sequence goes on along the minus strand of DAIMIK010000071.1, from coordinate 11,139 downwards.
CACCGCCGGGCCCGTGCATCGCTCCGGTCCGGGGCGACGGCTCACCGGCCCGCCCAGGGTGCGGTTCCCCGCACCGCTTCGGCCGCCTCGGCGATCACCTCGAGCGAGTCGGGCCAGGCGCACACGGCCCAGGTGGCACCAGCCCGTGCCACCTCGGAGAGCCGCTCCGTGGCCTCGGAGCCTGACTCCCCCGCCGGTCCCCCCCAGGTGACCTCCATGCCGACGGCGGTCAGTTCTGCCACCCGGAGGGGATCCCCTTGCCACAAGTTGACCGCCGCCCCGACGGTCCGGGCCAGCTCCACCGTCTTGGGCAGTCCACCCCCGACCCAAACCGGAATGCCCCGGCCCGTCACCTCCGTGGCCACCGCGACCAGCCGCGCCCGCCGTTCGTCGGCCGGGTCGAAGGGCAGCCCGTAGGCATCGTTCTCGTCGCGGCTCAAGTGGTCGCCGGTCCCGATGCCGGCGATGAACCGGCCGCCGCTGAGCTCGTGCACGCTGCAGAGCACCTCCACCAGCACCTCGTCGGGGACCAGGCCGATGCGGGCCACCAGTGTCCCCAGGGAGATGGTCGCGGTCGATGCGGCCAGGGCGCCGAGGAGCGGGCCCGACGACAGCGCCGGTCGTCCCGGCTGCCCCATCGGCCACAGGTGGTCGAAGCAGAAGACGCCGTCGATGCCCAGTGACTCCGCCCGGCGGGCCGCCTCCAGCGCGGTGTCCGCCTCGTCACGGAACTGGGGAAGGGTGATGCCGACTCTCATGCCCGCGACCGCCCGGCCGGTGAAGCGCGCCCCCTCACGCCGTCGACTCGACCCGGGCCTTCAGGTCGCGGAGGGCGATGGACATGATGCGGCTCTGAGCGCGCATCTTGATGAAGCCCGGCAACGGCACCTTCAGCTCCACCTCGAGGTGGTAGGTGACCTCGGTGCTCCCGTCGCCGGTGGGCTCGAACACGTAGCAGCCGTCCAGCTTGGAGGTGATGTCGCCCTCGATCAGCACCCAGGCCAGCACGTTCGGTGCCTGGCTGTAGTCGTAGGAGAGGGTGTAGTTGGTGCTGCGGCCGAACGCTGCGGCGCGGAAGGTCACCAGCTGGGGACGGCCCTGCCCGTCGCGGGCGTCGACAATGACCTCTTTGATGTCCGCGGCCCACCGGGGGTACGCGCCGAGGTCGGCACTGACCGCAAAGCATCGGTCCGGTGTGGCCGATATGACCACTCGCTCAGTGGCTTGTTCCGCCACGTTCGGCCCTCCTTCTCGACTCGGTTGCTCTGGCCTCGCAGATCCTCAGCCTCCCACGTCGGCGAGCGACGCGGCCAGCCTAGGGGCGAGTTGGTCGTAGTCGAAGGATGCCTCGGCACGCCGCCGGGATGCCGCCCCCATCTCCGTGCGCAGCGCCCGGTCCCCGAGGAGGCGGGCCAGGGCACCGGCGATGGCGTGCACGTCCGTCGGCCGGCGCACCACCAGGCCCGTCTCCCCGTCCACCACGGCCTCACCGGCTCCCCCGGAGGCCCCGGCCACCTGGGGCACGCCCGCCGCAGCCGCCTCGAGGAACACGATGCCGAAGCCCTCCTGCTCGAGACCCAGCCACCGGTTGCGGCAGAGCATGGCGAACACGTCGGCTGCGCCCACCAGCCGGGGGAGGTCGGAATCGGCGACGCCACCGAGGAGCCGCACCGGTGCCCCGTGCTCAGCGATCCGCCCGGCCAGCCGGTCCGAGTCGCGGCCCCGGCCGGCGATGGCCACGGTCAGGTCGGGCAGATCGGCCCGCAGGAGGACAGCGGCGTCGACCAGGACGTCCATCCCCTTGCGCGGCACCAGCCGGCTGACACTGACCACAAGGGGGCCGTCGGCCGGGAGCCCCAGGTCGCGGCGGGCCTCGCTGCGCTCCGTCGGGGAGAGTGGCCGGAAACGGTCGAGGTCGACCCCGGGGGGGATCTCCACCACGGGCGGCACGCCCCTTCCGCGGAGGGCCCGGGACGCCTCGGCCGCCGGGTACCCGCCGGCCGAGACCACCAGGGAGCTGCGGCGCAGCACGTGGGCGAGCAGCTCGCGACCGGCCGGCAGTCGCCCGGGGATGGCCACCTCTGCCCCGTGGAGCAGGACCGCATAGGGGAGGCCCAAGCGGGGACCCACCACACCGAGCGGAAAGGCCGGGTCGATGACCGCCAGGCCGGCGCCGACCCGCCGGGCCGTCTCGCGGATGCGGTGGGCCAACTGCGGGGTGGGGACCAGGATCCGGCCGGCCACCCGCTCGATCCTGATGCCCCGGGCCGCCTGCTCCCGATCGAAGGCCAGAGCATCGGGGTGGGACTGTGCGGTCAACACCACGAAGGTCTCCGGGTCGAACCTCCTCCACAGCTCCCAGAGATAGGCCTGGATGCCCCCCACCTTTGGTGGGAAGTCGTTGGTAACCAGCAGATGGGTCACTACGGCACCACCAGGTCCCCGCGGCCCAACCGCAGCGCGGCCCACCGGGCGTGCTCGACGACCAGCGGATCGTCCGCGCCGAGCCAGTGCCCCAGTACCTGTTCGGTCTCCGGGTCCCGGCCGTCGCCGACGTTCCCCAGGGCGACAAGCGCATTCCTCCGCAGGTAGCGCGGATCCCGTCCCGGGATGTACCACCGGCCGTGTGCGGCCAGCAGCTCCTCGTCCGAGGCCCGGAGCAGGTCGAGCAGGTCGACCGCCGGCTCGCTGTCGGGCGGCGCCGGAAGGGGCGGGTCCCTCCGGTGGGCGAGCCGATTGACGGGGCAGACCTGTTGGCACTCGTCGCATCCGTAGATGCGGTCGCCCAGTGCCTCCCGGTGCTCCTCGGGGAACGAGCCGGGCGCCTGCACCAGCCAGGCAAGACAGCGGCGGGCATCGAGCACGCCGGGCGCCACCAGGGCACCCGTCGGGCACGCCTGCAGGCACTGCGAGCAACTCCCGCACCCTTCGCCGTGGGGAGCAGGCACCGGTGGCGGAGCACCCTGCAACGGCGCGTCGGTGACCACGCTCCCCAGCACGAACCACGAACCGAGGCCGGGCAACAGGACGAGGGAGTTCTTCCCGAACCACCCGAGGCCGGCACGATGGGCCGCCGCCCGGTCCACCAGGGCGTTGTCGTCGCAGACGACCGTGGCACGCCATCCCCGTTCCTTCAGGTGATTGGCGATCGGGCCCAGCGCCTCCCGCAGTGCTGCGTAGTGGTCGCGGCGCGCATAGCGGGCGACACGGCCGACCGGGCGGGAGGAAGAGGGGACCCATCCGTCGCCCCGCTCCCCCTCCCGGTAGCTCCAGGCACCGACAACCAGTGATCGGGCGCCCGGGAGGATCCGTTGCGGGTCGGTCGACCGGTCGGGGTTCCGGTAGGTGAACTGCATCCCCCCGTGGAGCCCGCGCCGTTTCCGCTCGACGAGGTCGGCCCGGGTGTCCTCGAAGGGTTCAGCCAGGGCGATGCCCACTGCCGACAGGCCACCACGCAGGCCGAGCTGCACCAGTTCATGACTCAGTTCATCGGTCTGGTCCGTCGGCACCTGACGCCGCGGGTGGGAGACGGCTGCGCGGGGCACACTCCATGGTTGCACGACGCAGCAGGCTGTCCGGACACAGTGCCTCTCCGGACGGCTGCCGACGCTGTCCGACCGCGGGGTCAGCCCACCTGCCGGGAATGCCGGCTGCCCGGAACCAGTCCGGCCTGTTCGAGCAGGCGGACGGCGCGGGCCTCATCGGCGTCGATGACAATGGCATCGTCAGGCGCACGCCCGACGATGAAGGAGACCACGCAGTCGTCACAGACCGAGGTCTGCCGGTGCCGGCAGTCGGCGCAGTCGATGGTGAACGCATGCAGAGAGGGAACGGGGTCGATCGGCATTGCGTGGCCTCCTGGGTTCGGCGTTCCGGGGGTGGATTCCGTTTCCCGGTCATCATCGGCCGCGGGTGTGACACTTCGAGGTTCCGACCGGCCCCATCAGGTCTCCGTCCCAGGTCAGAGCAGGTTACCTTCGTTGGAAGGACTGCTCAGTACCCGGCCTCCGGGTCCACGAGGCCGACCAGGGTCTCGCCCACCGCGAACAGCGACACGTTGGTGCGGATGCGCTCGGCCAGCAGCGGCAGCACCATCTCGATGGTGTCGGCCGTGTGCGGGGTGATGATGCAGTTGGACAGGTCCCACAGCGGATGGCCGTCGGGCAGCGGCTCGGGGTCGGTGACGTCGAGGGCCGCTCCGGCGATCGACCCGTCCTCCAGGGCGGTCACGAGCGCCCCGGTGTCGACATGCCGACCGCGGGCCACGTTGACCAGCCACGACGAAGGGTCCATGAGGGCCAGCTCCGGAGCCCCGATGATGCCGGTCGTCTCGGGGGTGAGCGCCAGCGCCAGGATGACCAGCAACGACCCGGGCAGCACGTCGGCGAGCTCGGCGACCGGGACGGTGCGGGCGGCGCCGGGCAGTGGCTCGGCCCGGCGGCGGACCACGGTGACCTCGACCCGGAAGGGTGCGAGCATGTCCACCAGCACGTCGGCGATGCCACCCCCGCCCAGGATGGTCACCCGCTGGTCGAAGAGGCTGGTCCCGGCCGGCACCCCCCACGAGCGCGCCCCGATGCGGGTGGGGAGATGCCGGAGGCCGGCCAACCCCAGGGCCAACGCGTGCTCCGCCACCGGTTCCGCGTAAGAGCCCTTGGCACAGGTCCAGATGCGGCTGCGGTCGAGCAGCCCGAACTCGGCCACCCGCTCCACGCCGGCGAAGGGCAGCTGCACCCACCGGACCGCGGGGGCCTCCGCCAATCGCCCGGCCAGTCCGGAGACGTCCGCCGGATCGAGCCACACCAGGGCGTCCGGAGCGTCAGACACATCCACCACCGAACCCCCGCCGGCGACCACCGCGTCGGTGGCGTACGTGGAGGCGCGGGGTCCCACGGCGACTCGGGGGGCAGCCATGGGTCGCACTCTAGCGAGGCCGGCGGGCCCACCGGTCGGCCCGCCCCCCGGTCCGATCACCCGGCCGGGGCCACGATTTGGTTCAATAGGAGTGCCGGTCCCGGCTGACGAGGGGGGAATCGATGATCGTCCAGTTCAACGTCCGAGACTTTCTCGACCGCGCCGAGGCCACCTATCCCGAGAGGGTAGGCCTGGTCGACGAGCCGGACCAGCCCGCCGAGGCGTGGGGTCCGCTGACCTTCGCCGACATGGCGGACAGGGCCCGCGCCCAGGCCGCCGGCCTCGACCGGCTCGGGGTAGGCCCCGGTGAGCGGGTGGCCATCGTCTCCCAGAACTCGTCCCGCCTGTTGACCTCGTTCTACGGGGTGTCCGGATGGGGCCGCATCCTGGTCCCCGTCAACTTCCGCCTGGCCGCCGCCGAGGTCGCCTACATCGTGGAGCACTCCGGTGCCTCGGTGCTGCTCGTCGATCCCGAGCTGGAGCACGCGCTGTCGGGAATCGACGCCCCGCACCGCTTCGTGCTCGGTGCCGAGAGCGACCAGGAGCTCTACCCCACCGACGCCGAGCCCCGGGCATGGGAGGCGGACGAGCAGGCCACGGCCACCATCAACTACACCTCGGGCACCACGGCCCGGCCAAAGGGCGTGCAGCTCACCCACCGGAACAACTGGGTCAATGCGGCCGCCTTCGGGTGGCACCTCCAGATCTCCGACCGGGACGTCTACCTCCACACCCTTCCCATGTTCCACGCCAACGGCTGGGGCATGCCGTGGTCGACCACCGCCATGGGCTGCTCCCAGGTGGTGCTGCGCAAGGTCGACGGCGCCGAGATCCTGCACAGGGTCGAGGGCCACGGGGTCACGCTGCTGTGCGCTGCCCCCGCCGTGGTCAACGCCGTCCTCGACGCGCTGCCCGACTGGGAGGGGGCCCTTCCCGGCAGGGGCACCATGAGGGTGGTGGTGGCGGGCGCCCCGCCGCCCAGCCGCACCATCGAGCGGATCGAGTCCGAGCTCGGATGGGAGTTCATCCAGATCTACGGGCTCACCGAGACCGCTCCGCTCCTCACCATCAACCGGGGCCGGTCGGAGTGGGACGACCTGCCCACGGCAGACCGCGCCCGCATGTTGATGCGCGCCGGGGCGCCGGCGGTGGGCACCCAGCTGCGTGTCGACCGCAACGGCGAGGTGCTGGCCCGGAGCAACACGGTGATGGAGGGCTACTGGGAGCAACCGGCAGAGACCGATGCGGCCCTGGCGGGTGGGTGGTTCCACACGGGCGACGGCGGCGTGGTGGACGACGAAGGGTACCTGAGCATCCTCGACCGGAAGAAGGACGTCATCATCACCGGCGGGGAGAACGTCTCTTCCATCGAGGTCGAGGATGCCATCTTCTCCCTCGACGGGGTGGCCGAGGTGGCGGTCATCGGGATTCCCCACGAGACGTGGGGGGAGATGGTCGTTGCCCTGGTCGTGGCATCCGACGGAGTGGAGCTCACCGAGGAGGTCGTCATCACCCACTGCCGGACGGTGCTGGCCGGCTACAAGTGCCCCAAGCAGGTCGAGCTCCGGGTGGATCTCCCCCGCACCGCCACCGGCAAGCTGCAGAAGTTCAGGCTGCGGCAGCCCTACTGGGAGGGACTCGACCGCCAGGTCAACTGAGGGTGCCCTCGGTGGCCGCCCGCACGGTGCCGGCGGAGTGCTCCGAGGGGGACGCCCGGACCGCCGCCGCACTCCCCTGGTGATCCAGCCAGTCCCCGATCGTGTCGCTGGTCCACTCGGGGGCCTCGAGCATGGGGACGTGGCCGATGTCCGGCGCGACCTCAAACCGCCAGTCGGGATGAGCGGCGCTCATGCGGCGGGCGGCGGAAAGGGGGATGAGCACGTCGCGCGCCCCGTGCAGCAGGAGGACGGGTTGGTCGAGGTCGCCGAGCCGTCGGATGGTCGCCGTCGGCCTGGCCATCAATTGGGAGAGCGACCGGGCCGAGTGCAGATAGGAGGCATCGCCGCGGGCGCGGTCGATGTGCTCGGTCAGGGCCACGTGGGCGGCGACGACGTCGGCAGGGACCCGGGAGCGGTCGACGCAGCAGACGCCGAGCACCCGGTTCACGCTCTGCTCCGCCGTCGTCCGCCGACGCCTCCGGGCCAGGAAGTGCTCCCCCACGCCGGGCACCGCGCACAGGGCGAAGTTGACAACGACCCTCGGATGGACCAGTGCCGGGCGGCCGGTGGGCAGGGCGGGGTCGACGAGCACCAGGCCGGCGACCGTCTCGGGCTCCGTGGCTGCCTGCAACGCGGACACCAGGCCACCCATCGAGTTGCCGACCAGGATGGCCGGCGAACCGCCCACCGCATGGAGGAACCCGCTCAGCAGGCGGCGGTGCCCTTCGATGTCCGGGGTCCGTCCCTCGATCGGGGTCAGCCCGTGCCCCACCAGGTCGAGGGCCAACAGGCGCGACCTCTGGGTCAGGAGAGGGGCGACCGCCGACCAGTTGACGTGGGAGCCGCCCAGGCCGTGCACGGCGACCACGAGCGGACCGTCGGCCGGCCCTCCCATGTCCACGTAGTGCACCGGGCCGTCGACGTCGACGGTGAGGGACCGGGTTGCGGCATCAAGGGATGAGCTCACCCCGTCAATGCTACCGGTGCCTTCCGCCGGAAACGGCATCGCGGGCGGAGGCGTGGCCCGGCGTCAGCGCGGGAGGAAGTCGAGGAGGAGGCGGCTGACCTCGTCGGGCGCCTCGAGCGGGAACCAGTGCCCCGGCCCCTCCATCCGCTCGTAGTGCCAGGGCCCGGCCACGTGGGCGGAGGATCCGCTCATCTGCCGCTCGGTGAGAGCGAAGTCCCCCGTGCTCCACACGCCCAAGGTCGGCGCCTCGACCAGCGGCAGCTCCATCGGCGGGCCGAGGAGGGCCTCGGGGGGTACGTTCGCCCGGTACCAGTTGAGCGCCGAGGTGAGTGCACCGTCGCGCTCGAGATCGGCGATCACCGCGTCGGCATCGGGGTGGTTCGACCAGGCCCGGAAGTTGGCCCACGAGTCATCGGAGAGCCACCGCTCGGCCACGCCCTCGAACTGGTACAGCAACATGTACCAGGACTTCTCGAGCTGTTCGAGCCCGGCGGAGCGGAAGGACGACGGGTGCCCGACGGACAGGGCCACCAGATGGTCCACCCGTTCGGGATTCAGGATGCCCAGGTACCAGGCCAGCGCCGCACCGAAGTCGTGGCCCACCACGTGGGCCCGCTCGACGCCCAGGTGGTCGAGGACGGCGAGGATGTCGCCACCCGCCGTCCACAGGGCGTAGGCCCCGACGTCGGTCGGCCTCCCCGAGGACCCGAACCCCCGGAGGTCTGGCACGATGACCTTGTACCCGGCCTCGGCCAGCACCGGCGCCTGGTGGCGCCACAACCGGCCCGAATCCGGAAAGCCGTGGAGCAGCAGCGCCGGACGCCCTTGGCCGGTGACCTCGAATTCGATCTCCACCCCACCACTGTCGATGCGCATCTGTGCAGTCCCTCCGCTGGGCGGACCCTCAGCGTTTGTCGCCGGAGGGGAAGTGCAGCTCGATCGGACCGGCGTCGGCGGACGCGGACGGCACCGCCGGCCACCGGGTGGTGACCGACTTCAGGCGGGTGTTGAAGCGGATGCCCTCCAGGCCGTGCACGTGGGCGTCGCCGAACAGCGACTGCTTCCACCCGCCGAACGAGTAGTAGGCCATGGGCACCGGGATGGCGACGTTGATCCCCACCATCCCGACCTGCACGTCGCGACGGAACCGCCGGGCGGCATTCCCGTCCCGGGTGAAGATCGCCGTCCCGTTGCCGTAGGGATTGGCGTTCACCAGGTCGATGGCCTCCTCGAGGGTGTCGACCCGGAGCACCGACAGCACCGGTCCGAAGATCTCGTCCCGGTAGACCTGCATCGACGGTGACACCCGATCGACCAGGCTGGGCCCGAGGAAGAACCCGTCGTCGCAGCCGGGGACCTTCACCTCCCGGCCGTCCACCACGACGTCGGCCCCCTCGGATTCGGCAGAGTCGAGGTATCCGGCGACCCGGTCGCGATGGACCTCGGTGATCAGTGGGCCCATGTCCGAGGCCGGGTCGGTGCCCGGCCCGGTGGTCAGCGCCAGGGCCCGGTCGCGCAGGGCGTGCACCAGCGGGTCCCCGTCCCCCACCACGACCACGGCGGAGATGGCCATGCACCGCTCACCGGCCGAGCCGTACCCGGCGGCGATCAGCGCGTCGGCGGTGGAGCCCAGGTCGGCGTCGCCCATGACCACGGCGTGGTTCTTGGCACCGCCCAGGGCCTGGGCCCGCTTTCGGGAGGCAGTGGCCCGCTCGAACACGTGGCGGGCGACCGGCGTGGAGCCCACGAACGAGACGGCGGCCACGCCCGGATGGTCGAGGAGTGCGTTGACGGCCTCGGCGTCGCCGTTGAGCACGGTGAACACCCCGTCGGGCAGCCCGGCCTCACGCCACAGGTCGGCGATCAGAAGCGACGGCGACGGATCGCGCTCGGAGGGCTTGAGGATGAAGGCGTTGCCCGCGGCGATGGCCACCGGGTACATCCACATGGGCACCATCACCGGGAAGTTGAACGGGGTGATGCCGGCCACCACGCCCAGGGGCTGGCGCATCGACGACGCGTCGACGCCGGTGGACACGTCCTCGGAGAACTCGCCCTTCAGCAGGTGGGGGATGCCGCAGGCGAACTCCACCACCTCGATGCCCCGGGCCACCTCGCCGCGGGCATCCTCGAGCACCTTGCCGTGCTCGGCCGTGATCAGCCGGGCCAGGTCATCGCGGTGCCGGTCGGTGAGCTCACGGAAGGCGAAGAGGATCCGAGTCCGTGCGGTCAGCGACGTGTCGCGCCACTCGGTCCACGCCTCGGCCGCTGCGGTCACGGCCAGGTCGACGTCGCGTCGGGAGGCCACGACCACCTCGCCCGTCTGCCCGCCGGTTGCGGGGTCGAAGACCGGTGTCGTTCGCGCCTGGGCTCCTTCGACTGATGTTCCGATCTGCTTCACTGGGTGACTCTCCTCGAGGGGTCCGTCTCCTCATCGTGCGGGTTGTCGCCGGCATGCGGTGCGAGCCGACCGGGCCTCGCCGTGCGTTACGTTCGCCGCGCCCGAGGTGGGCCGGGCCGGGTGCTCCCCACCGGCCGGCGACGGGTACGTGCGACAATCGTCCCATGCCGGCGACCAGTCCGCCCGACGGGGCCGAACAGATGGCGGTGGGCGACCGGACCCGCCTCCGGCGCCTGCCCGAGCAGGGATCCCACCGGACGACCGACCTCCACGCCATCCTCGACGGAGGGTTCGTCTGCCATCTCGGGCTCGTCATCGACGACTGGCCGATGGTGGTCCCCACCACCTACGGCCGGTCCGGCGGCCACCTCTTCCTCCACGGCTCGGCGGCCAGCCGCAGCCTGCGGGCGGCCAGGGTGGCCGCGCCGGTGTGCGTGACGGTGACCCACGTCGACGGCCTGGTGCTGGCCCGGTCGCTCTTCGAGCACTCCGTCAACTACCGGTGCGCCATGATCTACGGGATTGCCGAGGTCGTGGGCGACCCGGGCGGGAAGCTGGAGGGACTGCGGGCCATCAGCGACCAGACCGCGCCCGGCCAGTGGGAGTACGCGCGGTCCCCGTCGGCCAAGGAGCTGACTGCCACCACCGTGCTGCGGCTGGCGCTCGACGAGGCTTCGGTCAAGATCCGCCAGGGACCGCCCGACGACGGCGACGGGCCCGATGCCGACCTCGATGTCTGGGCCGGCGAGATCCCCCTGTGCACCGTCCGGTTGGACCCGGTGGACGACCCCACCCTGCGGGCCGGCATCCGGCCCCCCGCCCACCTGTCCGGAGGGAACCCGGCTCCAGGTTCGATCCCGTGGCGGGACCTGGCCTAGTCCGGACCGATGCACGCGGCACGGCCCGATCAGCTGAGGACAGAGGCGAGCGGCTTGGAGGCCATCCCGTGGGCGGCCGCCACCGGCTCGTAGACCACGGTGCCCTCGACGACGTTGACCCCCTCGGCCAGGGCCGGGTCGAGCCGCACCGCATCGCGCCACCCGTGGTTGGCGATGTTGAGGACGTAGGGCAGTGTGGCGTTGACCAGGGCATGGGTGGACGAATGGGGCACCGCGCCGGGCATGTTGGCCACGCAGTAGAACACCGAGCCGTTGACCTCGAAGGTGGGGTCGGAGTGGGTGGTGGGCCGGGTGGACTCG